>JACQUA010000059.1 GCA_016210565.1 Chloroflexota bacterium
GAAGGATTCTTCGACTACGCTCGCTACGCTCGCTTCGCTCAGAATGACAGATGGCGCAGCCATTTTCATGCTTCATGGTGCTTGGCCGGCCAAGCATGACAGATTGATTCGTCATTCGGGCTTCGTCATTCTTCATTTCTTTGAAGGAGGCTTGTATGGTCCTCGAAACCCAGCGCGAAAAGTTTCTCAACTGGATCACCCCCATCCACCTCGACCCGCCCGACCGCACCATGGACAAGAAGTTGGTCATCAACGTGGCGCCCACCGGGGCCTTCATCAAACGGGTGCAGAACTCCAACCAGCCCTACACCGTGGAAGAAGTGACGCGCCACGTCATCGAGTCCTACAAGTTGGGCGCTACCATGTGGCATGTCCACCTCCGGGACTCGGAGGGGGCGCCTACCACCAACGCGGAATTGACGTTGAAAGCCCTGGACCTGGTTCTGGACGAGTGTCCGGACATGTGCTTTTCCCACACCGGGCATGTCGACCACAGCAAAAAGGGAGGGGCCGCCCTGGCCTCGCTGGTCGAACCCCTCCTGGAAGCAGGCAAGCGGCGTGGCCGGCAGTACATCCATTCCGTGGTCATCGCCCCCTACAACCGCTCCGTGGGCTACGTCATGGACGAACCCGGCGTGAGAGACCAGGTGGACTACTTGCAGAAGAGGGGCATCCGGGCGGAGTTCCAGATTCACCATTATATGTGCACCCGGCACGTCCAGGACTGGCTCCTGCGGGACAACCTCCTGGAAAAGCCCTACGTCATGAACCTGATCATGGGCTATCACGGCTACGACTATTCGGCCCCTGTTTCACCCGAGCCCTGGGGCCGGCTTTACTACATGTCCATGCTCAATACCCTGCCCAAAGAGTCCATCGTGGGGGCGACGGTGGGCGGGCACAACTGGCTGCCCATCGTGATCGAGGCCATCATGCTGGGGGCGGACTGTGTGCGCATCGGCATGGAAGATACGATCTTCATGTATCCGCACAAAGACGAAAGGATCAAAAGCTGCGCCGATGTCATCCGCAAGGTGACCACCATCGCCTGTGAGCTGGGCCGCGATATCGCCACGCCGGAGGAGACCAGACAGATACTGGGGTTCAGGAGCTGACGAGTTCCTTCAGTTATTGAGTTATTGGGTTATTGGGTTGCCAAGTATCACACGAACTCAAAGAACTCAAGGAACTCAACAAACTCAGAACGCGGGAGTGGCAACGAGTGGATTTGAACCACTGACCAAGGGCTTATGAGTCCCCTGCTCTGCCACTGAGCTACGTTGCCGACGGGCAAAATGTAACACAACCCCCGAATCGTTGTCAATCAAGGATTGCGGATTGTTGATTCAAGATTCAAGATTCCTGCCCGCCCCGGAAGGGATTCCACATTCCGGATTCAGATTGAAGATTCCCCGCCCCGTACGGGCACGTTGCACGGCCGCCCCTGCCGGCTGCCGGCTGCCGACTGCCGGCTGCTACCGGTTGATTTGCCTGTCCGCTTCTGATATTATTCCTTCCATAGTATATAGTGAATTCAGGTGGGAAGGTAACTTTTCCCCACGAGTGTCGTTGTAAGATTATCGGCAAATTTGCATCCAGGAGGACCGGCGCCAGGTGAATATCCGTCTCAGTTGGGTCAACCGCACAGTAATGTTGTTGTTAGTTGTATTGCCCTTCCTGCTGCTGGCCTGCCAGCGGGGCGGCCAACCGGAGCCGGCTGCCGCGGCCGCTGCGGCGGCGGGGGTGGTGGCGGCGCCGGCTGCGAAGGGAAACCCGGGGCCGTCCCGACCCCAGGCATCGCCCCCCACGACGGCGGAGGTCCCGAAACCGGCGGCGGCCCCGATCTCGTTGCGCAGCTACGCGGGCGAGGTGAGGGCGAGGGATACCGTGGCGATCACTCCCCGGACCTCGGGCCGGATCGAAGAAGTCCGCGTCCGCGTGGGCGACCGGGTGAAGGCCGGGGATGTGGTGGCGGTGCTGGACCACACGCTTCTGGACGCCCAGGTGAGACAGGCCGAGGCCGTCCTGGCGTCCAGGGAGTCCGACCTGAGGAAGCTCGAGGCGGGGGCGCGGCCGGAGCAGATAGCCGCGGCCCAGGCTGACCTGGATGCGGCCAGGGCGAAACTCGATGCCCTGCTGTCCGGACCAACGCGCGAGCAGATCGCGGCGGCCGAGGCCAATCTGGCCAAAACCCGGGCGAAGCTGGACCAGCGGCTGGCGGGCCCGACCAGGGAGCAGATCAAGGCCGCGGAAAACGACCTGGAGGCGGCCAAGAGGGACAGGGCTTACCAGGAGTCGCTGTCGGACATCAGTCTGAATCCGATCGGGGCGGCGGGCGCGGGGAAACTGCCGAACTACACGCCCGAAATGCGGTCAGGGGTATTGAGCATCTACGACCAGAAGATACAGATAGCCGCTGACAAGCTGGAGGCCCTGAAAGCGCCGCCGATGCTGGAGGAACTGGCCCAGCTCAGGGCCGATGTGGACGCCGCGGTGGCCCAACTGCAGGCGCTGACGGCCAAGCCGAAAGCCTCGGACGTCGCCGAGAGGCAAAGCGCCATCAACTCGGCCCAGGCGAAACTGGACCTGGCCAAAGCCCCGTACACCGAATACGACCTGGCCAAGAGCCGGGCCGACGTGGCGCAGGCGCGGGCCTCCCTGGAGCTGTCCCGGGCCACGCGGGCGGAGGCCTTCCTGATCGCTCCGGTAGACGGGTTTGTGTCCACCCGGGATTTCGCCCCCGGCGCCCTGGCGCTGACCAACTCGGCCATAGCCACCATCGTGTCTCAGGATGTGGAAGTAGTTCTGTCGGTGGAAGAAAAAGCCCTGGGGATGATTAACAAGGGAATGCCGGTCTCCATTGCCATCTGGGGGAGCCAGGCCGGTGAAGTGCGCGGGGAGGTGGCCTCCCTGGCCCCGGCGGTGAAGATCACGACCCGGACTTTTGACGTCTACGTTACGGTCAGCCCCGGTTCTCCCCTGGTCCCCGGGATGTTTGTAACGGTGACGCTGCCGGAGAAATGAAGAATGACGAATCAAGGAAAAATGACGAAGTCCGAATGACGAATGACCAAACAAATTCCAAGAACCAAGTTTCAAGTTCCAAACCGGGCGCAAGGGCGCGCTTTGGTGATTGAAACTTCAGGTTCCGGTATCGTGGGGAATTTGGCGCTTGGAAATTGGAATTTATCTGGTGTCATTCGTCATTCGAATTTCGTCACTCCGGTCTGGTGATTCGTCATTCGTAATTGCTACGAAAATGTCATTGCGAGCGAAGTGAAGCAATCTCCCGGCCTGTTCAGCCAACTGGGGGCTTGCTTCGTCGCTTTGCTCCTCGCAAAGACAGTCCTTTTTCATTCTTGATGGTCCTGACTCGTCGGGATGGATATTGATTCGTCATTAGCGCTTCGTCATTAGTCATTATCCCGTGAGGTTTGTCCGATGTTTCTTTCCGATGTATCCATAAAACGCCCCGTTTTCATCACCATGATCATGGCGGCCTTGATCGTCGTAGGGCTGATCGCCTACAGCCGCCTGGCGGTGGACCTGTTCCCCGATACGTCCACGCCGGTGGTCACCGTGCGGACCAGCTACCCCGGGGCCAGCCCGGAGATCGTGGAGACGGAAATCACCCAGATACTGGAAGAGACCATGAGCACCCTGGCCGGTGTGAAAAGCGTGGAGTCCACCTCCAGCGCCGGGTCGTCGTCCATCCGGGTGGAGTATGAGCTGGACTACCCGGTGGACAAGGCGGTGAATGAGGTCCGAGAACGGGTGGCCTGGGTGCAGCGGAGGCTTCCCAGAGACGCGGAGGCCCCGTTGGTACTCCGCTTCGATCCCTCCATGTCGCCCTTCCTCATGTTCAGCGTGGCCGATGCCAGCGGCAAGACGTCTCAGACGGCGCTGCGCCGGTTCGTCGACGAGAGGGTTGCCCCCCGGATAGAACGGGTCGATGGGGTGGCGGCGGTGGACGTCAATGGCGGCCGGCAGCGGGAAATCCAGGTGCTCCTCTCCCTGGACCGCCTCCAGGCCCTGGGGCTGTCGCCCCAGCAGGTGAGCGCCGCCATCAGGACCGAGAATCTGGACGTCCCCGGCGGCCTGGTCACGGACAACAACCGGGAGCTGACCCTGAGCACCCCGGGTAACTTCAAGACCATTGATGAAATTGGCAACGCCGTGGTGTTCAACAGGGGAGGGGTGGCCGTCCGGGTCAAGGATGTCGCCCTGGTCCAGGACGGTTTCCGGGTGGCCCGGAGCTACACCCGTCTCGATGGCCAGGACAGCGTCCTGGTCATGGTCCGCAAGCAGTCGGGCACCAACACCCTCCAGGTGGCCGCCCGGACCAACGAGCTTCTGAAGAACATCCTTGATGAGAATCCCAATCTGAACCTGGTGGTCACACGAGACGAGTCCGAGTTCATCCGGACGTCGGTGGATGATACCCTCCGCGACCTGTTGCTGGGCGGCCTGCTGGCCTGCTTTGTGGTATTCCTCTTTTTCCTCAACTGGCGCATGACCTTCATCACGGTGATCGGCCTGCCGGTGATTGTCATCGGCACCTTCTGGGCCATCAGCCTCCTCGGGTTCAGCCTGAATATGATCACCCTGCTGGCCCTTTCCCTGTGCATCGGCCTGCTGATAGACGACGCCATCGTCGTCCGGGAAAATATGTTCCGCCATCTGGAAAAGGGGGAGGACCCCAGGACGGCGGCGGGACGGGGCACCGCCGAGATAGCCCTGGCCGTGCTGGCCATGACGCTTTCCATCGTCTCCGTGTTCATGCCCATAGCCTTCGCCACGGGAATGATCGGCAAGCTGTTCAAGCAGTTCGGCATAACCGTTTCCCTGGCGGTGTTTATCTCCCTGTTCGAGGCTTTCACCCTGGCGCCCATGCTGGCTTCCCGCTTTGACCCCCGCGGCCGGGGCGGCAAACTGTCGAAAGGGTTATCTTTGAGCCTCCTTATCCGGGGCTACCGCGGCTTTCTGTCCTGGGCCATGGGCCACCGGCTGGTGGTCATCGGCGTCGCCGTGGCGGTCTTCGCCGGCAGCCTCTTCATGACCGGCAGGGTGGGGCAGGGTTTCGCCGCCGACATGGACCAGGGCTATTTTGAAATATCACTGCAGCAGCCGCCCGGCACCACCCTGGAGACTTCGGACCGCATCGCCCTGGAGGCCGAGCGGCGCATCCGCGAGGAACCCGAGGTGGCCCACCTCCTGGCCAGGGTGGGGAGCGGCTCCGGGCCGGAGGAAAGCAGCATTTCGGTGAGGTTGAAAGAGCGGGGCAAAGTCCGCGTGGTGCAGCAGAGGCTCAGGGCCAAGCTGGCGAATCTCGACCCGAACACCAGAATCAGATACAGCAGCCAGATGGCCAGCCTGACGGGCAGCCTCACCGGCGCGGTCAGTGTCCGGGGGCGGCCCATCCTGGTGGCGGTCCAGAGCAACGGCTCTCTGGAGGACCTGGACGCTGCCTCCATCCAGGTGGCGCGGGCCATCGCCCAGGTTCCCGGGGCTATCGATGTCGACCGGAACGTCAAGCCGCCCCGGCCGGCTTTGAGGATCGAGGTGGAGCGGGCTCGGGCGGCGGAGATGGGGTTATCCACCGCTTTTGTCGGGGCCACGGTGCGCAACCTGGTCTACGGAGAGACCGCGTCCCAGTTCCGGGACGGGGCGGAAGACATCGATATCATCGTCCGCCTGCGGGAAGAAGACCGCCAGCGGGCGATGGATATCCTTTCCCTGCCCATGGCCTCTGCCACCAAGGGCGCTCCGGTGCGCCTGGCGGCCGTGAGCAACCTGGTGCCGTCTACCGAGCCTTTCGAGATCAACCGGCTGGACCGCCAGCGCCAGATCATGGTCGGCGGCGCCATCCAGGACCGGCCCCAGGGCGATGTCATCGCCGACGTGCAGAAGCGGCTGGAAGGGGAGCTGTTGCCCCCCGGGGTCAGCTTCAGGTTCACCGGACAGAGCCGGCAGATGCAGGAGTCCTTCCGGTCGCTCTATTTCGTGATGGCCCTTTCGGTCCTCTTTATGTACATGGTGCTGGCCTCGCAACTGGGTTCCTTCGTCCAGCCCTTGATCGTCATGCTGGCCCTCCCCCTTTCCCTGGTGGGGGCCATGGGCGCCCTGCTGGTCACCGGCAAAAGCCTGGATATCACCGCCATGATCGGCATGATCCTCCTGATGGGCATCGTTACCAAGAACTCCATTCTGCTGCTGGACTTCGCCAATAACCGCCGCCGCGAGGGCGCCTCCGCGGCCCAGGCGATGATCGAGGCCGGCCAGGTCCGGCTGAGGCCGGTGCTCATGACCTCGGCGGCCCTGATTATGGGCATGTTGCCGGTGGCCTGGGGCATCGGCGCCGGCGGCGAGTTCCGTTCCCCCATGGCCATCACCGTCATCGGCGGGCTGATAACCTCCACCATGCTGACCCTGATCGTGGTGCCCGTGGTGTACACCTTCGTGGAAGGGCTGAAGAAGAAAGTAGCCCGTAGCGAGCAGGAAGAGTAGGAAGAGCAGCAAGCAGGAAGAGTAGTAAGAGTAGGAATAGTAGGACGGGTAGTAAAAGTAGGGTGGGTTAAGCGTCCCGACTGCATCGGGACGCGAACCCACCATGTCCGAATGGTCACGCAGTCTGGACAGTCCCAACAGTCGGCTGCCGGGGCGGAGAATCTTGAATCTTCGAATCTTTAAATCTTAGAATCTTCGAATTTTCAATCTTCGGATCTTCTACGGCTGGGCGGTGCTTGCCGCCGGGACCTTCGTCCTTTTCCTGACCTGGGGCGGCCACTATAGCTTTGGCGTTTTCCTGCTGCCGCTGACCCTTTCCCTGGACGCCAGCCGGGGGGCTGTTTCCGCCCTGATATCCATCCGCGGGGTCTTTTCGGGGACGTCCTCCATCCTGTTCGGCGCCCTGGCGGACAAGTACGGCCCGAAGCGGATCATCACCCTGGGGGTCATCGTGACGGGTCTGGCCTGGGTCATTTCGGCGCGGAGCAGCCGCCTGTGGGAGCTTTATCTCTTCTTCAGTTTGATGGGTGGGCTGGGTATGGGCGCCATCTATGTGCCGATCCTTTCGGTCGTCTCCCGCTGGTTCAACCGGAGACGGGCGCTGGCCCTGGGCATCCTCCTGTGTTCTTTCGGGGTGAGCCAGACCCTGCTGCCGCCCGTCTTCAGCCGCCTGACAGAGCGTTTCGGCTGGGAATCTGTCTTCGGGGTCGTCGGGCTGACTATCCTGGCGGGAGGGGTGCCGGCGGCGCTGGTGGTGCGGCGGGACCCCCGGGAGTCAGGGCTGTTTCCCGACGGGAAAGCCGGTGGGGACCTCGAGGGGGATTATCAGCAACGGGAGCGAGATAGCTGGACCCTGAAGGAGACCATGGGGTCCAGGACGTTCTGGCAGCTTTTTGTCATCTATTTTAGCTGCGCCTTCTGCTTTCAGATCGTCATCTTTCACATCGTGGCCCGTGCCGTCGATGCCGGAGTGGCGGCCGGGGCGGCGGCCCTGGTGGTGAGTTTTGCCGGCGGGTCCAGCGTGGTGGGGAGGGTGGGGC
>JACQUA010000060.1 GCA_016210565.1 Chloroflexota bacterium
CGATGAAAATGTCATTCTGAGCGAAGACGAGCGCCAGCGAGTCGGAGTCGAAGAACCTTTCGGATGGGTGGAGACGAAAGACCCTTCGACTGCCCCTTCGCTTCGCTCAGGGCTCCGTCTCAGGGTGACATTTTCAGAGCATTCATTACGGAGGATTTTGACATGTTGGATATTCTCAAGAGTCCCTTTGTGGGGGTCCATGAGTTGCGGAAAAACCTCACCAGGCTGCTTGCCTCGGTGAGGGAGGATGGGACGGAAGTGGTGATAACCCAGCAGGGGAAACCGGTTGCTCTCCTGGTAGACCTAGAAAAATACCTTGAGGTCAAACAGGCCCTGAAGGAGTTCTCCGATCCGGAGTACCTGGCGGCGCTGCTTGAAGCGAGGAAGGAAATCCGTGAGGGGAAAGGAGTCCCCGCCGCGGAAGTGTACGCGCGGAAGGGCCTCTAGTGTACCGGGTCATCTTCTCCCGGAGGGCAGAGAAAGCTTTCTTGAGCCTGCCGGATAAGGAGGCCGGGAGGGTAAAAGAGTCGCTGGAAAAGCTGAAGGAAGATCCCACGGGGCACGGCACAACTAAGCTGGAGAACGCGCCGGTTGCCTCTGATCGCCACAGGGTCGGTGACCTCCGCATTCTTTTTGACCTGGACAATGAAAATCAGGTGGTGGAAGTGTTGGATATCCGCAAGAGGGACGAACATACGTACAAATGAAATGAACCCAAATTATGCATGCGTCCGGCGGGGCGTAGCCGCAGGTCCTTTAGCCTGCGGGGGTGGGGACGAGTGAACGTGTCAAATAGCCCATGCATAATTTGGGATGAATCGACTGGCACGGGGGACTATCTTCCCGAGCCTGATTGCTGTCAATTACCGTCCGCGATAGATAGTCATGGTGGCCGCCGCCAAAGGAGACTGCATGACCAGTCATCTGACCAGTTTGAGAGACACCCTGGCTTTCCTGGAAAAGGAGGGTGAAGTCCTCGCCGTCGGGGGCGAGGTGAGCCCTATTTATGAGATTTCAGGCATCGTCAAATCCCTGGACAACGGGCCGGTGCTCCTTTTCGAGAACATCAAGGGCTACCCGGGCGTGAGGGACATCGCCGGGGTATTCTCGCGCCAGCAGCGTCTGGCCAAAATCTTCGGCGTCGACGATTTCAAGAAGGTCAAGTTAAAATGGCTGGACGCGATGCGCCATCCCCTGCCTCCCCGAATAATCCAGGAGGCCCCCTGCCAGGAGGTGGTCGTCACCGAAAACATCGATGTTCCGGCTACCCTGCCGATTCTGAAGCACACGGACCGGGACGGCGCGCGGGTGCTGGGCGGCGGCAACCCTCTTCTCATGGGTCCTCATTTCCGCGGCGGGGCCGAAATCTCTTTCAAGAGGATGTCCTTTCGCGGCAAGGACTGGGGCACGCTCCTGGCGGCGCCGGGCACCCACCTGGGAGGCATGCTGGTGCAGCAGCGCGGCCAGAGAGTGCCCATCGCCATAAACATCGGAACCCCGCCGGCGGTCCTGGTCACGGCAGCCGGCGGCGGCATTCACACCGTCCTGCCCCACGGCTGCGATGAGCTGGCTATCGCCGGCGCCGTCCAGGGCTTCCCGGTCGAGGTGGTCAAGGCCAAAACGGTGGAGGCCTACGCCCTGGCCCAGGCGGAATGGGTTATCGAGGGATACGTGGATACCACCCAGCGGGTCTGGGAGACCGAGGAGGCCGAGAAGCTGGGCAAGGACGGCGTGGCCCCGCTGTTCCCGGAATGGCCGGGATATCTCGGACGGGCGCACCGCACCTGGCGTTTCGAGGTCACCGCCATTACCCACCGGCGCGACCGGCCCATTTTCTACAGCCCGCTGACCCACTCCATGGAGCATGACCTGATGCATTCGGTCCTCACGGAGGCCTGCTTCTTCGAGCTGGCCGAGCGGCTGATACCGGGCCTGACCGTGGACGTCCATATCCCGCCCTACATCGGCGTCTCGACCTCGGTGGTCTACCAGGTCAAGAAGAGAACCCGGGCCGACGAGGGCTTCCAGCGGAATATCCTCCAGTCCGCCATGTCCTCATCCATCGGCCTCCGGCTGGCCATCGCGGTGGACGAGGACGTGGATATTTATAGCTGCGACGACCTGATGTGGGCGCTGGTGACCCGGGTTGACCCCGCCACGGATATTATCATCAGCGGGGGCGGCAAGCGCACCGGCCTGATGCCCATCGAGAACTACGACCCCGTGGGCGAGCCGCTGGGCAAGCCCTCGCTGCTGCACGGCGGGATGGGAATCGATGCCACGGTCCCCTTCGAGGCCCGCTGGGCCATGGAGCGGACGCACTACCCGGTGAACAAGGTGGACCTGGGCCGCTGGTTTACGCCGGAGCAAATCGCCGGAGCGCGCTCTTTGCAGGGGGACTATGCGCGGTCGCTGGCCGAGACGGGGCGCTGACTGATTCAAAGCATAGGGTGGGTGAAGCGAGCGGACACAATCAACCGGTCGTTCGGGCGAAGGCCGTTAAGGAGGGTTTCCCCGCTTGACGCCAGTCCGCGAGCGCAACCCACCACCGGGGGGCGGGGAGGCGAGGGGAAGATTGCAGATTCCCCGTCCCCCGGGGGTCCGCGTCCCGATACAATCGGGACGCTTGACCCACCCTACGCCCCCTGCTTGACCGCTCGATTGATCAGAAGCACACCGTCATCTTCTCTTCGATTCCCGCCTGAGCCGCCAGCCGGTGTACCTTCCTCAGGAAGTCCTGCGTATAGCGCGCCCTGGCCTCCGGATCAAAGAGCACCCGGCGGTAGTCGTTCACCAGATGGGGCCAGCGCCGCTCCAGCAGCCCTTTCAGGTCCTGCCACATGCCGTGGTGAGGATTAAGACGGTCCACATAGAAGTAGTCCACCCCGGCCTCCCTGACCCCCCTTAACAGCGCCGTCAGGCCGGCTTCGGTATCGGACAGTCCCGGCAGCAGCGGCCCCAGAAAGGCGCCAGTTCTGATGCCGCGCCTTTTGGCCTCTTCCAGCGCGGCGAGCCGCTGGTCGGAAGGGGCGCCTCCCGGCTCGATCAGCCGGCGGAGGCTTTCGTCGAGCGTGGTGATGGTCAGGCCCACGCTGACGCCGGACTTGCCAGCCAGCAAATCGAAGTCGCGCGTCACCAGGGCGCTTTTGGTCAGCACTGTCAATTGGAAAGCGTACTTCAGCAGGATTTCCAGGCAGCGCCGCGTCAGGCCGTATTTCTGTTCCAGAGGCTGCCAGCCGTCGCAGACTGAACTCAGGAATACCAGGCCGGGCTTCTTCCGCGCCGCCTCTCGCTCCAACAGTTGGGGGGCATTGACCTTGACATCGACGAACGTGCCCCAGCGTTCCCCCGCATGGGTGAACCGGGTGGCGAACCGGGCGTAGCAATAGACGCAGGCGTGCCGGCAGCCGGCGTAGCAATTGACGGCGTAATCAGCCAGACCGGACTTATTCAGCAGCGACCTGGCTTCGATTTCCCGTATTCCTGGTTGTATCTTATCGGCAATGGTGACCATTCATATCTCTGCCGTTGAACACGTAAGCTGTCTTTGATTACATTGTAACGCAATTCTTCTTCTCCCGCGGCGCGCGGGCACCTGTTGCAGCAAGCCCGGCAATCATCTATACTGTTTTTCCAGGAACGGGGATGTCATTCTCAGCGAGAACCAGAGACCCTTCGACAGGCTCAGGGTGACAGACCCATTTTCCAGGAAAGGGACGCATACAAATGAGGAAAACCACCGGACCGCGCAATGTGCTTGTTAGAACGCCTGCAGCCGTGAAGGTGACGGAAGGCGCACAATCCATGATCAGCCTGCTGACCCTGGAAAACGCGATGGCGGCGGTCAAAGCTTCCGTGGAGGATCTGAGGCGCAAAGGTGCGCCCATCAAAGAAGTGATCGTTGAAAGAGAGATAGACCCGGAAATAGCCAACCGGCAAGTCCTGGCCGTTACTGTCTGGATGCAGGGCGTGACACCCGGTTATGCTTCTTCAGTGTGGAAGAGACTGCATGAAAACATAAAGGCGCGAAAGGCTCTGCTTGGCCGGGAAGACCAGGGGAAACTTCGAACGTTGGTCTCCGTAGGGGTGGATGTGGATGGCGATGGAATTTGACCCCACCGCATTCATCGACCTCGCTGAAAGCCTCCTGGCGGAACTCTCGCCACTTCCGACCCCCACATCAAAGCTCGATCAAGCAAGGGTTCGCGCCAGCATAGGCCGCTCCTACTACGGAGCGTATCTGGTCGCCAGGGAAAAGTTGGTGTCCCTGGGTGGATTCGTGCCTACCGGAAGGCCAGAAGACCATTCTCGGATCGTGGAATCTCTGGGAGGGTTTGGTTCAGAGCTCGGAGGGAGACTGGACCGGCTTCGGGCCAAGCGGAACAAAGATGATTACAACCTGAATTCAGCCGGGTTTACCCTCCAGTCCGGAAGATTCTGGTTAACCATCGCGCAAGACCTGGCAAAGGACATTTCTTCTCTGAAGTAATCCGCCACCCGAGTGAATGGGCGTCCGATGCTAGGGTGTTCGACCTCCAATTATAGGTCTCCGCTTCACAACATGACCGTTCCTGAAATTCCAGGCCATCCCGGGCTCGATAACCGCCCGCGTTTGGCCGCGCCCCCCGTCTGGCAGTCCGCTGCTGAGGTTGAAGCGGCGTTTGACCAGAGGCTGGCCGCGGCGGAAAGCATCCGCCGCCAACTGCTGGCCGGCCGGGGACCGCGGACGGTGGAGAACACCTTCTCCCCTTTCAATGACATGCTCGTCGAGGTGGACCGGGTGCTGCCCGCGGGCGATTTGATCTCCAACGTCCACCCCACCCCGGCCATCCGGGAAGCGGCCGAAAAAGGCGTCCGGCGGGCCAGAAAGTTCCTGAATGACCTGAGGCTGGACCCCGGCCTTTACCGGGCGCTTTCGGACGTACCCGAGGAAGGCCTCGATGCCGGGGCGAAGCGCTTCCGGTTCCGCCTCCTCCGGGACTACCGGCGGTCCGGTGTTGACCGGGAAGAGGCCACCCGGCAGAGACTCGCCGCTCTCTATGAAAGAATGGTCGCCGCCGGGCTGGAGTTCTCCCGCAACCTGCGCGAGGACCGGCGGTCCATCGAAGTCGCTCCCGGGGACCTGGCCGGCCTGCCGGCCGACTATGTCGCAGCCCACCCCCCGGGGCCTGACGGCAGGGTCAGGATCAGCACCGACTACGCCGACTACATCCCGTTCTTGACATATTCCCCCCGTGAGGACCTGCGCCGGGAACTTTACTTCAAGTTCGAACAGCGCGCTTATCCGGCCAACGAGAAGGTCCTGAAGGACCTCCTGGGCCTGCGCCACGAGTCTGCCACGGTCCTGGGATACAAAAACTGGGCGGCCTATATGGCCGAAGACAAGATGGTAAAGACAGAGGAAGTGATCGCCGGCTTCCTCGAGCAAGCGGACGAAACGGCCCGGCCCCGGATGGAGCAGGACCTGCGGCGGCTGGTGGCCCGGAAGAAGGTGGACTACCCGGGGACGGACGTCATCCACGAGTGGGACCGGGGCTACTACTCGCAGAAGGTACGCTCCGAGGAGCTCAGCGTGGACTCGCGGGAGGTCCGCGCCTATTTCGAGTTTAACCGGGTGAAGGATGGCGTCCTGCACCTGGCGGAGGAGCTTTTCGGGGTGGCCTTCAACAGGGTGGCCCGGCCGGAGGCCTGGCACCCCGGGGTGGAGGCTTATGACGTCTTCGATGGCAAGGAGCTGATCGGGCGGTTTTATCTGGACCTGCACCCGAGGCCGGACAAGTACAGCCACGTGGCGGTCTTCCACATGCTGACCGGTTTGCAGGCCCGTCAGCCTTCGGTTATCGCCCTGGTGGGGAACTTCCCGGGCCCCGGCGCCCCTGACAGACCTGCGCTGCTGGAGCACGGGGAAGTCCTGACCTTCCTCCACGAGTTCGGTCACCTGATGCACCATCTGCTGTCCGGGGGGCACCGGTGGGTGACCAACTCCGGATTCAGCGCCGAGTGGGACTTCGTCGAAACACCGTCGCAGCTCATGGAGGAGTGGGGATGGGATGCCGCGGCCCTCGGCAGCTTCGCGCGGCGCCATGAGACCGGCCAGCGCATGCCGGAGGAACTGGTGCAGAGAATGCGCCAGGCGGAGGAGTTCGGCAAGGGCCTGGACATCATGCGGCAGGTGTACTTTTCCAGGCTCTCGCTGACCTACCACAGCCAGGACCCTTCGAACACGGACCTGCTGGGCGTGCTGAAGTCGGTCAAGAAGGAGTATTCGCCCTATCCCTACGAGGAGAATACCTATACTTATGCCAATTTCGGGCACCTCGATGAGTATAGCTCGATGTACTACACCTACCTCTGGTCGCGGGCGCTGGAGAAGGATGTCTTCACCGTTTTTCAGGCCAGGGGTCTGATGGATAAAGAGACGGCCCGGGCCTACCGGCGGAAGGTCCTGGAGCCGGGCGGGGCCGTGGACGCCGCGGACATGCTGCGCGATTTCCTGGGCCGCGACTATTCCTTCGATGCCTTCCGCCTGTGGCTGGCGGCGTAGCGAGGTAGGGTGGGTTAAGCACAGCGGGGCGGCGGAGAAGAGGGTGGCTGTGCGAACCCACCATTCCGCTTGGTTGGCTTTCACAGCTTTGTTCTTCTTCCATGGTTCTGGTGGGTTCGCGTCCCGATGAGTCTTTCAAGACAAATCGGGACGCTTAACCCACCCTACGCCCGCTCGACACCCGCTCCGCTTTGCGATCCCGATGCATCGGGACGACGCGTCGGGACAAGGGGTGTCGCCACGGGTTGCCGGTGGCCATCCGCGGCCCACAGGCGGGGACGCCTGTGCCACTTGCCGGCGGCAGCCTCCCGGAATTACGTGGGCCACCCGGCGATTATTACGTATTTATCCGTATCGCCAGAGGGGAGATGGGTCTGTTAGACTGCTTTCCAGAAGCCGAGTTCCCTCTATCAGAGCGGGATATCTGTCCCCGCGTGCTGACAGGGGAGCAATGGTCCAGAGAAAGGAGTCGAAACATGGAGAGAAGAAGAGCGATCAATCTATTACTGGTGGTGGCGATGATTGTCGCCATGGCGGGGGTCCTTAAGTTCGGACTGGCCGACCGGCTGACCCCTGTCGGGAGGGCCGCCAACGGGACGCAGATAGAAGCGCCGACGCTGGAATGGCTCGGCTGGTCCCACTTCCGCGTCACTACTTCAACGGGTAAGGTCATTCTCTTCAACCCGTTCATCACTGGAAATGCGGATGCCTCGGTCAAGTTGGAAGATATCACCAAAGCTGACATCATCCTGGTACCCAATGGCCACAGAGACGAGCAGGGAGACGCTGTTGCCATCGCCCAGAAGACCGGGGCGAAGCTGGTAGCCGGGGGGTTCGAACTGGGGTCCTGGTTCATTCAGAAAGGGGTCCCACCCGCGCAGGTGGTCCGGTCCAACCCCGGAAACTGGCATGATTTCGGGGGCATCATCGTCCGGGTGGTCAACTCGGTGCACGGCTCCGGTCTTCCCGAGCCGACGATAGAAAACCCCTATGGTGGACCGGCCGCCGGCTTTTTTGTTACCCTGGAGAATGGCTACACCATCTATCACGCGGGAAGCACCGCCGCCACCATGGACATGCAGCTCTGGGGGGCCATGTTCAAACCGGACCTGGCCATCCTGCCGCTCAATGGCGACCGGGATCCCCTGGATGTGGGTCAGATGGTCAAACTGCTATTAACCAACAATCCCAACCTGACCAGGGTGATTCCCCATCACCAGCGAGTCGAACCGCCCGCCGGGGCTACTACCATTGCCCAGATGGAATCGGCCATCCGCTCGGTGGCCGGCTCCGGGGTCAGCGTGCTGAGGCTGCAAAGAGGCCAGGCGCTCCCGCTGATGAAGGGCAACGGGTTCAGTGTGCCGGGGCTATAGAGAGTTCGCTGAGTTCATTTGGGCTGTCACCCTGAGCCGGAGTCCTGAGCGAAGCGAAGAGGGAGGCGAAGGGTCTTTGGTCCCCCGCGCCGGAAAGAACCTGTCCTGAGCGCAACGAAGGATTCTTCGACTTCGACTCGTCCCGATGCTATCGGGACTCGTCTTCGCTCAGAATGACATTATCCACGGAGACCGCGTTTGAATCACCGGTTGCGCCTGCTCCGCCCCCGAAGCGGGGATTCCCCCGTCGCCGCAAACGAGCCAGCCGCCGGCAACGCCCACCACCCGGCTTGAGCTGGTAGCCCAGAGGTTCGTATCGCCGGTCGGGCTGTTGGCCCCACCCGATGACACCGGACGACTTTTCATCGTCGACCAGATCGGGACCATCCGGGTGATGACGCCGGACCGGACCGTAGTGGGCGATCCCTTTCTGGACCTCCGCGAACAGATGGTGAGATTAAACCCGTCGTTCGATGAACGGGGATTGCTGGGACTGGCCTTCCACCCGGCCTTCGCGCAAAACGGCCGTTTTTTTGTTTACTACAGCGCTCCATTGCGCCCCGGAGGCCCGGAGGGCTGGAACCACACCAGCCACATCTCCGAATTCAGGGTCTCCGCCAGCAACCCGGACCGGGCCGACGCCGCTTCGGAAAGGATTGTTCTTCAGGTAGATGAGCCACAGGCCAACCATAATGGCGGCCAGATTGTTTTTGGCCCGGACAGTTTCCTTTACGTAGCCCTGGGAGACGGGGGCGGGTCCAACGACACCGCGCTGGGCCACAATCCGGAAATCGGAAACGGCCAGGACACCTCAACACTCCTGGGAAAGATACTGCGCATCGATGTCGATGGCGGCGAGCCTTACGGCATACCGCCTGATAACCCCTTCGCCGGCGGTGGAGGCCGGCCTGAGATATTCGCCCTGGGACTGCGCAACCCTTTCCGCATTTCCTTCGATAGCGCGGGAGACCACGATCTGTTTGCCGGGGATGTCGGCCAGAACCTGTGGGAAGAGGTGAACATCGTGGTGAATGGCGGGAACTACGGCTGGAACATCAAGGAAGGCAAACATTGCTTCGACCCCGGCAACCCCCGGGTGACGCCCCCGGGGTGCCCGGAACTAGACAGGAACGGCCGGCCCCTGATCGACCCCATCCTGGAATACCGCAACTCCGGGGCCGGGGGGATCGGCACGGCGGTCATCGGGGGTTTTGTCTACCGGGGAACGGCCCTTCCGGCCATACAGGGGGCCTATGTATTCGCCGACTTCTCGGGCAGCCTGGCGGGGCCCGAAAAGAAGCTCTTCCTGGCTATCCGTCCTCCGTCTCCCGGAGGCGAATGGGCTATGCAGGACTTGCCCATCGCGCCCGAGGTAGGCGTCGGCGGCTTTGTGCGTTCATTCGGGCAGGACCACCAGGGCGAGATCTATGTCCTGACGGCGGATTCTTCGGGGCCGTCGGGCGAGAGCGGGAAGGTGTTCCGCCTGGTCCCGTGACCCGGACAAAGACCAAATATCAAAAGTCCAAATTCAAAATGACAAATCAAAGTGCAAGAATGGCCGCCGGCTACGGCCGGGTGGCGCAGGCCTCCGTGCCTGCGCGGTCATTTCCATGCTTCGTGGTGAGCGATGGAAATGCCCATGGCCGGTTGCTCAGGCAATAGGCCCACGGGTATCCACTGTAGGGGCGAGGTTGCCTCGCCCGGGGCGGAGGGCGCCCCCCGCCGGGCGCGAGGACCGCGCCCCTACGGATTGTGGTTCTTCATCGTTCATGGTTCGCCTTCGGCGCCTGGGTGATCGTTTGGAATTTGGTTTTTGGAACTTGGGATTTTGTCCTCCCGGTGGGTTCGCGCAGCCACCCCACTTTCCCACCACCCCTCTGTGCTTAACCCACCCTACGGAGCTGGCCAAGCCATCGGGGAGATTGCCGCGTCCCGACGAAATCGGGACTGGCAATGACGGCTGGTCGTGCCCGCACGTCAGCCAATCCAGCAACGACACCCGCTCCGCTTTGCGAGAGTCCGCAAGGCGGACAAGGGGTGTCGCTACGGGTGGACCGGCAGCGTGAAACAGAAGGTGGAGCCCTGGCCCGGTTCCGATTCGACCCAGATTTTGCCGCCGTGGGCCTCGACGAGGCGCTTGCACACCACCAGCCCGAGCCCCACCCCCCTGGTGGTCACGGGATTGGCCAGCCTCACGAAGGGCTCGAATAGCTTGTCCTGGTCCCCCCGGGGTATCCCGCTCCCGTGGTCCCTCACCCCCATCAGCAGGCAGTCCTCCTCCTTCCGGCAAAAGACCGCTATCTCCGTTCCGTCAGGCGAGTACTTGATGGCGTTGTCCATCAGGTTGTGAAGTACCCTCTCCACCCGGATGGGATCGGCCTGTACCGGCGCCACATCCGCCGTGAAGTGCAGAGCGAACGGGCGCGGGTTGGCCTGGTTTCTCAACTTTTCGACAATCTGGCCGGCGAGCGCCGGCAGATCAACTACCCTTTTCTGGAGCACCAACCGCTTCGCCTGGTATCGCGACAACTCCAGGAGGTTATCCAGGATGTGGGAAAGGGACTCGGCGCTCTCCCGGGCATTTACGAAGAGCTCTTTCTGTTCCTCGGGGGTGACCCCATCCATCATGGCGGTATGCATCGACCCGATGGCTACGGTCAGCGGCGTCCGGAGCTCGTGGGAGACCAGTCCGATGAACTCGTCCTTCAACATCTCCGTTTTCTTCCTTTCCGTAGTGTCTACCAGGGACAGCACCAGCCCCCGCACCTTCCCGGCGGCGTCCTTGACCGGCGCCAGCGTCCAGTCCCAGTAGGTCACGCCCCTTTCGGGCTGGTCGGCAAAAACAAAGGGCTTATCGCGGAAAGTGACCGCTTCGCCGGTATCTCTGGCATTCCTGAAGATGGCCTCGTTTTCCTCGTTGGGGAAAAGGTCAAAATGATGCTTGCCGATGAGCTCACCGGCCGGATGCCCGCAACCCCTGGCATAGGTGGAATTGACCCACACAAAGCGAAACTCGGGGTCGAGGTAGGCCAGGTGGGCCTCGGTGTTCTCCACGATAACATTCAAGAGGTCCTTTTCCTGTTGCAGGTCTGCCGCCAGGGCCTGCAGCCGGCGGAGCAACTTTGCTCTTTCCTCCTCTGCTTGTTTCATCGGCGTTATATCGTGATAAATTGCCAGAATGCCGATGGCATTCCCATCCCGATCATTGATATTGGCGCTCGATGCCAGCAGACATGCCTCGACGCCGTCTTTCCGTCTGGCTATTACCTCTCCGCTCCAGCGGCCCCTCTCCAGGGCCTGTTTGATGACGGCTTCGCGATCTTCAGCGCCGGGGAAGCTGAATTCAAAGAACTCCGTCACGTGCTTGCCCAAAACCTCACCGGCCGGCCAGCCCAGGAGACTCTCGGCGCCCCTGTTCCAGTAGCGCGCCACGAGGTCCATATCAGTCACCACTATTCCTTCAACGACACTGTCCAGTATTCTGGCCTGGTTGCTTATGGTGTCCTCGGCGCGCCGCCGCTGCGTGACGTCCCGGAAGATAGCCGTGCCGACCCATCCCCCGGGGGTCTCTTTCCCGGCCAGGGACATCTCGGCGAGCATTCGACCTCCGTTCCGTTTCCACAGCGTCAGTTCCTTCCTCACCATGGTTTGGGGGGACTGCCTGGTGCTCTCTATGTCTTTCTTGAACGAGACTGCCTCCTTCGGACTCACTACCTCGTCCAGCGTCTTGCCGGCGGCCTCCGCCGCGCGGTAACCAAACATTGTTTCAGCGGCGGGGTTCCACAGCAACACCCGGGACTCGCTATCCAGCCCAACGACGGCGTCGGGGACTGTTTCCACCAGCAACTGGTAGCTGGCCGCCGGCCGTGGAAAAAGCCTGGACATCATGGTCGGGAAATCCATCTGCTTTTGACGGGCTTCCCTGATGGCCATGACCATAGCCGCCACGAAGTAGCTCCCGCCGAAATATCGCGTCGCCCTGGTGATCCAGCCGATAGGGTCGCCCAGAACCTTGACGAAGATACTGGTGAACAGTCCTGTGGCAATGAGAAAGAGACCCGCGGCATACCAGTAGAGGAACTCCCTGCGGGTCCTCAGATAAACGCTCATCAGCAGGGCGCCCGAAGCCGTGAACAGTACCATCGTGGCAATCTGTACTATGGTCCTGATGGGGGCGCCCCCCTGCCCGGGAACAAAGAAGGGGGGGAGAAGATGGCTGGAACTCAAAGTCAGTACCAGGAACAGAAGAAGGGTTGCTGCGGCGTACACGGCCGCCGCCGTGGCCAGCCCCCGCGCCAGGGGCTTCTTGACCGGAGAACTGGACCGCCTGAGACCGATGGAGCCCCAGGTATGGAAAATCGAAGCCAACAAAGCGCCCACGTTGTTGAGGGTAACGGATTCGTTGGCGCCGATGGCGGTCACGAGCCAGCCAGCCGAAAGGAAGGCAACGCCGAAAGTAAACACCCCCACGCCCAGCCAGAGATAGTGCCAGAGCCCGCTTTCGATGAAACCCCGGGCAGCCAGATAGGCCACCATGAAGGTGGCCAGCGCCAGGAAAGCCGCATTGAAGGTGAGCAGTACCGGCGGGCCGATATCCCTGCGGATATCCAGCATTACCAGCACGGGCAGGAGGACCAGGACCGCCGGTATGGGAGCAAGGGCCAGCCACCGCGGAGATACGAGGGATGCAGGCTGGTCCCCCTTTCTCGCTGCTTCTGGCTGAAGGCCATGGGCATATGTCATGATGGGCTTTTCCTCCGGGCCGCCGTTGCACGGCAACTCGCCCATTAAAATTATACACGGTCGGGCGGGTTTAGGCGATACCCCGTAGCGACACCCCTTGTCCCGACGCGTCGGGACTCTCGCAAAGCGGAGCGGGTGTCGAACCCTGGCGGTCAACCGAGCACGACCCCGATGGATCGCGGGTCGCTGCGGGCGCACAAAGCCTCCGCCAGTGTCCGAGTTGCAGAGAATGAGCGGACCGCCGCGGCCGGTGTGGTGTAGTATACTAATACAAACGCAATAATAAGTGGTGCGCCGGCCTACTAATGGGAACAGAACTCACACAAAGACACTAAGTACCCGTCCGCAAATAACCTGGGCCGCCGGTACACCACGTCCGGTCCACCCGCTCTTCCGAACGGAACCACAAGATTTCACGAGATGAGCACCAGATTCGGATAACAAATGGCTACAGGAAAACTTGATTGAGTCTGGAAATAGGAGACTGCTCTCGTGGAAATCTGGTGTCAATCTCGTGGTTTACTGTTCAGGTTATTTGGGGACAGGCCCTAAGAAGCAGGATAACGTGATTTGTGTTAGCGCGTCCGCATACAGATTTCTTTGTGTCCTTTGAGCCTTTGTGTGAGACAATGGGTCGCTATTTAGTGTCTTTGCATTAGTTGGTGTCATGAAGGAGCGAAAATGGGAAGACTAAGGATGGCCGGATGGACGGGCGCCGGATTTTTCGCGGCGATTCTCATTCTGGTGGTTGGGGCCCTGCTGAGGCCGGCGGAAATCATCGCCGCGGTGAACTGGATGGGCGGCGCGAACCCGGCGGCGAAAGAGGCCCCCGGGGAGGCGCCGGAACAGCTCACCGGGGTGAGCGAGATGGAGGTGGTGGGCGTCCGAATGGCTGACTACGAGCCGGTGGTGGTGCTTAAAGAGAAGGACGGCGGGCGCTATCTTCTGGTCTGGATCGGCCCCGCCGAAGCCGCCGCCATTGGCGTGGCCCTGGAGGGGATGACCCCTCCGAGACCCCTGACGGCCGATCTGCTTCACTCTGTGCTCCAGGCATTGGAGGGGCAAGTGGAGTCCATCACCATCAACGACTTCCGGGAAAAGACTTTCTACGCCAGGATTCTATTGAGCCGCGGCGGCCGGAAGCTGGACGTAGACAGCCGCCCCAGCGACGCCATCGCCATCGCCATAAGGGCCGGGGCCCGTATCTACGCCGCGGAGAAGGTACTGGAGGCGGTCGGTATCACGCCGGAAAAATATGCGCCGAAGAGCGCCGCCCGCCCTGGTACACGGGAAACAAGAACCGCCGGCTGAAATGCGGAGGGTCCTCTCTCCTTTGCGGGAGAGGCATTCTCGACGGAAGCCGCCACGGTTGGTCGGCCAGCGCCATGAGGGATAAGAATAGCAGCTCTCACAGGCAGGGACGCCTGTGGTACCCCGCAGCCGTAGCGACGGGGCTTGCCCCGGTCGGCCCGGGGCGGGAAGATGCGCCGTTCGCTGTGGTGGGTTCGTCCCGATTACCATCGGGACTTAACCCACCCTACGCGGGCCGACCGCCGACAGCCGACGGCTGAAAGCTGTTAGCTGATAGCTGACTGCTGACAGCTACTAAAGCGGCAGCGTAAAATAGAAGCTGGACCCCTTCCCCTTCTCCGACTCCACCCACATGCGGCCGCCGTGGGCCTCCACCAGCCTCAGACAGACGGTCAGCCCGATGCCCGTCCCCCTTATCCCCGATCCCATCTCCAGCCCCAATCTCTCAAAGCGTCTGAACAGTTTGGCCTGCTGCTCCGGGGTCATGCCGATGCCCTGGTCGTGTACCCCGATTTTCATTCCGTCCCCGTCCACGCCCACCGAAACCCGTATTTCACCCCCCGCCGGCGAATACTTCACCGCGTTTTCCAGCAGGTTGAACAGGATGCGTTCTATCCTCACCCGGTCCCCTTTCACCGGCGGCAGCGCCGGCGGCAGGTCGCTGGCGAATTGGTGCACCGGCGCAGAAGAACACTGCCGGAGCACCCTCTGGAGCTGACCCTTGACGACCTCGGCGATATCCAGCGGTTCCACCCGTAGCTGCAGCCGGTCCGCCTGGGCGCGCGAAAGCTCCAGCAGGTTCTCCACCAGTTCGGATAGCGCCTCGGCCTCGCTGCAGGCATCTTGGACCAAATCCCTCGTTTGCTCCTGGGATAGCAGCCCGCCGGCGCTCAGCACCGTGCCCAGCCCTCCCACTATCACCGTGAGGGGCGTGCGGATTTCGTGGGAAACAAAACTCACAAATTCATCTTTCAGCCGGACAAGGTCCTTGCTCTCGGTGATGTCCGAAAGCGACGCTACCGACCGCTGAGTCCCCGGAATCACATCGACAGTCACGGCGATGTCCTTAACCGCGCCGGACCGGTCCACAAAACGCGTCTCGTATTTCTTGGGAGCGCTTTCCGGGTCGGCAAGGCGCGACTCGTGATAACCCCTCATCATTTCCAGGTCTTCCTTGACCGCGAACTCCGTGTAGGTTTTCTTCCCTTCGATTTCCTCCCTCGAATAGCCGGAAAGCTTCTCAAACTCGGCATTGACCAGGGCGATGGTACCATCGCCATCGAGGAGGACCGTCGCCGTTCCGGTGTTTTCGAATATTGTCCGGTACTTCTGCTCCGAAAGCCGCAGGGCGTTCTCCGCCTGGCGGATCTTCTCGTAGGCCCGCGCCCTGGAGATGGCCAGCCCGCAGACGTTGCTGAGCTCCCGCGCCGTATCTAGATAGCTTTCCCGGTACTGAGGGATCGAGAACTCACCGACATCCAGGATCCCCAGGATCTCACCCCGCCAGGTCACCGGTAACACGAAGCCCGTCCCGGACTCGACCGGCCCCCGGCCCTGCCGCAAAGCCGCCAGCGGAATCGTCACGGCCGCGCCATCCGCCGGAGCGGAGTGCGACGACTGGACCTCTCCCATTTCCTCCCCGTGAACCGGGATATTGAACAACCTGCCCGGCGAGAACAGCAGCGAGAAGAGATAGAATATCCTCTCGATAGTCTCCTTTTCCGTCGTCACCTGGGACAGGTCGCCGATCACGTCCAGCATGGTGGCATAGTCCGCCGCCCGCTTCTCGGCCCGGGCCAGGGCCGCGGCGGATTCCTCCTTCCGGCTCGCCAGACGCCATTCAAGCACGATCCCGGTCAGGGTCAGGCGCAAAAAGTCCAGCCCCACCGGCGCTGCTTCCCGGGGAAGACCGAGAAAATCAGCAGACTGCCTGAGGCGTTCCTGGCTCTTCTCGTAGACGCCGGTATCCAGCATCACCAGGCGGGTGACCGATTCGGCGAAGAACTCCCGCGCCGTCGCCCTGTCGAATCCCCACGCGCCAACCATCTGCTGCCGCCAGCGCAGCAGCCAGCCGGGGGTGAGCAGATAGGCGCCTTTTTCGAGATAGCTATCTATGGTAGCCCTGGGCGCAAACAGATAGAAGCACTGACCGGCCGGGTGCACGCGGCACCCTTTGGACTCCAGCTCCCCGCCAGAGGCCCCCGCAGTGCAGCAACCGCCCAGCAGATAGACCAGGCTGTAACGCTCCTGGCAACGGGCAATGAGTTTCTTCATCTTAGCCACCGCGGGGACGCCGGGCCGGCTGCAGTCAGCCGGGTAGGCGGCCACCATCACATCATCCCACTTCTCCGAGGCCACACAGGCTTCCACTTCGGCTTTGATATTATTGCAGACCAGCAGACAGAGCTTTTTCTCCATGTCCATTGACCCAGGCAAGTGGGTAACGCCCCCATTTTTCCACCGCCTGTCTCACCGCCATCAGCACCGGCTCGGGGACCTGCCAGGGAATCTCCCCGTGATTGTCGCACAGAATAAACCCGCCCCCCGGCCCCGCTTTGGCGATGGCGTCTTTGACCGCGGCTTCCGCCTGCTGCGGGGTCCAGCGGCGCATTTCAATGCCGTTGAGATTACCCAGGACAGTCAGCCGGCCCCGGCACGCGGCTTTCAGCATCCCCAGGTCTTCCAGGGCGCTGCCGCCGACAATTACCGAGCCGGTTTGCGCGATGTCATCTATGATCGGGAGACACCGCTCCGAGCCCAGGTGTATGGCCATGGGGCCTTTGACCCGCGCGATGACCCTCCTGGAAATCTCAAACCCGCCTTTAAGAAATATATCCCTGGGAGTGATTGACGGCGAGGACACCGGGTCGAAATAACCAATGGCCGTGGCGCCGGCCCGGAACTGGGCGTTGGCCCACTCCACACAGAACTCTTCGTTTACCTTCATCAGGCGGTCGAACAGCTCGGGCTCCTCGTAAATTAACTCAATGTATTTATCGAAACCCATCTGCATGACCGGCAAAGAAAAGGGGGCCACCACGACTCCGACCACCGGCGCTTCTCCACCGGCTCTCTCTTTCAAAGCTTCGATGGCCTTCAATGTCTTCAGGAGACAGGGGGTCTGGTTCACGGCGGGAGGCTCCAGACGGAGAATGTCCTCCCGCCTGGCGATGATGGGCATTCCCGAGTTCGGCGGGCCATCGTCGAAATAGACCACCTCGCCCCCCCACGCCTCGTACTCGGCCGCTGCGTAGAAGAGACCGTAGACGCAATCATGGCCGTACTTAGCCCGCATTCGCAGTTGCCCTTCCACCACGTATTCGGGCCGGGAAAAGTACTCCTTGATGGTCAGCCCGAGTTCTCTGGCCCCATGCATAGTGACCATGAGGAAAAAGGGCACCCGGTCCGGCTCCCTCTGCCCCAGCGCCGTCAACACCCGTTCCAGCGATGTCATGGTCCTGGAGTTCATGATCTAGCTTCCATCATCCTGGTGATGATTGCCGGCGCTTCCGAGGCATTCCGCCCCACCGCATCCGCGCCCACTTCCTTCCACAGCTCGCTGTCCAAGCGGAAAGGCGCCCCTCCCACCACGACCTTGACGCGACAGCCCTTCGCATCAAAGATCTTCTTCACCTGTTTGACTTGAAGAGCGGAACCCAGCATGAGGGTGGAAATCAGGAGCACCTGGATGCCATCGCCCCTGGCCCTGCCCACCAGGTCTTCCACGTCCGTCCTGCCGTAGTCGATCAGCTCGAATCCCGCCGCGCGCACCACGGAAGACACGATACGCTTGCCCAGCATGTGGTAATCCCTGAGGACGGCAATGGCTATGCGGGGCTGCGTTTTCTGCCGGGAATCTTCTTGCGGGAGAATACTGGTGACCAGGTCCTCCAGTATGCGTCCGCTCATGTAGACCTGGGACAGGGCAACCCGGCCGTTCTCCCAATCTCTGCCGATCCGTTCCATGGCCGGGACCACCAGCCGCTCCACCACGTGACCCTGGTCTCCCGCCGCCAGCGCCCTCTCGGCTATCCTCCGAGTACCCGGGCGGTCCAGTGATAGCAGCGCCTGCTTGAATTCTTCGATCAGCGTTTCCTGTTGAGCCATGGTTTTACTCGGTTGGAGCAGGCTTGTTCTTCGAGACCACCGGAACATACCCCCCGGGCTGGAGTTGTACGCCCTATGGTTCTCTGGAAACGAAAACCAACAATAGTTATACAGAATCCCGGTTCTAATGTCAAGCCGCCGGTACCACAGGCCACTGTGCCTGTGAAAGCCCGGATTTGGCCCCCCCGGTATCACACTCACTTTGAGGCGCTTAGGGCCATGGACAGAGGCCGAGATCCTGTAATTCAAACCACGAATAAACACGAATTGACACGAATGGCGAAACGGAATAACATGATGAATCCATTCTCTGCACCTCGCCGGGGGGGGGCGTAGTGCACAGCTTCAGCTCTGCGGGTGGGGATAGCGACCGCCCACAGATTTTCTTTGTGCCCTTTGCGCCTTTGTGTGAGACTATGCATCACGATTTAGTGCGCTCGTATTAGCACCATGTCACGCGTTTTCGCCGCCATGAGCGGCGGGGTCGATTCCTCCGTCGCCGCAGCCCTCCTGAAGGCTGCCGGCCACGAGGTCGTGGGCGTCAGCATGCACCTGTGGTGCGAGGAGAAGCAGGGCAGCGGGGCGCAAAAGCGCCCCTGCTGCTCCCTCGAGGACATCCACGACGCCCGGGAGGTCTGCCGCCTCCTTGACATTCCCCACTACGTGGTCAACCTGGAAAACGAGTTCCTCGAATGGGTCGTCTCCTATTTTGTCAGCGAGTACGGACGGGGCCGCACGCCGAACCCCTGCCTGGCCTGCAACCAGCACATCAAGTTCAATCTGCTCCTCAACCGGGTCCGGGCGCTGGGGGGCGATTACCTGGCCACGGGCCACTACGCCAGGATTCACACCAGTGGCACAGGCGTCCCCGCCTGTGGGGGCAGCACCAGCGGTAGCACAGGCGTCCCTGCCTGTGGGGGCGGAGCAGGCATCTTGGGTGGCGCAGGCGTCCCTGCCTGCGCGGGTGGAGAGGACAAGGGGCCCCCAAAATTGGCCCTGCTAAAAGCCACCGACGAAACCAAGGACCAGTCCTACGTCCTTTATACCCTGGGCCAGGAAGAGCTGGCGCATGTCCTGTTCCCCCTGGGCGAATACACCAAGGTCCAGGTCCGGCAGATGGCAAAGGAGCACGGCCTGCCCGTGGCCGCCAAGCCTGACAGCCAGGAGATTTGCTTTGTCCCCGAGACCAGCTACTCTGCGTTCATCGGCGGCCGCATCCCGGCCAGCCCCGGGGAGATCGTGGACAGGCGCGGCAGGGTCCTGGGCCGGCACCGGGGCCTTTGCCACTATACCATCGGCCAGCGCAAAGGCCTGGGCATATCCTCCGACCGGCCGATCTATGTGCTCAGCCTCGACGCGGAGGCCAACCGCGTCACTGTGGGGGAGGACCAGGACCTGTTTGAAACCACTTTGTTCGCCGGCCGGCTCAACTGGGTCGCCGGCCGGCCGCCCCGGACCCCCTGCGCCATCGCGGCCAAAATCCGGTATAAGGCGCCACCCGCCGCCGCCACCCTGTTCCTGCAAGACGAGAATGCCCGGGTCGAGTTTCAGACTCCCCAGCGCGCCATCACGCCGGGACAGGCCGTGGTGTTCTACCAGGGGGACGTGGTGCTGGGGGGAGGGGTGATTGAGGAGAGTAGTCAGTAGCGAGTAGCCAGTAGTCAGAATCCCTGCCCCCCGCCCCTTTACTTTTGCGTTCCGACCTTCTAAACTTTGTGAGTCTCTCAGTCTCGCGACTCCGCTCTGGAGACGACTGCTCGACTGGTCACTGCTTGACTGCTCGACTGCTCGACCGGTCACTGCTCGACTGCTCGACCGGTCACTGCTTGACTGCTTGACTGCTTGACTGCTCGACTGCTTGGCTGACGATGGGAATAAGCCCACCAACGTTCAAAGAGGAACGGCTCCTGGCCAGAAGGGGCTACCAGTTCATTGCCGGGCTGGACGAGGTGGGGCGGGGGAGCCTGGCCGGACCGGTGGCCGCCGCGGCGGTCATCCTGCCGCCCGGGTTGAAGGCGGGCTGGCTGGATGAGGTCCGCGATAGCAAGGTGCTCACCCCGGCGGTTCGCCTGCGTCTCAGCAAGCAAATCCAGCGTTCGGCCCTGGCTTTCGGCGTCGGCATGGCCCCGCCCGAAGTCATTGACACCTTCGGCATCGTGCCCGCAACGCGGCAGGCCATGCAGCAGGCCCTCCAATCCCTCTCCCGGTCTCCCCAGTTCCTTCTCATCGACGCTCTCACCCTGCCCGCCGTCAGGCTGCCGCAAAAGGGGATCATTCACGGCGACAGCCTGTGCGTTTCTATTGCCTGCGCCTCCATCGTGGCCAAGGTGGCCCGCGACCGCCTCATGACCGAGATGGACCGGTCCTATCCCGGCTACGGCCTGGCCCGGAACAAGGGCTATGGCACAAAGTTCCATCTCTGCAGCCTGGAACAGCTCGGCCCCTGCCCCATCCACCGCCGCTCCTTCGCCCCGGTGAGGGGCCTCTTGAATCATCATACAACTTTGATATAATATTATGGTGCAGAAATAATATGCGTACCACCCTGGATATACCGGAAGAACTCCTGGCAAAAGCGGCGCGGCTTTCAGGCAAGAAGAAGAAAAAGGAAATCGTGCGTCTTGCCCTAGAAGACTATGTCCGCAGAAATGCCCGGAAGCGCCTGGTCGATCTCATAGGTAAGATAGAGATTGAAGACCTGTCAGAGGAATTAGAGCGAGCGGAACTTGAAGCGCAGCAACTACCTGATTGACACCGCGATTTGGGTAGACCTGTTCAAGGGCTCAGACCTTGCCAGGCGGGTGATATTGCCTCTCATGGAGGAGGGAAGGGTTTTCACTTGCGGCGCGGTGCTCCACGAACTGATGGTGGGTGTGAAGAAGCCGGAACAGAGAGAAGAACTGCTTTCCACCGTGGATTCCTTGAATTACCTGGAGATGGAAAAGGCGGACTGGCTGAGAAGCGCTGAAATGGTCCGCGAATTGAGGGTGAAAGGCATCGTTCTACCTTTAACCGATCTTCTGGTCGCGTCCCTGGCCGAGTCCCATCAGTGCGATGTTCTAACACGCGATGTCCATTTCGCCCACATCCAGCGCGTGCGGTCTGTTGGTCTTCAGGAGATCAGTTACTAATACAAAGGCAATAAACAATGGCGCATTGACGAAGCCCTACCGGCCCCGATGCATCGGGGCCTTCGCCCGGGGTTTGATAAATCAAACCGCTACGGGGTCGAAGCTGTGCCATCATGCTACAAGTCTTATTGCGTTTGTATTAATACGGAGATCTCCTGCCCTGAGTTGGAATTCAAGAGAGGGGGAGGATAAGCATGGTCGGGTCAAAGACCGTCAATCTGGAAACAATCGGCCATCCCGACGAGTCGGGACAATGAACGATGAAAATGTCATTCTGAGCGAAGCGAGCGTAGCGAGCGCAGTCGAAGAATCTTTCGAGGTGGGGCGCCGGACGAAAGACCCTTCGACTGCGCTCAGGGTGACATTTTCAGAGCAATTACGGACATTCTCAAAGCCCGCAAAAAGGAGCTCCAGCGCGAATACGGAATCAGGGAAATAGGGATTTTCGGTTCCTGGATTAGAGGGTCCCCTCAAGACGACTGGCCCTGGAGACAAGCGATTGAGCTGGTTCAAGCCTTTTGACAAACCGCAAGCGGCGGAGCGGCAAGCCCCACCCACCAAGAAGGAGACCGGGGCGCTGGGGGAAAAGCTGGCCGCCGATTTCCTGAAAAAGCAGGGCTACCGCATCCTGGAAACGAACTACCGGGGCGGGCGCCTCGGCGAGATAGACATCATCGCCATCCACAAGGGAGAGCTGGTCTTTCTGGAGGTGCGGACGAAGACGGGCGACTCTTTCGGGCTGCCGGAGGAATCGATCACCTATACAAAGAAACGTAGACTCGCCTCGCTGGCGCTTTACTATTTGCAGAGTCATCGCGGCCTGCCGGAGTCCTGGCGGGTGGACATGGTGGCGGTGGAACTGGACGGCGGGACGGGCAAAGCGAAACGGATCGAGATTATCGAGAACGCGCTGTCCTGAGCAAGCGGTCAGCCGTCGGCTTTCAGCTTTCGGCTGTCGGCTGTCAGCTTTCAGCCCCCTATCCCCAGGCCTGACTCTGAAGGCGATCTCCGCGCCCCATTCACCGCTGGGGTGAAATCCCCCTCAGCCAGGTAGGGTGGGTTAAGCACAGCGGTGGTGCGGGGAGTCAGGGTGGCTGTGCGAACCCACCACACGAATTGACGAAGTCCGAAGGACGGACGGCTAGCCGAGGTGGGGAATCCTGTAATCTTGAATCGTTTATGGTGGGTTCGCGTCCCGATTTGTCTGAGAGACGCATCGGGACGCTTAACCCACCCTACGCCTGACATCCCCCCTTTTGCAAAGGGGGAAAGAACATGCATTTCGATAATGAAACCCTGAAGAGAGTCAAGCGCGCCCTGCGCCATTCCAACGCCGAGGGCATGGCCTATGGCGCCTTCATCGGCTTTGGCGACCACTACATCACGGCCTATGCCGTGGCCCTGCAAGCCAGCAGCCTTCAGATCGGCATCCTCTGCTCGGTTCCCGGGTTCCTGGCAGCGGCGGCCCAGCTATGGTCGGTGCAACTCACCGGCCTGTTCAAGAGCCGGAAGGCCACGGTCCTGACCTTTGCCCTCCTTCAGGGGCTGATGCTTTTTCCCATGCTGGCCCTGGCTTTCGGCTGGCGTGAAGACCCCAACTGGTGGCTCATCTTCTTCGCCGCCCTTTACTCCATCTTCGGGGCCCTGATATCTCCGGCCTGGGGTAGCCTGATGGCGGAGATAGTTCCCGACCACCTGCGGGGCCGGTATTTCGCCGTGAGGGGCAAGCTGTCCACCGTGACCACCATCGGCGCTTTCCTGGCTGGCGGCATTTTCCTCAACCTGCTGGTGCAAAAAGCCCTCTGGGGGTTTGCCGTCCTGTTCGCCGCAGCCTTCGCGGCCAGGATGATCTCGTGGGGCTTCCTGACCCGGCTGTACGAAATCCCCTCCCCGAAGCAGGCCGAAGACGGGGCGGGAATCACCGGCTTCGCCCGCACCCTGATCACAACCAGTCTCGGCACCTATATGCTCTTCCTGTTCGCCATGAGCTTTGCCGTCAACGTGGGGAGCCCCTATTTCACGGTATACATACTGCGCGACCAGGAGTTCAGCTACATTACGTTCGCCGCGCTGGAGACAGTTGCCTCGGTTGTAACCATCGTGGCGGTCACACACTGGGGCCGGGCCGCGGACCGGGCCGGGAACCTCAAAATGGTATGGCTGGCGGCAGGGCTGATTCCACTGGTGCCGTTGCTCTGGCTGCCTTCGGCCAACCGCGTCTATCTGGGCTTTGCCCAGGCTTTTTCCGGTTTTGCCTGGGCGGGATTCAACCTGTGCTCGGTCAACTATCTCTATGATGCCACCACCAGCGAGAACCGCACCCGCTACCTGGCCTACTTCAACGCCGGAAATGGCCTCTCGGCGGGGGCGGGGGCGCTGCTGGGCGGCTTCCTGCTGCCCCGGCTGCCAGCGGTGATGGGTTATCAAACCCTGACGCTCTTGATGATCTCCGGAATGCTGCGGGGCGCCGTGTCGCTGGCTTTCCTGCCCCGGTTGAAAGAGGTGAGGAAGGTCAGCCGGATACCGGCGGCGGAGCTATTTCACATCATGCTGGGCGGCCGCCCGGTGAACCGGAGGCTCAGCCACCGCGGCCCACCCCATGTCCACGACCCGGGGAACGAGTCGGGAGTCTAGAGTCTAGAGTCGGGAGTACTGCAGGGTGGGTTAAGCGTCCCGATTGTATCGGGACGCTATCCCACCAGAGCGAGACGACACCCGCCAGGGGCGCCTCCACGTTGGGGCACGCTGCCGCGCGCCGCTACGGACTCCAGACTCTGGACCTCCTCTTGGACGGCTTGACGGGGATGATAAAATAGTTATTACAGGCGGAAAACGGGGATAAAGCACACCTGAAGGAACAAGTTTGTTCGTTGCCCCCATTGTGCTGGCCGGCGGCAAGAGTACGCGATTTGGCCGGGATAAAATCTCAGAGATGGTCGCAGGCCAGACCCTTATCCAAAGGGTGGTTAACTGTCTGGCCTCCTTCGGCGACGAAATCATCATCGTTCTGGCGCCGGGGGGTTCCATACCCCCTTTGGCCGCCCCGGTAAAACTCAGAAAGGTTTTCGATATCTACCCGGGAAGGGGGTCCCTGGGCGGCGTATACACCGGTATCTCCCTTTCTTCGTGCCAGTACAATCTTGTAGTAGCCTGCGACATGCCGTTCATGAACATGCAACTGCTTCGTCACATGATAGACCTGAGCCCGGGCTACGACGTGGTCATTCCCAAAGTGGGGAAGCATGTCGAACCTCTCCATGCCGTTTATTCCAAAAGCTGCCTGCCCATCATTGAAAGAATCTGGGCTGAGGGAAAGACCAAGGTCCTGGACATCCTGGAATACGCCCGCACCTATTACCTCCGGGAAGAGGAAATAGACCGTTTCGACCCCCGGCGCCTCAGTTTTTTCAATATCAATACGTCCCAGGACCTGCAGCGAGCCGCGGCCCTGGCATCAGAAACAGAGGCCAGTACAGAATGCAAAAAATGATCAGCGTCGAGGAAGCCCTGGGAAAGATACTCAGCTTTGTCTCAGTGCTCCCCGCCGAAGAAAAACCCATCCTGGAATGCCTGGACCAGGTCATCGACGAGGATGTCTATAGCCCCTATGACGCCCCTCCCCTGGACAACTCCGCCATGGACGGCTACGCCGTGCGGTCAACGGACACCCGGGGCGCCGGGCCTTCGTCTCCAAAGATGCTGAAGGTCATTGAAGAAGTCCCCGCCGGCTCCATGCCCACCAGGAAAGTAACCCCCGGGACGGCGGTCCGCATCATGACGGGCGGCCCCATCCCGGAAGGCTCGGATGCCGTAGTCCAGTTCGAAGACACCGATGAGATCGAGCGCACCCGGGGGGGAGGCCACCCGCAGGCAATCGGCATCCTCAAAGAAGCCCGTCCCGGCCTGAACATCCGCAGCGCCGGCGAGGATATCAAAAAGGGCGCTCTGGTTATCAAAAAAGGCGCCGTGCTCCGCCCGGCGGAAATCGGCGTTCTGGCGACCGTCGGCCGGGCTGCCGCCAGGGTTATCCGCAGGCCGGTGGTGGCCGTCCTGGCCACGGGGGACGAACTCGTGGACGTCGGGCAGCCGCTCCCCCCGGGGAAGATACACAACAGCAACACCTACAGCGTCGCCGCCCAGGTAAAAAGATACGGCGGCATCCCCAGGGTACTGGGCATCGCCCGGGACAATGTGGAACACCTGATCGCCAGCATCCGCTCCGGGCTGGATACCGATATGGTGTTGACCTCCGGAGGCGTTTCGGCCGGGGACTACGACATGGTGAAGAACGTCCTGGCCCGGGAAGGCGAGATAAGTTTCTGGACCGTCCGCATGAAGCCGGGGAAACCCATCGCTTTCGGAGTGTTCCGGGTCAACGGGAAAAAGGAACGCATCATCCCCCACCTCGGCTTTCCGGGAAACCCGGTAAGCACCATGGTCAGCTTTGAGCTTTTCGCCCGGACGGCGATCCTCAAGATGATGGGCAAGACCACCCTGGAAAAACCCTGGGTTATGGCGCGGATGGCGGACCGCGTGATGAACCGGGACGGACGGCGTGTCTATGCCCGGGTTATCGTCTCCCGGACGAACGGAGGGTATCTCGCCCGGCTGACCGGCGAGCAGGGTTCGGCCATTCTGACCTCGATGGCCCTGGCTGACGGTCTGGCGGTCATCCCTGAAGACGTCACCGAGGTCAAAGAGGGAGACACGGTCAAAGTCCTGATGCTGGACTGGAACGAAAGCCGGATTTAGTGAAAATGGACTGTCACCCTGAGCGAAGTCGAAGGGTCTTTCGTCTCTCACCCCACCCCGAAAGATTCATCGACTACGCTCAAAATGACAGATGGCGCAGCCGTTTTCATCCTTCATGGCGCTTGGACAGCCAGGCATGGAGGATTGATTCGTCATTCGGACTTCGTCTTTCGTCATTCATCGGGCACAATCCTTAACAGGGGGCTACAGGAAAGCTAATGATTCCCATCATCGCGGTAGTCGGAAGATCGAATACGGGCAAGACCACTCTAATGGAAAGGCTGGTCCGGGAACTCAAACAAAAGGGGTACCGTATCGCCGCCGTTAAACACGCTGCCCAGGAACTGGATATGGACAAGCCGGGATCGGATAGTTCACGCCTGGCCGAGGCCGGGGCGGACGCGGTATGGGTGAATTCCCCCCTGGGCCTCTACATGCACCGGACCACCACCAGGAACCTCCGGCTGGACGAGTTGCCTTACTACATCGGCCCCGGCTTCGACCTCATTCTGGCCGAGGGGTTCAAAGAAAGCGCCGGGCCCAAAATCGAAGTCCACCGCCGGGAAATAGGCGGCGAGCTCCTCTCCCTGCCGCACCAGCTCCTGGCGGTGGTCAGCGACGAGGCCCTGGATGTCGATGTGCCCCTTTTCTCCTGGGACGAAGCTGGCGAGCTGGCAGAGCTCATCGAAATGAACTTCCTTTCCCAACCCCCCGGGGAAGCCGAGATGGACCTTTTTGTCGAACAGAACCCGATAGCCCTGAACCCGTTCATGGTAAATATCCTGAACCGGACCGTCACCGCCATGGTATCGGTTCTGAAAGGCGTGGGGGAAATAAGGAGCGTGTCCCTTCACTTCAAAAAGAACACCGGGCCTGAAAGACGGACATGATAGTTGACGCGTCCAACTTCACCTTCCAGGCGCCGCCGCAGGTGATCCGGGCCAGGCGAATCCTCGTCAAGCCAGACGCTTCATACCCTGTGCCTTATCCCGTGTCCGCCAGCCGGGCACTCCTTGCCGCGGTCGTCGCCGGCATCCGCAAGGTCAGCGACGCCGATATCATCTTCCTGGAAAGCGGCCACGAGGGCCGGCCCATGACCGAAATCTACAGGGCCCTGCACTATAACTTCCCCCGGGTCCTGATGCTGGACGTAAGAAACTCGGTTTGCGTCGAAGTAGAGAACCCCCTCACCCACCCCTTCGTCATGCCGACCTTCTGGATTCCGAATATCATCCTCTCTTGCGACTACCTGATCACGGTGAGTTGCTTCAAAGTGGTCCGTAACAGCGGCCATTTCAGCATCACCAATCTCCTGAACCTGTTGCCCGACAGCAAATACCATGGCGACGGGCCTCAGGAGAGGGGAATGCTCTATAGCCTCGGCATTCAGAAAGTCATCGCCGACCTCTACTTCACCCTGCCCTTCGACCTGGGAATCATAGACGCGCAGAAGAAGCTCATCTGCCCCGATGAGCCCTCGCACGGAGTGGAAGAACAATTCGGCAAGGTCTTTATCGGCGACCTTTACGAAGTTGATAGCGAAGCTTCAGAAGTGGCCGGCGTGGACACCGAGTACCTGCGGCTCATCGAAGCCGCCGAAGCCGAAGTAGAACCGGAACACACACCTGGCTGAGTCCAGCCGCGGAGGACAGACAATGGAAACGACAACACAAACCTACGCCATCGACATTGGTTGGTTCGAGAAGAACAACATGTCCTTCCCTGAAACCGCCGTCAAGCGGCTGTGCGCCTCATGCGCCAGGAAGCTGAGCGCCGCCAAGAAGAAGAATCCGGAAGAGCTCATCAAGGCTATTTCCGACTGCTGCGGCAAAGAAAAAGACTTCATCCACGGCCAGCAACCCGTGATTGAAAGCATATTCCGTCTTTTCCTTTCCACGCAGAACAAGCCCCTTCCCGTCCAGGATATCATGCAAAAGGTCAACGAAAAACGCCCCGAAAATCCCCTCACCCTGTCCCTGGAAGCGCTGCAGCAGATGCTCGACGGCGCCAAATACCTCGGGTTGGGACCGGTTAACGGCGGCTGACGCCGCACGCAGAATGACTAATGCCGATCCCCGACTGGATCGGGGACGAATGACGAATTAATGCTCAAGCTCGAATGACGAAACAAACCTCACATTCGTCATTATTCATTCGAATTGCTACGAAAATGTCACCCTGAGCCGAAGCCCTGAGCGAAGCGAAGGGGCAGTCGAAGGGTCTTTGGTCCGGCAACCCCACCTAGAAAGATTCTTCGACTATCCCGATTCTATCGGGACTGCGCTCGCTTCGCTCAGAATGACAGCGCACGCAATTTTCATCCTTGATGGCGCGCCGTCAGCGCATGGGTGATTGATTCGTCATTGGGGCTTCGGATTTCGTCATTTCCCTTGGCCTGGCTCAATACCTTATCTCGAAGGACCCCATCCCGAGGGAAGTCTCCTTCCACTCCTCCTCCACCCTTTCCACCCGGGCGCCGGGCGGGCCCTGCCGGCACTTCACCAGCAATTTCTGCAGCGCCTCGCGGTCCCCTTCGGCGTAGACCTCCACGGACCTGCCGTCCGGCAGGTTGCGCGCATACCCCGCCAGGCCCAGAGCCTCGGCTTCGCTCTCCACGAAGGCGCGGAAGTAAACGCCCTGGACCCTGCCGTGCACAGTCAGATACAAACCGGAAATATCGGGCAACAAGACCTCCTGAGTTCCCCCTCGTGGCACAGCCATTCCCCGCCTGCCTCAAGAATCCCGCTCCCTTGATGGGAGAGGTTAGGTGAGGGTGAAAACAGATTCGATTGCCCTCGCCCACACCCTCTCCATTGCTTCGGGCGAGGAAATTTCGGCAGTTCTGAGATAGGCTGGCGTCCCCGCCTGTGTTCGCTGGACTTCGACAAAGCTGGTCTACTCCCTATCAGCCACGAAGCGGCTACCATTGCTGGGTTACCCCCCGGTCAATGACGCGGAATCAACCACGAAATACACGAAAGTCACGAGACTGTTATCTACGCGCCGGCGGGGATACACGATCGAATGCCCTTTCATGGGTTCCCGCCTGCGCGGGAATGACGTTTTCGTGCTTTTCGTGTCTTTCGTGGTTCCGTCCCCGGGGGGGTGGGGAATCTGCAATCTGTAATCTGTAATCCCTAAACGGCCCGGATCGCCACCGCCGGCCTCACCCTGTCCAGCCGCCGCAGCCCGGCCTCCCGGGCCATCTTCAGGGCCGCCTGGAATTCGTCCATGCTCACAGGACGGCTCTGGAGGGGAAACCGGCCGGCCCGGTGGCAGGGATGGTACTGCGCCATGATGTTGGTATAGGTATCCCGCGAAACCTCGTCCGCCAGGAACCGGACGGTCTCTTCCGTACCCGCCAGGCCGTTGGGCAGCACCAGGTGACGCACCAGGAGACCGCGCGCGGCGACGCCGCGCGCGTCCACCCGCAGGTCGCCGGCCTGCCGGTGCATTTCTTTGACCGCCGCTCTGTTCACCGCGGGGTAGCCTTTGATTCCGGAATACCGCCGGGCCGTCATCTCATCCGAGTATTTCATGTCGGGCATGTATATGTCTACGATGCCGTCGAGCAACCGCAGGGTTTCCAGCGAGTCATACCCGCCGCTGTTGTAAACGATGGGGATGGAAAGTCCCAGGCCCGCAGCCGCCTCCACGGCCTCGAGTATCTGCGGGACCACGTGGCTGGGACTGACCAGGTTGATATTATGGCACCCCCACGATTGCAACGAAAGCAACACCCGGGCCAGCTCGTACTTGCCATAGGCCACGCCCTCGCCCTTCTGGCTGATGGTGTAGTTCTGGCAGAAGACACACTTCAGATTGCAGTTGGTGAAGAAGATGGTCCCCGACCCTTCCGACCCCACCAGCGGCGCTTCTTCCCCGAAGTGCGGGCCATAGCTGGCCACCAATGCCTGCCTCCCGGTCCGGCACTTGCCTGTGTCGTCCAGCAGGCGGTTGGCGCCGCACTCCCGGGGACACAAGGTGCAGTTCTCCAATAGCGATAGCGCCCGCTGCACCCGGGCCTTCAGCTCCCCCGTCAGGAGCAGTTCACGGTAACCTGTCAAATATGTCCTGACCCGGACAAGCCGGAAGTTCCAAGTACCAAACTCCAAGTTCCAAACTACTGGTGGAATCTTCGTTGCATCTTGTGGAAGACTTCGTTCTTAGTCTATTCCTCTTCTGGAGGTTTCTCTTTCTTCCCCTTCGTCTTGATCACTTCGACTTCGGGAACGGTCAGCAGAACAGCAGGAGTAATGATCTTCTTGCTGTCCTTCTTCTGTTTCTTGGTCTCTCTCCAGCGATAATCGCCTTTACCCATGGCAATCACCTCTCTCTAGATATTGCCTGTTGACGGCTGTCATTCTGAGAGCTTGTGAAGAAATTGGTCAGGCCCTATCTGGCAAACAATTAGTTTTGTATCTGGGCTTTCAATAAATTCACAAACTCTGAGCGCAATGTCATTCTGAGCGCAGCGAAGAACCTTTCCCCCGCTGAGCGTAGTCACAATGTCATTCTGAGCGCAGCGAAGAATCTTTCCCTCGCTGAGCGCAGCGAAGAATCTTTCCCTCGCTGAGCGCAGCGAAGAATCTTTCCGGCGCCTGGCGTAGCAGGAGAATCCTTCGCGCCTCTCAGCCATTGTCTCAATGACGGCATAGCCATATTTGAGTTTATCAAAACCCCAGATACATGTAAAGTATGCGTGGGCCGAGTGTGGGCCGAGCGGGGCGTAGCCGCAGGTCTTCAGCCTGCGGGGGTGGTCAGGCAAAGGGAGCCACGGCAACTTCTCGTGGGGTCCGAATTGCAGCTCCGGTCACTATCAAGGAAGACGCATGCCTTGCCAGGGCGGCTGCGATTTCGTGGATGGCTTCCTGCGGCGCGAATTGGGGGTAGAATTCACGGGAAGGGGAGCGCGGTAGATATGCGGTGGGAAACCCCGTATTAAGACTTTATTGTGCGGTGGTTGCGCCGGCGAGTCTCCCTGCTGCTATAATAGTCGTACCCGCGGTCAACCGGGTGTTGACCGGGCCCTGCGTGTGCCGTCGTACAATGCCGAGCCTGAAAGCCTTTTTCAAAAATCTGTCCGCGCCCGCGCCCATCGCAAAGAAGCTGCGCCTCGCCCTGGGAAACACGGCCATCAAGATCGCCCGGCGACAGAGCTGCTGCGGGCACTTCGGCGAGCCCGGCTGCTGACAGCCCGCCCCGCCTCCCGGTGCGGGAGGGCCGGCCAGTTGGCGCCGCGGACGGACTGACAACCGGAGTGATGCGGATTTGGGATAGGCTTGTTGTTGCCGCCAGCACTTCCCCAGGCCAGCATGGTGTTAAGAGCAAGAGATACGCGAACGGATCATGCGGACCTGATGGTTCATGCAGCCGCCGCTATTCCCATTCCCATTTGACCTCAGGAAAGAGCTTCCGCACTTTGTGATGGCCTACGACCTGGTTGAGCAGGCGGTAGGTCTTGAACTCGTGGCGCATACGCCCGGCGACGATGGCTGGGTGGACTTGAAGCTGTCGGGCGAGTTGCACAGCCGCCTGTGCTGTAAGGATCTCGCCGAGCACCTGCGACATGCCAGCCGACGCCCGTCGGGGGAGGCGCTCAGCCGCCAATGTTGTTGGGACCCGGCTGGCCGCACTCGTCTTCCACAGTTCCTCCGGCACGAGCGTTTTTCCCGCCAGACTGTCCGCCTCAACCTCGTGGGGATCCGGCCCCGTTTCCACATCGAGGTCGTCGTAGAACATGTCGCCTTCATCGTCCAGGTGCAGCGCCAGATGGGCCAGTTCATGCATCAAGGTGAACCAGAAATTGTCGAGACGGTCATAGCGGAGAGTAAGCCCGATGACAGGACTGCCATCTTTCACCTTGAGCGCCGCGCCGTCGAGATAGGTGCCGGGCAAATGACGTTCTACCACAAGCCTGATGCCATGCTCTCCCAAGAAGTCCCTGGCTCGCAGCGGGCCCTTGTCGTTTGCGCTGAGCCGGGCCACTCCGCTCAGGAATTCCGGCGTGACACTCCCCTGTTTGTAGTCATGGGCGGCACGTTGGGACGCCTTTATTAGCACCCGGGCTGACCATGCCGTGAGCGCATAGTCATCCATGGGCCGGGCCGAGCGCACGTGGCTTGACGAACGGCAGAGCACCGTTTGGAGCTCGCCGAAGCCTGCCGCACCAAAGAAGGGACGGAGCATGTCCTCTGGCCGGGTTAGCTCAGGGGCAGTTACCCAGCCCCAGGCGATCATCTGCTTGATCGGGAACCGGTCCCAGTCCACAGTTAGTTTCTCGCATTCCTCGTTCTCCTGAATCAGAGCGCTGGCAGGAATGCCCAGCCCAGAGTGAAGCGCCCGTATCATCGAAAGGGTCAGCGGCCTCTTCCTGGAGAGAATTTCAGAGACCTTACTGCGGCTTCCTATGTATGGCACCAGGTCTCTGGGGGTCAGGTTCTGCTGCTCCATCCGGAAGTTGATGGCGTCAATCGGATCCGGGGCGTCGAAATGGTACTTCCTCGATTCGTAGTCCCGGACCAGCAGGGCGAGGAGTTCCATTTCCTCGGATTCAGGCGTCCCCGGCGCAGGCCTGCGGTCCATCAGGTCTTCCAGTTTGAGCAGGGCTTCTTGGTAGTCAGTTTCGTTTGCAATGACCTTGTTCATGACCTTACCTTCTCAGAACTTCCACGTTTTTGTAGTCTTTGTGAGTACCTATCCTCTTCACCAAAACGATTTGCGGCTCATAATTGATTTTCGCGTCAATGCGGTACTTGTTGCCTTTTATATTGAAGATCACGCGATTGTCGCCCAGGAAGCTCGCGCTGACGTAACGAGCCTTGACGTCATTCGGCGTTTTCCAAATGGCTGCCTCGACTTCAGCGATCCAGGCCTTGATTTGACGGGCCGCATCGCTATGACTTCCACCGAACTTAGACAGAACGGTTTTCCCAACAAGGTTCATCAGGCTATCGCAAGTATATGGAAGTTACCATTTCAGGAACATTGTTTCCATATTGGGAATAATGATAGCACTCCTGTGCCGGGAGCGCAAGCCCCTGGAAGGCAGGTCGCTGGCCCCGAAAGGACGCGTCTCGAATAGCGTCAAACTTCGTGCTGGTCGACCAGGCGCCGTGAAGGGCCAGAATAGTGCCCGTCACAGGCACGGCGGCCTGTGGTACCGGGTTGGTTTGACAAACGGGGCCGTAGCGGATAAGCTTTAGCAGTTTACCAAAAATCTATACCGCGGGGAGGAGCTATGCCTTTTCAAGACAACCGGCAGTTCGTCGAGACTCTTCAAAAGACCGGGGACGCGGTGGTGGTCCAGAAAGAGGTGGACTGGGACCTGGAGGCAGGGGCAATCGCCCGCATCGTCAATGAGACCTGGGGGCCGGCCGTCCTTCTGGAGAAAATCAAGGACTATCCCGCCGGCTACCGGCTCCTGGGTTCGCCCCTGGCCAACTTCCGCAGGGTGGCCGTCGCCATGGGCATGAGCCCGGAAACCTGCTTCCCGGACTTGCTGGAAGAGTATGACAAGCGGCTGAGAAAACCGATAAAACCGGTGACCGTCACCAAAGCTCCCTGCAAAGAGGTGATCATTGAGGGGAAGGACGTGGACCTTTTCGATTTTCCCGCGCCCATGATCCACGAGGGCGACGGCGGCAGGTACATCGGCACCTGGCACATCCTGGTGACCAGAGACCCCGTAACCGGCTGGAATAACTGGGGGATGTACCGGGTCATGCTGTACGACCGTACCCGGATGGTGGGCATGCTCGACCCGGACCAGCAAGGCCCCTCGATTGTCTACGCCAACTACCAGCGGTCTAAGAAACCGGTGCCTTTTGCCATAGCCATCGGGGCCGACCCGATATCATCCTTCACCGCCGGGAACTTTTTCGGCCGGTGCGAAGATGAGACGGGCTACGCCGGCGCGCTGCGCCAGGCGCCCGTCGAGCTGGTCAAATGCCACACGAACGACCTCCAGGTGCCGGCCCACGCCGAGATCATCCTGGAAGGGGAAATCTACCCGGATATCGGGCTGACGGAAGGTCCTTTCGGTGAATTCCCCGGCTATTCCGCCTCCCCGCGCCGCACCTGGCCCATGTACCGGGTCACCGCCGTCACCCACCGCAATGACCCCATATTGACGATGAGCTGCGTCGGCTTCCCTACCGATGAAAGCCACATCGTGGGCTCGCTGGGCAAGACCCATAGCTACCGGAAAAAACTCCTGGATAGCGGCATCCCTGTCGCGGACCTCTTCGTTCCTCCCCAGTGCGGGGGCATGCTCGTGGTCGTGGCCATCGACCCCCCATACCCCAATATGGCCAGACGCATCGGGAAGATCATCATGACCGGGCGACTTCCCCACTACGTTATCGTGGTGGACGGCGATACCTGCGTCCACGACATGGATGAGGTGATGCACGCCATCGCCTCGACCTGCCATCCGGTGCGCGGTATCACGTCTTACGACCGCGATGTGGGAAGCCCGCTGGTCCCCTTTTATACCATGGAAGAAAAGAAGTGGGGAGTGGGCGCCAAAGCGATCCTCGATTGCACCTTCCCTCCCGAGTGGGGCAAGGAGAAGACGCCCCGGAAGATGAATTTCAACCGCGGCTATCCGGAAAGCATCCGCGACAAAGTTCTGAAGAACTGGAAGAAATACGGGTTCAAGTAAGGAAAATGACGAAGTCCGAATGACGAATGACCAATCAATGCGTGCGGGCCGTCATTGCGGGGAGCCCCGACTTGTCGGGACGACGAAGCAATCTCCTGGATGGCCAGCCAACAAGGCGATTGCCGCGCTTCGCTCGCAATGACGGGTGCATTCGTCATTTGCATTAGAAGGAATGTTAAGCCATGAAGAAAGAATTTGAGACCTTCGTAGATAGCGTGGACGCGCTTCCTCTGGGCAGGGAAATCGACCTCGAAATCAGGACTCTCGAGCCGGGAAAGCACAAGTACGAGATAAAGACGGTCAGGGCGGTTATCGAGGGGGAGGCCGCGAAATTGAAGGGGGCGGACGTGCTGAGGGTCAGATTGCCCCTGGGCGAGGCGGCGTCCGGGACCTGGGCCATCAAGATCGTCAGGGAACTGCCAGCCGCGTAGGGTGGGTGAAGCGGGCGTGGCCAAACAGGGACACCACGGCATCCTTGTTGCGCGCGGAACCCACCGGCGTGAATGTCGAATGACGAAGCCGCGTAGGGTGGGTTAACCACAGCCGGGTGGCGGGAAGCCCCGATTGTATCGGGACGCGAACCCACCCCACGATCACGGCATGGCCTTTTGGACAGCCATCGGTTGGTTTGGGTAAAATGATATTGACTTCCCTTCATCGCAGTTCCCGGACAGAAAGGAGGGGAAGAAAAGAAACATGGAAAATGTAACTACAAGGGTTACCGTTGCCTCACAGATTGTCGATAACCTGAGAGACCATTTCATTCGCGGCCTGGTCGTGGTCGTCCCGCTGGCCATAACCTGGGTCATCCTGTCCTGGCTGTTCAACCTGGTGGACGGGATTCTTGAGCCGCTGGTTTACGCGGTTTCCGGAAGGTCCTTCCCCGGCGTGGGCATCGTGGCCATGGCCGCGTTGATCTATCTTCTCGGGGTGATAACCTTCTTCCTGCCGGCCCGCAAGACCGTCGAGGGTGGGCTTTCCATCCTCCTCAAAGCCCCCCTGATCAAGGACATCTACGGCGTCTCCTCGCAGGTCCTTTCCACCATGGCCACAACCGATGAAACCCCGTTCAAAAGGGTAGTGCTGGTAGATTATCCCCGCCAGGGCATTAAGTCCCTGGGGTTTGTGACCGGCCGGATCGAAAAAAACGGAGGACCCAAAGACTGGGTTTTCGTTTTCATGCCCAGCACTCCGAACCCTACCGTCGGCAATATGATCGTCGTCCCGGCAGACCAGGTTACGGAAACGGACATGTCCGTGGAAACGGCGCTGAAAACCCTCATGTCGGGAGGGGTGATGGTGCCTAAAGCATTGAAACCGTAGGGACAATGACGAACGAGGTGCTTCTCCCCCTTTGAAAAAGGGGGACTAAGGGGGATTTGAAAAGCCTTTTTGCGCCGCGAGAGAAAATCCCCCTGTATCCCCCTTTTGCGAAAGGGGGATAACACCTACAGAACCACCTCGTCGCCGTGGCCCAGGGCGATTGTCTTTGTTTCCGGCGACTGTTTCTTCAACGCCGCCGCCAACTCCCCGGCTTCCGGCCCTCCGGGCGGATAATGGTGGGGTATCACGGTCTTGAGCTTCATCCACTTCACCATCAGGGCGGCCTCTTTCGGCGTGAGCTCGGCGGAGAAACCGGGGAAGCCGCCAATGCCCAGCAGGCCGATCTCCGGGTGATATAGCTCTCCGAAAAGCTCCGCATCCCGGAAAATCGAGGTGTCTCCCGGGTGGTAGATTCCCCTTCCCGATTCAGTGTAGATGATATAGCCGTTGGGGTTGCCGGTAATGGGGGGGACGTCAGGGAGTCTCAACATGGAGAGATGTCTGGACTCGACCGTCTGGAATCTAACTCCCGCCACTTCTCCCCTCATACCCCAGCCGGTGCCTTTCACCCTGTCCATCGGCAAACCCTTCGTCTTCAAATACCAGACCGTGGCCGGGTCACCCAGGACGAAACAGCGGGTGCGGGCGGCGATCTCATAGGCGTCGCCGAGGTGGTCCCAGGCGGCGTGGGTCACGAAGATGGCGTCAACGCTTTCGATATCTTCCGGCCGGAACCGCGTTACTCCCCGTCCCTCCACCCCCGTCAGGCAGGGATCGATGAGCACCTTCCGGCCCTTTTCGGTGGTGATCAGAAAAGCGGAGTTGCCGAAATACTTGATTGTAATCTTACCTGCCAAGTTCGTTCTCCTCGCCAAGTTTCCAAGTAGGGTGGGTTAAGCGCAGATGGGCCAGGGGTTGCGCCGGGTGGCTGGGCGAACCCATCAGGGCTGGCTTGAAAGTTCACTGAGTTAGCTGATAGCTGCACACTGTCGGCTGTTGGCTTTGGTGGGTTCGCGCACCCGCTACCCCGATCCGCTCCCCCTGTGCGCTTAACCCACCCTACAGTCTTACCGGTCATTTCACTACAGGCGTCTCCCACCCCCGGCGCCTGTCCAGCAGGTCCGCCCAGTTTCGCGGCAGGGCGATTTCCTTCGTCACAAAATACGATCCCCCATACCCCCACGTGCCGATGAAGGCGCACATGGCAGGGCCGGGGCCTCCGGCCGCTGCGATCTTGAGATTCTCCGGTTCGCGCAGCAACGGCACCAGCGCTTCGGGGTCCTGCCGGCACTTCTCCACCAGCCAGCCCGGAATCTTGTTCGGGCCGCTTCCGGAGCCCGGGCCCTTGCCTTCAAAGAACTCGTGGGCCGGTGACCGCATGGATTCGAAGATGGCTTTTTGGATATCGGACCTCGACCGGTTTTCCCGGCGGACGGCCTCGAAGGCGCCGGGCGAAAGGAGCAGCAGGTTGTCCCCACCCCAGTTGCCGGCAAAACGGTCGTACTTGACTTTGCCCTGGTTGGCCATCAGCTTGACGATGCTGGCCACGTTGATGCGGTCGGCTGGGATAAACTCCGGCTGCCAGGACACGGCAGGCATGACGCTGATGGTAGCGTGGTCGAGGCGGAAACCCTCCACCACCCTGATGGGGTCCCATGTCCCCTCGTAAGCCCCTTCATTCTCGGCGATAAGCGGGACATGTTTGAACGGGCTGCCAAAGGTCTTCATATCCGTAATCCCCGGCCAGCCGTGTCCCAGGTTGATCATGACCAACCTCAGCGCCCGGCCGATGGTCATGTTGGCGCGCCATCCCGGCCCCATGGTGCCAAAACCATCGTTTACGTTCAACCGGTCAACCAGGTCCGGACCACTGAGGATGAGAAGCGGAGCGACCAAACCCGCGGTGCACTGCACTCCATGTAAATTGAATCGCGGACCGGCCACAGCCTCCACGGCAGCCAGCAGGACAGGCATATACTGGGGAAGACAGCCAGCCATCACTGCATTGACAGCCACCTTCATCACGGTCGCTGCGGCGCCTGCCGGCTCTATGCGGCCTATAACATCGCTGCTTTCCAGGTCCGTGCCCCGGAGCATGATATTGACGGCGTCCCGGGTGGGGGGTACCAGGGGAAGACCGTCGCTCCAGCGGTTTCGTAGAAAATGCCCCTCCATGCTTTCCACGGCTTCCGCGTAGCATCCGCCGCTGAAGGTCAGCATATCCGCCCCGGCCACCCCCACCACCGGCGGCGGTTCGGCCTGCACCGCCATCGTCAGCCCCGCGATGGCCGAGTCGGCGATCTGCTCGCCCAGCCGCCGCTCGGCAATTTCTTCCGGCAGCGGGATGGAACTGATGGCGAGAACGGCCAGGGCCAGGCCGGAGATACCCTCCCGCGCGGCGCTGAAGAGGGCATCCGTCTCGAATCCCCGCGCCACGACAAGAGTCGCCGGCCTTCCCAGCTTCTCGATTTTCGCTGCGTCACGCGCAGTTGTGACCGTGCAGTAACCTCAGTCGGCGAGCAGGGCGATGGCGGCATCGCTATTCCGGGCGATGTCGTGCAAAAGGGGTGTCCTGGTCTCCAGGGGCAGGGCCAGGGGAACGTCCCAGACCCGCAACTCGATGCCCGGCGCCCGCCGTTCCAGGGCATCCAGGAGGAACGGCAACAATGAGCCGGCGCCGACCTTCCCGTTGTTGATGACGGCGATCCTTTTGCCAGCGAGGCCCGGCAGTCGCGGGGAGGCGGGGCGCGCGTCGGGGGGCGCCTCGACATTGCCCCGAGGTGAGAGGACTTCCAGTATCGTTTGGCCTTTATTCATGTCTTTGTCTCCCGGTTAATCCCACCGGTACCACCCCGATGCATCGGGGTCTCAAAACCGGTAGAATGGGCATCTTGCCCGTTCGGTCGCTGAAGGCACGAGCGTCGCAATAATACGAGTCTCCAGGGCTTGTCACCCTCTCCTGGCCTCTCCCATCAAGGGAGAGGGACTTTTGAGACGGGCTGGCCACCGTGCCTGTGAGAGATGGAATTATGACATGCGCGAAGAACCCGGTCGCTACTTTCACAAGCGGGACGCCTGTGCCACCGACTCTTCTTCACTCAAGACTCAAGACTCATGACTCAAGACTCCTTACGTTCGCGTAAATACGGAAAAGGCGGTCGTTGCGCCATGCCCAGGTTTTTCAGGGCGTGCTCCCAGATGACCGAGAGGGCCGACTGGAGCTCCTGGCGCCGTTCTGCCGGAAGCACCCGCAGCGATTTCCTGATGTTCACTCTTCTTGCAGACTGCCGGTAGGCCTCATATCCCTTCTCCGTCAGGGCGATGCGCACCAGGTTCTTCTTGTCCAGGTCGTTGACGCGCCGCACCAGGCCTTTCTTCTCCATCCGGGCGACCAGAGTCGAGATCGAATTGGGCTTGCGGAACAGCCAGCGGGATATCTCCGAAGGCGTCGGGTCCGCCGCGCCGTTCTGCTCGATGACCTGGACTATGAACAGCACGATGGATTCGATGGCCGAAAGCCCGCATTTACTCAATTCTTTTTTCCGGTACGCCGCCAGGGTATCCCTGGTGTGCATCAGCAGGACCCACAGGTTGTAATCGTCATCATCCAGCAGGCCGGACTGCTTATCGGTTCGCGGGACAACCTTATTTGACATGGCTCTCGTGTGCTCCGTCTGGTTCCACCCGATGCGGTTTCTGCAACTCAGACACTGGTACCCCGCAGCGATAGGGCTTGTCCCTGTCGTGCCGGGTTGACTACCACGGTTCGACACCCGCAAGGGGTGTCGCTACGGGTTCCCCAGCGCCCTTGACAAGAATACCGCAAGGGCTATATACTTCCTTGTCTCGCAGGATTGTCTTACATGACCATCACATAGGACAATTGCAGCGCCAATTCTACCACAGACTCTCAGAGTTTACCAAGACCAATGTTGCGCTCCAATGCCTGAGCATGTAAATGAGAGTACGTCTTCGCCGTCCGGAGAGGGAAAGGAGTTGAATATCGCAAGAACTCGGAACCCTGTAGTGAGGAACAGCTTCGCCGAACTGGAACGTTACATGCATAACAGATGAGTAATGTGCGGAGTGGAAGAAACTCCCATCACCTGGAACCTGGTATTCGGAATTTCCGGCTTGTCCGGCTTAGGAGGTCAGCATGAACAAAACGTTAGGTATAGCATTGATTCTGTTGTTGGCTTTCTCATTTGTTATCGCCTGTCAGCCTGCAGCAACCCCCACACCGCCGCCCCCACCACCGCCCGCGGCAAAAACCACCGCCGCGCCGACGGCCGCGCCGGTAGCAAAGGTAACGCAAACCCCGGCCCCCGCCGCCAAGCCGACGCAAAGTCCGTCGCCGGCGCCCACCGCCAAGCCAACCCAGGCCCCTCCCCCGGCCGAAGCCAGGGTTGAGAAATGGCGCGTAGCCACGGCGGAAGAAGGGACGCTGATGTACTCCGCCGGGGTGGCCATCGCCAGGGTTGCCAACAAGTACGTCAAGGGCGTCGAACTCACCGCCTCCCCCGTCCCCGCCAGCGCCATGTCCCACCAGTTGTTCCAGAAAGGGGAGGTAGACATAACCTACGGCGGCGCGCTGGCCCTTTCCGACGCCTGGAGCAATAAGGGCCTGTTCGAAAAGACCCCGGTAACGTACAGGACCTACCAGGGCATCTACCTGTTTACCGGCGAGCAGTTTGTCATCACCAAGGGCGATAACAAGACCATCAACAAGCTGGGCGACCTGGCCGGGAAGACGATGTTCCCGATGACGTCAGCCAGCGCTGCCTATGAAGCCCATAAGCTCATCCTCAGCGCCCTGGGCGTCTGGGACAAAATCCAGGAGAGGCAGATGGGGACCGGCGAGGCCGCGGAAGCCCTGCGGACCGGCAGGATAGATTCCATCGGCAGCTACACGTCCAGTGGAAACCTGGCGCCCTGGATGAAGGAACTGGAACTCCGCGTTGACGTTCGCGTGGTGACCCCGTCAGACGCCGAGAAAGAGCAGATGAAGAAGATACCGGGGATGTCAGTGGTGGTCCTGCCCACGGAAAAGACATTCAGCAAGCCGGCTGGCGACAAAGAGATCTATTCGATGATGTCGCCCATGGGATTTCAGTTCGGGCCGAACTTGAATCCCGATCTCGTTTACCAGATTGTGAAGGCATGGTATGAGCACGCCGATGAGCTGGTGGCGATCAACCCGGCCTTTGCCGCCTTCGCCAAAGACGGCGTCGGCATCAACACCATGGCTTTCGATTCGCTGACAACCGTTGCCATTCATCCAGGCGTAGCCAAATTCTACCAGGAGAAGGGCGCCTGGAAGAACAACTGGAAGGCCGGGCAAACGCAGGCCAGACCATAGGAGTCTGGAGTCCTGAGTCTTAAGTCTAGTGAGATGGTAGAACCGTAGGGGCGAACCCGTGTGTTCGCCCGCCCCCGGGCCAGCCCCGCCGGCGGGCAGACACTTGGGTCTGCCCCTGCGCCCCAACGCAAGAAGACATGCAGCAACAGTCCACGGGCGATAATAAGAAGAACGGCTGGCTGACCTTCAGCCGGGCGGCAATTGTATTGATTTCAATTGCCACCATCGTCACTCTCTATATCTACTCCATCCTGTTCTGGGATGACCCCCGGCGCATAGGCATCCTCTTCCTTTCCATCTCCGTGACCGTCTGGACGCTGGGCGCCATGTGGCAACGGAAAATCATCCCCTGGGGCCTCAAATGGAATCTAGCGGCGGGGGTCTTGATTGTCCTGGCATCGGCCGTGGTGGCGGTCTATTTCTATACCCAGTTTCCTCAGCTATTGTACGAAAGGGCGGGAAATAACAGCCCAACCGATTTCGTCATGGGAAGCATTGCCATTTTTCTGGTAATCTTCCTGACCTGGAGGATGACCGGCAGCGCCATTCCCATCGTGGCCATTGTGGCGCTGATATACGCCTATTTCGGCCCGCTATTCCCCGGTTTTCTTAACCATCCCGGCCTTTCGCTTTCCCGCATCCTCCAGATGTCGGCCGTGGAGCTCCAGGGCATCTATGGCTCTCTCAATGCCGCCTCCATCACCCTGGTGATAATCTTTGTATTCTTCGGGGGACTGGTGCTGGGTTTCGGCGGTCTCGACTACATCATTAACATCAGCATGAAGGTGCTGAAAAGCTTCAAATATGGCCTGACGCAGATGCCGGTCATCGCCAGCATGCTGTTCGGGACTTTTTCGGGCTCCTCTGCGGCCAACGTGGCCGGCACGGGGTCTTTCACCATCCCGATGATGAAGGGGTTTGGTATCAAACCGCAGATAGCCGGCGCCATCGAATCCGTCGCCTCGACCGGCGGCCAGGTCATGCCGCCGGTGATGGGCATCGCGGCCTTCCTGATGGCGGATTTCCTGGGGGTCCATTACATAGAAATCGTCCTCATGGGCTTTGCTCCCGCCGTGATTTTTTACCTCAGCACGGCCTTCGCGGTATTCCTGCGGACCAGGTCAAGCATCGATGCGATAGACCCGGAGAAGCTGGGCGGCGACGGAAGTCAGACACGCAGGGTCAAATTCGATGCCGCCGAAGGCATCCCGATTGCCGTGTCGCTGGCCCTGTTGCTCTTCACCCTGATCTTTTACCGGGTGGCCATCCTGACCGCGGGTTTCTACGCCATCTTCACCTTCCTGGGTCTGCGGTTGCTGTACGACTTCAATCGAAAACGGAAGGTGTTGAAAACCATACGAGACTTTGCCGCCAGGACGAAAGATGGTCTCGTCGAGGGGACGCAGAACATGGCCGGCCTCATGGTGATGCTGGGATGCATGGGTATCGTGGTGAGGGTGCTGGTGATAACCGGGCTGGCGCAGAAGCTCGCCTTTGGCATGGTGGACATTGCAGGGGGAAATCTCTATCCGCTGTTGTTCTTGATACTGGCCGTCTGCACCCTGTTCGGCATGGCCGTATCTACTGTCGTAGCTTATCTCCTGGTGGTGCTCCTGGCCGTCCCGGCTTTGCAGACCTTCGGCATTCCCCCGTTTGTCAGCCATTTTACGGTCTTCTACATCGCCGTTCTTTCCGCCATCACGCCGCCGGTAGCCATCGCCTGTGCGGTAGGGGCGTCCATCGCCAAGGCCTCATATCTGAAAACATGCAAGGAAGCGATGATGATCGGGGCCGTATTCTTCATTATGCCTTTTTCGTTTATCTGGTACCCGGAGGTCCTCCAGCACAATCTGGGAACCCTCGTTTCGGGCGCCCTTATCCTCCTCGGGTCCCTCAACCTCATCTATGCCATAAATAGCCAGTCCGGGGGCATGACCGGATATGGCAGGAGGGCTCTTCACTTTGTTTTCGGAGGCATAATCCTGTTCCCGACGAGCGCCCTGATTAATGTCATCGCCATTGTCGGGGTGGCCGTTCTGCTGGCGCTGCAGGTGGTCTTGAAGCGAATAGCCATGGCGCCAAAGGGATTTCAAATATCAAAGATCAAAATGCAAAATGACGAATGAAAACTGAAGAAACCGTAGCGACACCCCTTGTCCCGACGCGTCGGGATCGAAACCTCGGCGGTCAACCAAGCACGACAGGGACAAGCCCTGTCGCTACGGGCGGCTCAGGGTGACAGCCTCTTTGCATTTTGATTTGTCATTGCTACGAAAATGTCACCCTGAGCCGAAGCCCTGAGCGAAGCGAAGGGGCAGTCGAAGGGTCTTGCTCTCGTGGCCCGAAAGATTCTTCGACTACGACTCGTCCCGATAGCATCGGGACTCGTCTTCGCTCAGAATGACATTTTCATCCTTCATGGCGCTTGGCCGGCCAAGCATGGAGGA
>JACQUA010000071.1 GCA_016210565.1 Chloroflexota bacterium
CCCCCACCACCGCGATATCCTCCCCCGCCGCCGCCGCCGCCACCTGGTCCGCCCCGGCCCCCTTCAGCGCGAGGCCGCGCCTCGTTAACCGTGAGGGTCCGTCCTTTCAGCTCTTTGCCGTTGAGTCCTTTGATGGCCGCCTGCGCTTCCGCGGCAGTGGGCATCTCGACAAATCCGAACCCTCTCGGTTCGCCGCTGTACTTGTCCTTGATGATAGTAACCGTCGCAACCTGACCGAAACCTTCGAAAGAATGTCGCAAATCCTCCTCAGTCGCTTCGCGCGCCAGGTTGCCTACATAGATATTCACTTTAACCTTCCTTTTGTACGGGTCCCTTCGACCTCAATACTAAACTTTCGCCCGCTTTCTTTGCGGCAAGAATCATTATAGCACCTATGCTGTGGCAATGAAAGCGAAAGGCGACCTGCACCGCAACTCAGACACTAGGAAACCCGTAGCGATACCCCTCGTCCGCCTTGCGGACTCTCGCAAAGCGGAGCGGGCGTCGGACTTTGGCAGCCAACCGGGCGCGACCCCGATGGATCGCGGGTCGCTACGGGCTGCGGAAAAGCGCCGTCGCGCCGTGATATAATGGTGACCACCCCATTCTTGGACAGTTTCTATTTGAAGACAACGCTATGCCGGCGGCAGCCGTTCTGGTTCCGACGGGTCGGTGTGGACCTCAGTCACTGCGGCATGCGACTCGCCGCAATGATAGCCCGCTGGGTCCCGTTGCGGCTTGGTTATCTACTGGCCGGGTTGGGCGGCGACGCCCTGTTCCTTTTTGCGGTGAGACACCGCAATGTCGTTCACAACAACCTCAAACGTGTCCTGGACGCCGGGCCCGACCGGGGAAGAAGGCAGCGGGCAGCGCGCGGCGTCTTCAGAACGGTGGCCAAGAACTACTTCGACCTGACCAGGCTGGCCCAATTCAGTCCTGATTACCTCGAGAAGAACGTAAAGGTCGAAGGATGGCCCCATTTGATGGAGGCCGTGACCGGCGCGCGGGGGACGATAATAGCGACTGCTCACCTGGGCAATTTCGAGTTTGCCGCGCAGGTCCTGGCGCTGCGCGGCATTGAGATGACGATTTTTGTGGAAGCTTTTGATTCAACCCCTTTCCTTCGCAACATCGCCGGATTGCGACGGACGGGTAAGTTCAGAATCCTGCCTGTCGGCATAGGCCCGATGAGGGAGGCGGTGCAGCTTCTACGCCGGGGTGGGACGGTGACCGTAGTTTGCGACCGGGACATCCGGGGGAACGGGCTGAAGGTGAAGTTCTTCGGGGAAGAGACCACGCTGCCGCCGGGGGTGGTGAGCCTGGCTCTTCGCACCGGCGCTACCATTGTTCCTGTTTTCAGCCTGCGCGAATCCGGCAATCGTTCCAGGATATTCATCGAGCCGCCGCTCAGGCTGGTTGACGATGGAGACCGCGGCCGGTCCCTGAGAACGAATCTGGAAAGCCTTGCGGCCGTCGTGGAAAAGTACGTGCGGCGATACCCGGAACAGTGGGCGGTGATAGAACCCATCTGGCGCAGCGGGGCGAACTAACACAAACGCAATAGTAAATGCTGCGTCGGCCTACTGATGGGAAAAGAACTCACACAGAGACATAGAGACACAAAGAACGCTAAGGCGCAGGATAACGTGATTTGTGTTAGCGCGTCCGCATACAGATTTCTTTGTGTCCTTTGAGCCTTTGTGTGAGACTGCACCTCATTGTCCGGTGCGTTGGTATTATCCCTTGTGGATGGCGATGCTCCCCCCACGGATAGCCGTGACCGGGTCCGCCGTATCAGAGGCGTCGGCGGCGCCCGCCTGGTTGTCGTAGACGATGGCTTTTGTTACCTTGTTCCACAGCTTCATGCGGAACCTGTCAGGCCCGCCGCCGATGTCCCCGTCGATAACAGTGATAATGAAGCTGTAGTCGCCCGCCCCCCCGATCTGCCCGGAGCCCCGGTACTGAGCTCTGGCGCCGGCGACGACCAACCAGTCGTGGCTCATGCTCTGGAAGTCCAGGCCGGCGGCCGGGAACTGGAACTCCATCTGCACCGTCGGGGTGGTGGCGTCCTTTTCGTACCTGGTGATAAAGCGGAAGGTGGCCCTCCCGGTCAGAACCGGGTCAGCCGTGTGTGCGCCTGCCGGCGACTGGAACCAGCCGCCGCCCGTGACGAACCCCCATCCGGGCTGTAGATCACGTTCTCAAATATCGACAACGTTTTGTCGATGCGGCGCCGCCAAGCGCCTGATGGCCAACCTCCATGAAGAAATTCCCTTTTCCCTCAGTGTGTGCTATATTTAGGGATAGTTGGCGGGATGGTCAGGAGGGTGAGATGTCTCCACTACGATTATCTACGCTTGTTAACCATGCTAAACGTATTCAATTTATCCAAGTCCTACGGTGAACAACTGCTCTTCAGCGGCGTTACCTTCAACATTGGCGCCAGAGACCGCATAGGTGTTATCGGGCCTAACGGTTCGGGCAAGACCACCTTGTTCGAGATACTGGCGGGGAATGTCGCTCCGGACTCGGGGAGCATATCCATGCGGCGGGACATCACCATTGGCTACCTGAAACAGGAAATTACCCCGTTTTCCCGGAACACGTTGTTCGACGAAGTATCTCATGCTTCAAACAAGATAACCGGTCTGGCCCATCGTATCCAGGTCCTGCAGGACGCGCTGTCTGAGGGAAGAGATGATAATGACCAGGCGGAGCTTCTGCAGAAGCTGGGGGAATTGCAGCATAAGTTTGAAGCCGCCGGAGGCTATAATACGGAGCACGACGCTGAGGTCATTCTATTCGGTTTCGGATTCGATAAGGAGGATTTCTCACGCCCTCTGAGTGAATTCAGCGGCGGATGGCTCATGCGTGCGGCGCTGGCAAAGCTGCTTATGTCCAACCCTGACATAATCCTTCTTGATGAGCCGACCAATCACCTGGACCTGGAAACATTGCTCTGGTTCGAGGAGTACCTGAAATCTTACGAGGGGGCCGTTCTGGTTACCTCGCACGACCGGGCTTTCTTGAACCGGGTGGCCCACAAGACTATCAGCATCGAGAAAGACGATGTCATTTTCTTCAACGGTACTTATGACGATTTTACCGTTGCCCGGCAAAAAGAACTGGAACTCAACGAAGCTACCGCTAAGCGGCAGGACCTCAAGATAAAGAAGGAAATGCGCTTCATTGAGAAGTTCCGTTATAAAGCTACCAAGGCGGCCCAGGTGCAGAGCCGGTTGAAGCAGCTAAGCAAAGTGGAACGGATAGTCGTTCCCCGCGCCACAAAAAAGATACACTTTTCTTTCGCGGAGCCGGTGCGGAGTGGTGAGGAGGTTATCGCCCTCCAGCATGTCTTGAAGGCTTACGATGGGAATGCGGTTTACCAGGACCTCAACCTCACCCTGAGACGGGGGGACCGCGTGGCCCTGGTGGGGCCTAACGGCGCCGGCAAAACCACCTTGCTTAAGATTCTGGCTGGCGTGCTTCCTTTTGAAAGAGGACAGCGTAAACTGGGACACAATGTCACCACGGCTTATTATGCCCAGCACCTGCTTGAATTACTGGATCCGGAGAATACTGTCCTGGAGGAACTCGGACGCGCAGCCCCGGATGAACCGGAGCAGAGATTACGGGGGCTCCTGGGCGCTTTTCTGTTCAGCGGAGATGCCGTCCATAAGAAGGTTTCCGTTCTCTCCGGTGGGGAAAAGAGCCGCCTGGCCATCTCCAAGATGCTGGTACGGCCGGCCAATTTCCTGCTCATGGATGAGCCTACCAACCATCTCGATATTGCCTCGCGTGAGATTCTCACCGATGCCCTTCAAGCCTACCGCGGCGCCCTCTGCTTCATAACCCATGACCGCACCTTGATCCGTGAGATCGCCAATAAGATTATTGAAATAAGAAGCGGCGCGGCCGTGGTATTTCAAGGGAACTATGATGAATACCTGGCGTCGGAAGAATCTGCGGAGGGGGAGGGCCGGGACCTCCCGCAGGTCCAGACCTCATTCCCACCCAGGGGGATTACCCTGCGGGACATGCAGCGTCAGCGGAAAATAGCTGAAGGTGAACTGCGAAATAGCTATTACCGGGAAGCTACGGCTCTAAAGAAGCGGATCGCCGGGATAGAAGCTGAACTGGCGGCCCGTGAGGCTGAATCAAAAGAGCTGGAAAACAACTTTTCCCGGCCCGAGTTCTGCAAAGATGCCGCTCAAATCACGGCCGCCACCCGGAGGTATCACGAGCTGAAGAAGACCATTCCGCTCCTTGCCGGAGAGTGGGAGAGGCTTTCCATTGAAGCCGAACAGCAAAGACTGGGGTTTGAACAGGCGAAGACGAACCTGGATGCTCAATTTGCTGCCGGCAAAACATCCGCCTAACCTGCCGCCGCCGGGTAGATGCCGGACTGCGGATGTTGCCCTGCTGTCCACAAGCCCCTGGTCGTAGCTGCGCCGTTCTACCAAATCCTAAGGCTTTCTCAGCCGTGTACAGCCGGACCTACGCGAGGTAACGTGCCGCTTCCCGAAAGCGATAGGATTCTCATTGGTGCTCCCCGGTGGTGCTGGCGACCACCACACTCGAAATTGGACGCGGGCCCGTCTCCGCGCTGTGCCCTCTGAAGCGCCAGCCCGGCCGGCGCTACCAAGTATGGATTCGCTGCCGTGGGTGGTTACACTCTTCTTTTCTTTTTCCGCTTTGGCTTCGTGTCAATGTAATGCCGGAACATCCAGTAGTGGGTCTTTAGTCTTTGAACGTATTCCCGGTCCTTGAGAACGACATCTCGTATGAATTTCAAAAGCTGGGGGGCGAGCGCCGATTGGGGACTGCCACAGTTCAAGATAGGGCCCTTCAAGTCGCTTGTGACCGCCGGATCATTGTCCCCCACCCATTTCGCATAGAACTCAGCGCTTTCCCACCCGTAGGCAATGACAGCTTCTAGCTGCCTGGTCACTGAAGACACGACATAGAAGAACACTCGTCGGCAATCACAACCCGGCTCGTCACAGTACATTTCGAGCAAGGCGTAATTGCCTGCCGGCAAGCCCGACGGCGAGTCCTCAAGTATAGTTATGGTACGTGTTTCTCGGTCCGCTGGTTCAGCAAAACGATCATGAAATAGAACGAACGGCATATTTTGCCCGGCGTGGTTTCTGTGATTTGCGCTTTGACGTGGAAACAGCATAATACAGGCCAATCCGTAAGTCAATTTGGGGGAAATGTGACCCAGCAAGGTGGAATAACCGCTGGTGGGTGGCGTCAAAAAAACGGTGCACTTTTCATCAGAATGTTCAGCGCCGTTGGAAGACAGTACCCGGCCGGGAAACCCCATTCAGCCTGGTGGAAGTGGTGATGGGACTCGAACATGTGAGGGGCTGCCTGCAAGTACTCTTGGGGAGAGGCGGGAACCCTTGCCTCTTTCCGAAGGATAGCCTGGCAACAGGCGGTACAACTATCCCGGATCGTGCATGAGTTATCTGCATCGTTCGGCTTTCCCCACCCCCGCAGGCTAAAGGACCTGCAGCTACCACCCCACGCGGCGCGTGCATAATTTTGGATCATCAGGGGCAGGTCAATGTGGTATGATAGGCAGCAGCAATGAAGGCACAATTGATCATCACGCATCCCAGCAGCGCGCATTTTGACGAGGTGGCAGCCATCAGCCTGGTCTTGGCCGTGCACGCCAACACGGAATTCAGGATCGAGCGGCGTGAGCCCGCACCGGCCGAGTTGGATGATCCGGATGTGTGGGTGATAGACACCGGCGATCGCCATGAGCCGGAGAAGCGTAATTTCGATCATCACCAGGACACGGATTGCCCGGCCGCCTTTGTCCTGGTGGCCGACTACCTGGGGCTATTGGAGACTATGTCCGTCATGCCCTGGTGGCATTTCAAGGACAGCGTGGACCGCATCGGGCCGGTAAAAAGCTCCGTAAAATACCATGCCGGTGATGATCTCGTAAACCGGAATCCGGTGGAAATCTGGCTAACGGCTACATTCGCTTCCGAGCCGCAGGCATCCCTCTCTCTGCTTAAGGCCTTTGGCGCTCATATCATCGAGGATGCCCGCAAGCTCAAAAGGCAGATCGATTTCTGGAAGACCAGCCCGAGGCTGGTAATTGCGGGGGTGCCTGCCATGATCGGGGAGACGAGGGAATCCGCCGGGCTGGAAGAATTCCGCCGCTTGGACAAGAATCCGCCAGATATCGTCATTTCCCTGGACCGCCGCGATAACGGCTGGCGTCTTTTCCGCTATGAAGGGACGCCGGTTGATTTTTCCCTGATTTCAGACCGCCCGGAGATTGCCTTTGCCCACAAAAGCGGATTCATGGCCAAAACCAGAGAGCGTCTTCCCATTGACGACCTTATTAACCTGGTGAGCAAGGCTGTAACCGGTTCTTAACATGGATCGAAATAAGGACACCTCCCCTGTCAATCCTCAAGTGTTGCTTGAATTGGTGTCCGTACGAATGCCTTTCGGGAAATACAAAGACCGCATCCTCTGTGATCTGCCGGAACCTTACCTGGTATGGTTTCACCAGAAGGGTTTCCCTGCGGGGAAGATCGGCGTCCTTTTGTCCGCTTTGTATGAAATCAAGCTGAACGGACTGGAATATCTTCTCAAGCCAATCAGAAAACAAGAGCGTTGAAGCAGGCCGGGTGGCACAGGCGTCCCTGCCTGTGGGCGTTGGAATTCCGCCAATGTCTGACCGCCGGCGGTCAGACGCATGGGTCTGCCCCTACGGGGCGGGCGCTTCGTCCCGATGAAGTCGGGACTCGCAATGACATTTTCGGCGCAAATATACATTAGCTAGCGTTTTCCTCATCTTCATTCCCCCGGCCGGGGCGGAAGGCCCCGGCGAAATGCCCCCTTAATGCGGCGGATTGGGGCAGCGTCCGGCAGGCTCACAGCGGGCCAGCCGCTCCGATTCCAGCAGGTCCCTGGCATATGCGTAGGATTCCTCAACGTCCGTGAAACCGTCATCCGCCTCGTGCAATAGGAGCTCCAGCCGGAAAAGTGCTTTTGCTTCGGGAGTATAATTTCGACTGTCTTCCATCTCAGCAATCAGATCTTCGAAGGCATTGCGCCATTCGAGATCAGCGCCTTTTGATACAAGATCTTCGAGCAGCCTTATGGCCCTGGGACCCAGGAGCTTCTGAGGAAATATCTTGACCCTTGATTTAGCCATTTGAGCGTATTATATTAGGTCTATGCCGACAATTCAATTCCTGGCCGAAGCCGGGATCAAGGAACTCAAGCACCAGCATGGAGTCATGGCAATGATCACATCGGGGAAGTTAATCAGAACAGAAAAGGACCGAAAGCCCGCGAAAACTTTGCCCGGTGGGGATAGCATCATCTACAATTTTCACGATGTAAACGGAAGGTATGTGGCCACAGCTCACAAACTGCTCAGTCCCGGGGGAACAAGCGTGCATTGCGACGTAAAACGGTTCGTGTTCGGAACGGCCGATTATCGGATACCCAAAAAACCATATCCGCTTCGCTAGACGCTCTTCTCGACAGAATCGTGAGCGCACAGGCTGCACAGGTCCGGCTCCACCCAGAAGCACCGGTGGCCGTTATCGTCCCCACAAGGGACCTTCCTCCGTTAAGGCACTGGCGCAGCCTCGGCAGTTGGCCTCGCGGACTTAAGCCACGAATACACACGAATAGACACGAAAATAGGCCGCAGCCCAATCTCTTGTGAACTTCCAGGTTGCTCTGAAAATGTCACCCTGAGACGGAGCCCTGAGCGAAGCGAAGGGGCAGTCGAAGGGTCTTTCGTCTCCACCCATCCGAAAGGTTCTTCGACTCCGACTCGCTGGCGCTCGTCTTCGCTCAGAATGACATTTTCATCG
>JACQUA010000004.1 GCA_016210565.1 Chloroflexota bacterium
ACCGATGGCTGTCACCCTGAGCGAAGTCGAAGGGTCTTTGTTCACCGTAGGGCCTTTTTACGCAGCCAAGCGCCAGCACAAATCAGAGAAAGGATTCTTCGCTTCGCTCAGCACCGATGGCTGTCACCCTGAGCGAAGTCGAAGGGTCTTTGTTCACCGTAGCGCCTTTTTACGCAGCCAAGCGCCAGCAGAAATCAGAGAAAGGATTCTTCGCTTCGCTCAGAATGACAGGAGCTCTCCGGGCGTCGTCCTGTTGCAAGAAAGTGACGGCAAACAGGGGAAGTTTGACTGCCAGATGTCATCAAGTATATTATCTTTATAACTGCAAAGAGTGAATAAGAATTGCAGTACAGTGAATTGAAGGGCAATACGCAGAGAGGGCAAGTGGCATGAGAAACTTAGGCAGGATTGGACTCCAGAAGAGGGTTCTCCTGTACGTGACTGTTGGTTCAGCTCTCATGCTGGGCGTCTTTGCCTACCTGGGACTGAGGGCGATTGGGCATAGCACAGATTTGGTTTTCCAGGAGCGGATGACCCTGGCCAGGGATCTTGCTGCCGGTTTAAGCCTCGGTTTTGAACACGTGGTAAAAGATGTCAGAGAGGATATGGATAGTGTCAGTAGCCAGAGTGACAGGTCAACCCTGGAGAAAGTCGTCCGGCTTGCCTTCAATCATGTGTCAACGGTAGATAAGTTTCCCTTGTTTAAGGTCAGCGGTTTCTGGCTGATAACTCTGGACAGGCAGGTGATCGCCGAGCCGTCCCAACCCCTTCCCTTCGATGAAGCCTGGATAACCTCGCAGTCCAATAGAGACTTCGTCCTGCAGGTTTTGAGCCCTACCGGGCCGGAAGACAGAAGTTTCGTGTACCTTCTTGCACCATTGATGGACAATAGAAAAGAGGTTTGGAGCCTGGCCTTGATCAGCACTGCCGCCAGCAGCGGTCCCCAATCCTTCACTCCCCTGGAGTTTCTGGGGCTGGGCGCCAACGAAATTGAGCCATCAAGACAATTACGGTATATCTTGAAGATCATAAGTCCCGACGACATTGTGCTTCTCAGCATCGGTTCTGATGAGCCGGTGGGAAAGCCCAGTTCGTATCTCCCCCTGATAGGAACCCTCAGGCAAGACCGTGGTAGCAATGTAGGGCTCCATCGAATGTCAGATGTTTCCGGCGAACGGGACCACGTAGTGGTTGCGGTTCCCGTGCCAGGATCAGACCTCTATCTGATCCTGGAACAGGAGGAAGACATCGCAATGGAGCTTCCTAATGAGCTTTTCCGGGAGCTACTCTTGTTTGGCAGCGTTGGCTTTCTTGTCTCTCTCTTGATGGCCTGGGTAACCACCCGGAGCGTGGTCAAGCCTGCGGAGGCCTTGATTCTTGCCTCGGAGCGGCTGGCCAGAGGGGAACTGGCCACTCCTGTTGCAGTACGGGCTCCGGACGAAATCGGGCGCCTGGCAGAGAATCTGGAGACAATGCGGCGGCAGTTGAACTCTGCGCTGCAAAACCTTGAGCTGGCCAACCGGGAACTGGAAGCCCGTGTGCGTGAGCGTACGCAGCGTCTCAGCGAAGCTCTGGGGAAGATTATCTCTGCCCAGGAGGAGGAACGCCTCCGGGTAGCCCGTGAACTTCATGATGAAACTGCCCAGGCGCTGGTGACGCTGAGCCTTCTCCTCGATGGCATCCGGGACAAAGCTCTGGTTGACCCATCTGCGTCCCGGAAGCAAGCGCTCGAAGCCAAGGAGCTGACAAACAACTTGCTCGAAGGGACGAGGAGGCTTATCTTTGATCTCAGGCCTACGGTGCTGGATGATTTTGGCCTGGCGTCAGCCGTGCATTGGTATGCCGAGCGCTATCTTCAAGAAAAGGGAATAAAAGTTGCCTTTAAGTCTGATAGTCCTGCCGTTCCTGCTCACGTTCAGGTGGCTATGTTCCGCATCGCTCAGGAAGCCATCAATAACATCGCCAAACATTCCCGGGCGAAGCATGCCCGGATAGAGGTCTCAACCGACGACCGGGTTATCTCTTTGGTGGTGGAGGATGATGGCCAGGGTTTTGACCTGGCAAGGGATTGGAGCCAGGCTTCAAGGGTGGGCCTGGTGGGAATGAGAGAGCGGGCCAACCTGCTGGGAGCTAAACTGGGGATTACTTCTGGGCCGGGAAAAGGTACTCGAGTATACCTGGAGGTCCCTAAGGAAACCTACAATGGATAAAATAAGAATATTGCTTTGCGATGACCATGCCATGGTCCGGCAGGGCATTGCGGCGCTAGTTGCAGGCGAGCCCGACATGGAAGTGGTGGCGCAGGTTACTCGTGGAGAGGATGCCGTCTCCAGGACTATCGAACTTGTTCCGGACGTAGTGCTTATGGATATCGGCCTGCCTGGCATCAACGGGCTGGAAGCTACTAGTCAGATCATTAAATCGCTTCCCCAGGCACGAGTCTTGATCCTCACGGTCCATGACCGGGAAGATTATCTCTTTCGAGGGCTTAAGGCCGGCGCTTGCGGGTATGTGCTGAAAGGAGCTGATGTCAACGACCTGCTGGCCGCAATACGCGTGGTTCACGCAGGAGAGATGTTCATTTATCCTTCCATGACCAGGAAGCTGGTAGCTGACTATGTGACCCGGGCCCAGGCTGGCGAGGGGAGGGACACCTACAACGGCCTCACTGCGCGGGAAAGGGAGGTGTTGCACTACCTGGCGGATGGCAAGACAGCCGGCCATATCGCAGAGATGCTGCACCTTAGCCCCCATACAGTTCGCAGCCATCGAGAAAACCTTATGAAGAAACTCAACCTTCATTCCAAAGCCGAGGTGATCAAGTATGCCTTGCGCCACGGTTTTCTCGATTCCGGTAGCTAATACAAGTGCATTAAATAATGACGAATAGTGTCACAAAAGGCACAAAGAAAGCTGTCAGCTTTCAGCTATCAGTCGCCAGACGAAGCCGCTCGGAGAGGCGGGGACTGAAAGCTGATAGCTGACGGCTGACAGCTATTTGCACTGTGTCCTTTGTGTGAAAATGTTCCCTTTTCTCGTTAGTAGGACGATCCGGCATTTATTATTGCGTTCGTATTAGCCCGGACAAGCCGGGACCATGTCCGGGTGTCACCCCGATGCATCGGGGTAGACGTTGGAATTCCGGCAACGATACCGGACTGCCTAGCATCAGTGGTCTGGAAGCTACCCATCAAATCCTGAAACCGCTTTCTCGGGGACGGGTCCTGATACTCACGGTGCACGATCGGGAGGGCTACCTTTTCCAGGGACTGAAGGCCAAACCCGCCTTATTGCCAGATTATAATCAATATGACGTGGCGTTAACATCACGGCCATAACGTCAGGTTATTTGACCCCCGCCCATACCGGTGTTAGAATCATTCGGAAATTAAATGTGAGGTAAGCATATGGACACCAGCGCCAATGTCAATTCAAATCGGTGAGCTGGCAAGAAGGGCTGGGGTTAGCGTCAGGAGGGTATGTTGCAACCGTTGGCGTGCTAAAAAAAGCTGGATGACGAGATAACCAATGTTACTAACCTTAAACAAAAAGTCGACCACTCCCTGGAAATGGTGAGCAGATGTTTGAGGTACGCCAGGGAACAGTGCCCTGAAAGCTGTCCCAGCGCCGTGTACATACTCTAGCTTCGTATCGCCGCACTGTGGGATCGACTGGGATTGGGGGACAAAAAGCTATGGGCATTCAAGATAAACACCAGGGAAAAAGGCAGTTCCTTACCTTCCAAAAAATCAAGTGGGCAACCATAGTAGTACCTGTTGTGCTTCTGGCAGCCCTGGACTGGGTGCGACACAATCTCTTCTTTGCGCCACTTCACTCCTTGTCTGGCTTCATCGGCACCTATCTGGCGTTAGGCACTGGCGTTGCCATCTTCTCCTACGCAATATTTGGTCTTGTGGACAGACTCCAACGGCAGAACAACGATCGGAACCGCCAGCTTCAGGCATTGAACGATATCGCCAAAGTTTCGGCGGCTTATCCGGGGCTCGACGATGTCTTGCGCGCCAGTCTGGATACCGTCCTATCAACCATGAAAGCCGAGGCCGGTCTTATTTGCCTGGTGGACCTCGAGAAAGAAGAGCACTCCGTGGTTTGCTACAGGAACATTTCGCCGGAGTTCGTGCGCAGAGTACAGCATGCCAAGATTGAGGATGACCCCATCGCCCTCGAAGTCGTGCGCACGGCTAAACCGGTAATCATCGAGCGAGTCCTTGAAGACCCTAGAGTTGCCGAGGCCGCTAAACAGGCCGGAATCAAGTCTGCTATCTCGGCTCCCCTGAAGTCTGAGGGGGAGGTCAATGGTATTCTGGCTATCGCTACCCGTACGGAGCGCCATTTCGTTGATGCTGACCGAGAGTTCCTTGAGGGCATCGGGGGCCAGTTGGGCATGGCAATAAGGAACGCCGTGCTATTCGAGCAGACCCGGCTGCAAAACCAAGAACTCAACGCATTGCTCTCTGTTGGGAAAGTAGCGACTTCATCTCTTGACGCCGATGAGCTACTGGGACGGTCGCTCGACACAATTATTGAAGTGACCGCAACTGACGCTGCAGAGATATGGCTTATGGAAAATGACGAGGCTTTGGTGATGCGCTGTCACCGTGGAAAACACGCTGAGGCTTTCCTGGAGCAAACCCGCTTCCAGGTGGGCGATGGCATACCGGGCATGGTGGCGCGTGACAGGCAAGCCATCATGGTACATGACCTTGCCTCTGACACCAGATTCAAACGGCAGAAAGTGGTGGATGCAGGTTTTCACACGTTCTATGCAATGCCACTGCTTTATCATGACGAGGTGTTAGGCGTTCTGGCGCTGGCGGCTTTGTCAGCAGATTGTCTGAGCAGGCAACGCCAACTGAGTCCGCTGAAGGGTATTGGCGAATGGTTAGCCCTTGCCATTGAGAATACGCGCCTGTATCGGCAAGTCCAGGACGCGGCAATCCTGAGCGAGCGCGAACGTATCGCGCGTGAGATGCACGATGGCATGGCGCAGTTGCTGGGCTACATCAATACCCAGACCATCGCAGTTAAAAAATTCCTGTCGGGTGAGCGCCTGACAGAGGCACATGAGGAGCTAACCAGAATGGAAGAGGTGACCCGGGGTCTTTACGACGACGTCAGAGAGGGAATCCTTGGCCTTAGAACCGCCGCCCGCCAATCGGACGGGCTTATTGGGGCGCTGAAGGAATACGTGGACCGCTACACTGAGATGTCAGGTGTGCAGGTGGATATCCGGGTCTGCGCCGGCGCCGAAGACACCCGGCTTTCTCCGGCGGCCGAAATCCAGCTTATGCGGATCATCCAGGAAGCCTTGACCAATGTGCGTAAACATTCAGGGACGACTGAGGCCAGCGTCACATTTGAGCGCCTGGAACAAGACCTCAAGGTTGCTATCGCAGACGACGGCCGGGGCTTTGAGCCAGCGCATCTCCCGGCCACGGGCTGGCCACGCTTCGGCTTGCAAACGATGCGCGAGCGCGCTGAAGCAACCGGGGGCACGCTGCGTGTCGACAGTGTTCCTGGCAAAGGCACACGAGTCGAAATCCAGCTACCAGCAAGAGTGAGGGTAGAAACATTTGAGCATCAAAGTTCTCCTGGCGGATGACCATGCCCTGTTCCGTGCTGGACTAACGAGCCTGCTTAATGCCTGGGGCGTCCGGGTGGTAGGACAGGCGGCTAATGCCAATGAAGCTATCGCCAAAGTGAGCCAAGTCCATCCCGACCTCGTCTTCATGGACATCAATATGCCGGGCCTTAACGGGCTTGAGGCTACACGTGCTATCAAGGCTGAATTCCCCGATGTCAAGGTAATTATTTTAACTGTCTCTGATGACCAGCAGGACCTTTTCGAAGCTATCAAGAGTGGCGCTGAAGGCTATCTGTTGAAAAACCTGCGGGAAGAGGAGTTCGCTGACCTGGTGGACCGCATTAGCCGGGGTGAGACAGTCATGTCGTCCGGACTGGCAAAGAAGCTGCTTCAAGAATTCGCCCGTCTCAAACGACAAGAGAAGCCCGCGGTCGGCGTAGAGGCAGAGGTAGAAGCAGGTTTAAGCATTCGGGAACGAGAAGTGCTGGAACAGGTGTCACGAGGGGCAACCAACAAAGAAGTGGCCGCGGCTCTGTATATTTCTGAGAATACAGTCAACTTCCACATGAAGAACATCCTTGGCAAGCTGCATCTCAGGAACCGGGCTGAGGTGGTTGGCTGGGCGCTAAGCCATGGGTTCACTCCCCGGAGTGCCGGGTAATCAGCCATAGAGAGCATGGGACTGCGAACACTCACCGGGAGAGCTCTTATATACCGTAGGTGTTTATACCCAGGACCCGCTGTAAAGCGTCCTCCACAATACCTTCGGTGCCGCTGAGCATGAGAAGCCCCAGAGCGATGAGAATGACTCCGCTAACCAAAGGGACATACCGGGTAATTCGTAGAGGCACAAACTGACGGAGTTGGAGGCTTCCCAGGGTCATTACTGCCAGAAAGAAGGGGACATTGGCAGCGAAACCAAAAAGGAAAAGGGTCAGTCCTCCTGCTAAGGGTGACCCCACCGCCCCACCGTAGAGGAGCATACCGGCAAAAAGGCTGCCCCCAACACATCCCAGGCAGCCCACCGCAAGATTCATGCCCAGCAAACCTGAAGACAAATAGCCGGAGCCGGATGGCTTCAGCATGGGCAATTTCAGATGAGTGAGAAAAGGTATCTGGAAGACCCCCGACACCTGTAGCCCAAAATAGATAACCATCACCCCGGCGACAAAACTCATGGGCTGGGTTATAGCGCCCAGTAGAGATGAGTTCTTGGCAAACTGGCCGGCATATCCCATCGCTGCCCCGGCGACAGAATAGGGGATGGTGAAGCCCATGGCGAACAAGCCCGCCGCCCAGACGGTCTTTATCCTCACTGGTCTGCCAGTCACTTCCTCCTCCTTCATCGCGCCGAAGAGAGGCGCGTAGTAGGCCCCCATGTGAACGAGACACGGTGAAAAAGCCACCAACAGCCCGCCCAGAAGCGGTAAAAGTGACAGGACGGATAGCGGGACCGGGACGGAGCTGGGGCGCTGCCGTGGGCCGGTCTCAAGAGGCAGAAACCATCTCATCGAGCGGGCGCCGTCACCCAAATTGGGCACATCCAGCCTGAGAACTCCCTCATCCCGGGGGAACAACAATTCGCCATTGTCCCCTCTTGCCTGAAACGCAAGGGCTACAGTCTCATGGAAATCTGAGATCAAAACCACCTTTCGTTTCACAGGACGGTTATCCCCCTGGCCATCGATGCTCAGGGAGGCTTCTTCCCACCAGGTGTCTGAGGTCGGCAGACCCAAATCGTGTTCGTGAAGTTCAACCATGACGAAGAATATTTGCGCCTGCTCCGGGTCCAGTCCCATCGCCGCCGGGTCCCGGCGGCTGAGGCGAAAATACTCAGGCGTGGCATAAACGCCCCTCACGTCCATAGCGCCACCTCCCCCATCAGCCATAAACGTGCTCAAGGGGGACAAGGGTCGCCCGGCGCCGGACATCCACCGCAAACCCAGCCATAAACCGACGCCCAGCAAGACGACGACTGCCAAACGCCAGGCTTTTTTGGCAAAGGACGCCATAGCCCGGGGATGGATTACTATTCTCGTTGCGAGTTCGCCCGTCTGTACAGCCATAAAACTCCGATAAGAGCAGAGATAACCGCCGCGACAACTAGTGCGGTCCTGAGCAAAGACCACAGCGCCTCCGGATGGAAACCCTCGCCGGCATGAGCGTATGCCGACTGGGCAAAGGCATACCAGAGCAGCGCTAGAGCAAGCGCCACGCCCGGCACCTGCATCAGTCGAATTATCTTCAGTATTGTCCTCTTTCACTTTTGCCAGGGGTAAACGCCCATGAGTACCCGGAGCGTACCTTCAAACCCTGGGTGGCTGATGACGGCATCAGCTACCCAGTCTCCCCACATCAACATATCCAGAGCAATAGCATATTGCCCATCGGCTATCTCTCGCCCTATCTGTCTATCTCTGGCGCCGTGGTCCATATCTCTCATATCGTAGGTCACGACAATCTCCGCTCCTCTGAGCGGTCTTTCAGCCCGCCGTAAGATGAGATAGAGATCTGTCTCGGGAGTAGGAGGATAGGGTGTTACGAAAACCTCAGCCAGCAAGCCGTCCTTGAGCGGTACGCGCTGCCCGTTCTGAATAGGGACTTCCTCTCCATTTATTTCCGCTCCCAGGACGGGGAAAGCCTGTGCTGAGCGCGACTCCAACCCTGTGTTTAGGGGCGAAACATCTACCAGCCCCAGCAAGATCTCAACCCGACTGCCCTTCTCCTCTCCCAGAGAGTGAATCATCAAGGGAAACCGGCCTGACCTGAGGGCCGTAAATTGTAACGTGCTGGTTTTGCCCGGCTTCACCAGTATCTCCACGTCATAGCCGTGAAGTTCGACCTCCATGGGTTCATCGGCGGTTATATTGAGGATGACCTTGTCACCTTGTTTGAACGGGATGGTCTTATCGGCGCCTACGCCGTATAAAATTCGGCTGACAACAGACAGACTTACACCCTGCCCACCAGGACCAGTTCTTACGCCACAAGCCCAGCCCACTAGCCCCACTACCACAAAACTGACCAGCACTACAACCCTGGTTCGTCTCACCTCAGTCCCACGCACACCTCGTCCTTGCTTAGAGAATTTCGCCCGGGCCGGACTTGAGCCGGCGCCGGGCGAAATCTCACTCTTTCTGTTTACTTCTTCTGGGCCGCTGCCGCCAGCTCTGCCCGTTTTGCCAGGGTTGCGCCATGAGCGCCACCATGGTCGTAAAGGACCTCGCCCTTCCACTCTGAGCCGCTCACGGTATACTGAACGAAAGCTCCGGAGTGGGTGCTGCCGCCATCAGGCATGGGAATGCGGGTCTTGACCTCCTTCTTTACCGGGTCGAAGACCACGACCTCAAAGCTGGAATTCATGGTCAACCAGAACTCGTTGACCTTGGGGTCCGGGTGCAGGTAGATGTGGTCGCCACGGATGCCACCGGTGAAAAACTCGTCCTTGGGGCGTCCCATGGCGACGGGGTCGACGTAGCTAACTGTCTTGCCACGGTTATGAGAGCCTTCGCCTTTATTGATGAACCATAGCTCCTTCTCGTCCCAGGTGAGCGCCATGCCGTAAGGACCATGTCCGCCGGAGCGGGCTCCACCTATCGCTTGTTGCTTGACCGCATCTATTTTGGTGTAGGTGTCATCGTGTCCGTTGTCCACAAAGGCGTACTTGCCATCGGCGGTAAAGGTCACCCAGATGGGGCTCTCGCCCACGGTAATGGACTTCTTGACCTTCCAGTCCCTGGTGCTGATGATTGATACCCAGCCATCCGCCTCTACGCCGCTTTGAGGACGAACAGTAGCCCAGATGGTCTCATGCTTGGGGTCAGGGAAAGCCAGGTAACGGCGTCCGCCGACATCCTGGTCCGTAATGACCGCTACCACCTTGTTGTCGTTGTCAACGTCAAGAATGTAAATCCCGGAGCCGCCAAAGTCGTAGACCAGCATGTAGTTCTTGCCGCCGGGAGTAAGGATTTTGGAATGGTGGGGCAGGGTCTGAGTGCCGATAACTTGATGCAGCTTAAGGGTCTTGGCATTGATTACCAGCAACCGGCCGCGATCAGTGGCGGGCGCACCCGGGTCAACCGCGGGCAGGTAGATCCACTTGCCATCGGAGGAAACGCCCAAGCTGTGTGGCTCGCTGGCCGAGGCAGCCCCTTCGTCGGCAATCTTATACTTCAGGTCGTACCACTGGGATGCTACCACTTCCTTGGTCGTGGCATCGATAATGGTCAGCCCCGGCAGCCTGACCTTTGCGCTGGGAAGGCCGCCGTAGCCCGGGCCATTGCTCGTAATAAACATCATGGGGTGCTTCTGGGCGTCCCAGGCTGGCGCGCCTGAGTCATCGAAAGTCTGCAAGAGTTTGATGCCCACCTTTCGGGCCGCCTCGGTCTCCCAGCCGGTGACTGGCGCTGGCGCCGGGGCGTCTGCCGCCGGCTGTGCCACTTGTACGACCGCTTTGGGCGCTGCCTGTGTACAGGCCAAGACCAGCGGTCCTACCAGGACCAGGAGACTCATCAAAGAGAATAACCCCCAACCGAAACGTTTTCCAGTGTTCTTCATAGCCGAGTACCTCGTTATCATGCTTTAATCCCGGATTATGCATGGCTCCAGGCGAAGCCTTGCGGGGCGGGGAAAAGTGAAGGATCCAGATAGGCCATGCATAAAACGGGTTAATCTTGATCTATGTCGCCCGGACGCATATCGCACAGTGTAGAGTTTAGCCGGCAATGGTCAGGAAATCGCTACCGGGGGTGGTAGTTCCGCCCTACCAGGTTTGGTGGTTTTTTTGCGTACTGGAAACTACTGCTTTGGGTGGGGGCTTTCCGTGTTGATTAGGATATACTGAATCGCGTTGTCATTTAGAATATCGGGTGAAAAGTTGCAGAAACTTGGAGGCAGGGAGGTCGCCTCAGGAATTAGACTAGGAGCATTATGACATTTCAACCCAAATCAGGTTTCTTGGTAGCATTTATCACGGGAGTGGCTCTGGTCTTGAGCGCCTGTGGCGGTGGCAGTGGTAGTCCGGCAAATTCTGTGCCCCAGGGTAAACCCAGTACCCCGACGGCGGCGGTTGGGGCTCCGTCATCGGGCGCCGTGACCGGTGGTGAAATAGCGGTCACCTTGAAAGAAAATAAGTTCCCCGAAGAAATTCGCGTCAAGGTTGGGGCCAAAGTGGTATTTGTCATTACCAACCTGGGGAGTGAGTCCCATACCTTCGAAGCCCCCGACATGGAGCTTTACAAGGAAATCCAGCCCGGGCAGACCAACCGTATCGAGTGGACTGTCCCCGACAAGAAAGGCAATTGGGACGTCGGTTGCTTCCTCACTGCTCCGGCGGGCGCCCACGATGGCATGGAAGGCCGGCTAATTATTGAATAGCGTTTTTGGTGGGGTTCAAACTCAGACTGGAGGCGAGGCGAAATGTCATTTAAGTTCAATGTAAAGAAACAGGGAGTCGCTGGACTGCTGGGCTTGGTTGCGCTGCTGCTAGCATTGCCTGCCTGCGGTGGGGGGAGTTCGGTGGGAGGCGCCGACAAGGGGCAGTCCGGCGCGGCTGCCGGGCCGGCACAGGAGGTAAGAGTGGCTATGGGCGACTTCTACTACGACCCTGGCAACATCACCGCCAAATCGGGCAAGGTGAGATTCGTATTGACCAATGTCGGCGCCACTGCCCATCGTTTTTCCATAAAAGTTGGTAACTCAGTAATAGCCACCTCCAACAACGTGGGCGCGGGCCGGGAAGCCGTCCTGGAGGTTGATTTGCAACCGGGTGCTTATGTATTGGGCTGCACCCTTGGCGACCATGAAGCCAGAGGCTCGGTGGGTAAGCTCACCATTCCGTAATCCTTTACTCGCATTATCAGAGTACCAGTTCGGGTGATGAAGAAAGAGACAAGCATACCACCTTCAGGAAGTTGGAAAATACCGGATATCCAATGGAAGTCGGTAGTGTTGGGCTACGCCATCGGGCTGATGGGCACTCTTGTGGTTGGGCTTCCCCTTCTCCTCATAATGGAAGGCTCGCGGCTAATGGCATTGGCGGGCTCAGTCAGCCTCCTTATCGGAGGACTGGTGGCCGGCAGATGGGCGGGACGCTCGCTAGCGGTAGTAAATGGCGCATTAATGGCTATTCTCTACAACTTCACCGTGTCAATAGCCTTTTTTGTTGGCTCCTTTCTTCAATTGCTTCCCGAGCCCATGCCCGGGCTGCCACAAGGGGACTCCACCTACTTTTTCGCCTGGCCCCTCCTCCAGTTTGCTATTGGTATTCTGAGTAGTATCTTGGGAAGCCGCTTCGCTGCCTCCGGCCCGGGAGAGTAATTGAATGCCGCCAAACGTTCCTCTGATTAATGACCGGCTCATAATATGGATAGCGGCAGAGTTGCACCTGCTTTTCGCAGCCTTTGTATTGGGGGCGCCCATCTTCATCGTCATTTGCGAATACCTGGGGTTCCGGAGTGGAGACGGTAGATACGAACGCCTCGCCAGGGAGACCATGAAGATTGTGGCTATCAGCTACAGCCTCACCGCTCTCTTTGGTGGCGC
>JACQUA010000057.1 GCA_016210565.1 Chloroflexota bacterium
ATTTTCAATTGGTCATGGTACAGACTCGTCGGGATGGGCGATTGCTCAGAAAATAGGCTGTCACCCTGAGCGAAGTCGAAGGGTCTTTCGTCCCGCGCCCCGCCCCGAAAGATTCTTCGACTACGCTCAGAATGACATTTTCATCCTTCATGGTGCGCCATCGGCGCATGGGTGATTGTTTGGAATTTGGATTTTGGTATCTGGAATTTTCTTAAACAAGTGGTGCAAACACCCCGGCCTTGAGCAGCGAGTACCTCATGGAGAAACCGCCGATAAGCTCGCACAAGGCGGCGGCGGCGATGACCGTGGTTGAGGGGGGACTGACCAGGCCGGCCAGCAGGACCACGATGGGCACCAGCAAACCCAGCACCAGCACGCCAGGGATGAATACGGGGGCTGCCCGGCCTTTGAAAAGCTCAGTGACCGACCTCTTGGCCGCCGGGCCGGCATAGTAGACGGTCCAGAGATAGACCAGCACCAGGAAGGCGGTGATGGCCAGGAGCCACAGGGCCAGGGCCTCCACCGCGTGCAGGTCCTGGGCGCTCCGCCCGACAAGGGGCGACATGAGCAGCATCAGGCCGGTGCCGCCGAGGAAGGAGTACGAGACCATCAGGAGCGGCACCATGGTGGTATTCCAGGCCTGGATGCCCGTGGCCCCGGCGATGATGAATCCGGTTCCTGTGATCATGGCAAAGGCGGCGAAGGCGGAAAGGACCACCAGCACGGGATAAATCGAGGCCCAGGGCAGCCAGCCGATCAAGGCGTGCATCGTGGGGTCGAGCCGGCTGGCCCAGGCGGCCAACTGGAGGAAGGGGAAGACGCTGAACATCATCTCGGCAATCATAGTCCGGGAGACCCAGGAGGTGTTGGGCCGCCACAGGAGACGCCAGAAGCGGAAGGGATGCCCCAGGAACAGCATGTGGGAGGGGAACTTGACCAGCATTACTATCAGCCAGGCCGCCAGGGCGCCGGCAAAGAAGTTCTGCAGCAGCGAAATAAGGTATAACCCGCCGGCGATGCCCCCGGTAAAGAAAGCGATGACGAGGAACAGCCCTTTCCCTTCCACCCACTCCCGCTGCGGGGTAAAGTCCGCCATGTATTTGGCGTAGTTTATCTTGGCCATTTCACAAGCCTCTTTCTAACTTCAATGACATCGCGTGGAAATGGTTCCTGCCGCGACGGTTGATCATCTTTTCGTATGCCCCATATCTTAGCACAACCCGATTCAAGATTACAGATTCGCCCCCGGTACCACAGGCGTCCCTGCCTGTGAGAGCTGGGCTTTTAGTCAACGCCCTGACCTCCGGTACCACAGGCGTCCCTGCCTGTGAGAGCTGGACTTTTAGTCAACGCCCTGACCCTTATAGAACAGCCACTTGTATTCGTCCGGCTCTCTGACCAGACCAGCTTTCAGAGGATTGTTGATAATGTAATTCATCTTCTCCAGGTACTCTTTTTCGTCCCTTATGATACGGTCATAGCTCTCGTAAACCCACACACTTCCTTTCTTGCCTGAAAACTTCTGGAGGCGGTTGGCGGTATAGCTCTTGATGCTGTGCATGATTTCGGCAATGCTGTAGAAAATGTCCTTGCTCTTTTCCGATGGTTGCGCCACCAGGTGCACGTGGGTGTCCATGACGACGAGCGCGTGCAGCTCGTACTTCTTGCCCGAGTGGAATTTGACTGCGCCGAATACCAGGTCTTTAGCCTCATCAGATAGGACAAAGCCGTCAGACGTGTTGAACGTTACGAAGTACAGACTCCCCGGCTGCTCCCAGTGAGGTAGCTTCCTCTGGTAGGCCCTGAATTCCTTCAGCGGGCTCAGGGTAGTCAGGCGTTCTGCCCTGGGGAGTTCATTTGTCTTCCTCATATTCATTGGGCTTGCTTGTCCGCGACTTTGGTGGTTTGCCGTGTCTCACAGGCACGGAGGCCTGTGGTACCGGTCGCTGTGGTGGGTTGGCGCAGCCGCCCCGCGCCTCCCCACCCCTCTGCGCTTAACCCACCTTACCTGTCACAACCCCAGCGTTTTTCCCCACCTGGCCCTGGTCTTATCTTCCAACTCCGGGCTCATCTTGATGGGCCTGGGGAACCTGTCTTTCCACTCGTAGGGCTTGCAGGCATTGATCAGGGCGCGGGAGGTAACCGGGGCGCCGGTAGGTTTGGGCACGATGGGGTCCAGGGGGATGCTCCGGGTCTCACGGACGATGTCGATGTCCCGCGCCGGGTCGGTCCGCGTGCACATGGCCCAGAGGACCTCGTCCCGGTTGGTCGGGTCTATGTCCTCATCCACGATAACAACGTACCGGCCGAAGGTGTAACCCAGGCAGGCCGCCAGCAAGGTCTGTTTGGCATGGCCGGCGTACCTCTGTTTGATGGAAATGGCAATCAGCAACTGGCGGCCCACGTCGCTGAACCAGACCCCCCTCACTTCCGGCACGCCGGCGTCGATGAGATCATTGTAGAGTTTGGCGGCGCGGATGACGTCCATGAAGTGGCTGCGTTCGTCCGGGGGGCGGTTGGGCGGCACGCCGCCCATGACGGGCTTGCTGCGGTGGTAGACCCGCTGGATTTCGATGTAGGGCTGGGGTGTATCTTCGGCGCCGCTGTAGTAGCCGGTGAACTCGCCGAAGGGACCTTCGGCGCGGACCTTGCCCGGCGGGCTGAAGCCCGCCAGCACGATCTCCGCCTCCGCCGGCACCGGCAGCCCGGTAAGCTCCTCGTGAATTACTCTGACCGGCTCGCCCCGCACCGCCCCCACGAAGTGATATTCCGACCTCGGGGCATGGGGCACCTCCGAGGCCGAGGCGGCAAAGAGCAGGGGATGTTCACCCAGGGAAATGGCCACGGGCGCCGGCAGTCCCCGGTCATGATACTTCTCATACTGGTTGCGGGCGTGGCGGCCCGGCGTCACGTGCAGGCCGACGGTATTCCGGTCGTGGAGCATGGTGCGGTAGGTCCCCAGGTTGGCCTCGCCGGTGTCCGGGTCGCGGGTGATCACGGAACAGCCCGTGCCGATATACCTGCCGCCGTCTCCCTCGTGCCATTTTGGGGCGGGGAACTCATAGAGGTTTACCGCTGGCCCGGACCGGACGTTTTCCAGCACCGGCGCGTCCCGCACTTCCACCGGCGGATAGCGGTCCAGGTTGGCCTGCCACCCCTTGTACTTTTCCCGGACGATTTCCAGGACTTCGCGCCAGCTATCCCTGAGCGGCAGGCCCAGGGTATGGGTGAAGCGCCGGGTGGTGGTAAGGGCGCAGGTGACGATGCCATAGTCCGGAGGATAGCCCTGGATATCTTTGAAAAGAAGGGCCGGGCAGTTCGTCCTGCGCAGATTGAGCTCGGATATGCCGCCGATTTCCAGGTCCCAGTCCGCGCCGCGGACGACCTGAAGCTCCCCCATCCGGTCTATTTCACCGAGCCATTGACGTAAGTCCATAACGATTCCTCCGGTACCACAGGCCACCGTGCCTTATATAATATGTACTATGCGGACGACCGGCCTGAGGACCACCCGTGCCTGATTCCCGTAGAGGATCGCTCACAGACTGTCCCTGGCTGGTAAGCGGACGATAACGTTCAATAGAAAGTTG
>JACQUA010000065.1 GCA_016210565.1 Chloroflexota bacterium
CCGTTTTTTGGCGGTTTCGATGGGTCTCTTCCTTCGACCGGCCTCCCTTCTCCGCAGTAAAGGGAGGCCGTCTATTCCTTCCGGCTGAGGATTGTCCTCTCCTATCCCCCCTTTCTCTCGTCCAGGATCTCGAAGAAGCCCTCCATCTTGCCCTGCATCTCCTCGAGCGACATCGCCGTAGGATCGATGAGATCGGCGTCGAGGATCAGGGTGGGGATCCCTACCTCCTCCTGCAGGGCGTCCTTGAAGTAGCGGATCATGGTGCAGCCGATCTGGCAGCCGATGTGGGCCAGGAAGACGGCCCCCTGGGCCCGGGCCTCCCGGGCGGCCCGGGTGATGTGGCGGCTGCTCTTCTCCAGGTCGCCGTAGAAGGCGATGTTCAGGCAGGAGAAATAGTGCCTCCGGGCCAGACTCTCCAGCGGCCTGGCGGGGTCGATCATGTCCTCCTCCTCCAGGAGACTGAACTGGTCCATCACTACCACCGCGCCATGCTCCCGCTCGAACCAGTCGAGGAGCTCGAGGCTGTGGAGGGGCAGCCCGTGGAGCCAGAAGAGGCGGTAGTTCTCCTGCTCCACCGCCCCCTTCCCCTGGGCAACCCTCTCCTGGAGATCGTCTCGCAACTGCTGGAAGTAGCTCACCGCCTCAGGGGTCCCCTCCAGGCTCAGCATCATGGCCAGGGGGGAGAAGGCCTCCCGGCTATTCAGGGGCGAGGGCACCCCGGCGCGCATCCGGTTGATCTCCCGGTAGAGCGCATGGCACTGCCTGGAGTGCTCCAGGGACTGGGTCAGCCGGTCGAGGTCCAGCTTCTTGCCGCTGTGGGCCTCCAGGAAGCTGACCAACTGGTCGAGCTGTCGCCGGATGTAGGCGATCCCTTCCTCCCGGTAGGTGAAGGGGATGTCCAGGAGGAAGCGGGGGCAGTCGTAATGATCGAAGAAGATCTCCCAGGTCTTGAGCTTGTTGTCGCAGCAGTCGGTCTGCAGCAGGAGCAGGTCGGGGTCGGGGATGGCTCCGGTGAGGGCCTGGCCGACCATGGCCCGGTGGTTGGAGCAGAACTCCACCGGGATCCCCGCCGTCGAGGCGGCCTCCAGGTAAGGCTGGAGGTTGCGCTGAAGGGCGAGGGCATCCAGGGAGAAGATCTCATGGTAGAAGGGGACAATGTCCAGGGCATGCAGCAGCTCCAGGGGTGGGCGGCCCGAGTGCATCGCCACCAGGCGCCCCTCCTCGCGGGCCCGCAGGACGCTCTGGTAGTGATCCGCCATGATCCGGTAAAAGAGCCGGCCGCTCTCCGACAGGGGGGCCGCCCCGGCCGTGGCGGGACGAGAGGGCTGATACAGCTCGCGAAGACCTTCGATGGTCGCTTTCAGGGCCTCCATGATCTCCCTCCTTTCAATATCTCCAGAAAGGCCTCCAGGCGGGTGCGCAGGGCCCCGGAGAACCCCTGGGCGTATTCCACCTCCAGCTCCAGCAGGGGGATGCCCGCCTGCGCCAGCCGCTTCTTCACCAGGGCCCGGTCCTGCCCGTAGGAGGAGCAGAACTTGATCGACTCGTAGACCACGCCGTCGGCGTGAAAATCCGCCACCATCCGCAGCAGGTGCTCGAATCGATGGTCGGTCCGTTGCATCCGGGCGCAGGAGGGGCGGGTGAGGTAGCGTTGGGCCAGCCCCTCCAGGGGCGGAAGGAGCTCATCGACCCGCTGGAGGAAATAGCGGCTGCCGGAGCAGAGGTCTTCACAGACCACCTCGGCCCCCAGGAGCTCGATGCCCCGCAGGAAATCGGAGTTGTTCAGGATGCTGCCCGCCAGGAGCAGGCGCACCGGCCGCTCCTGCTCCTCGGGGTCGCCCGGGCTGCGCTGGCGCGCCTCATCCAGGAGCCTCTCCAGGAAAGTGTTATACGTCCGGCGGTCCAGGGCATAGCTGGCCGTGACGATCTCCAGGGCCTCCGACCCGCGTAGGGCCGGCGGCTCCTGCTTGCGAAGCTCGTAGAGCTGCTGGAGGAGGTCGCGGCTGCGGTTATAGACCCGGATCGCCTCCCGGATGGCCTCCTCCGCGATCCGCTCCCCCCCGAACTCCTCCAGCGTCTCCTGGAAGCGGGCGATCTCGGAGCGATAGAACTCCTGCGAGGCGGCTGACACCGCGTGGGGGAGGTGGACCAGGTGGATGTAGCCGATGGGGAGGTAACGCTTCCAGTAGTCGTAGAGGCGGCGCTTGGGGTCGCAGGAAGTGGTCGAGACCACCCCGTCCAGGAGACGGTAGGTGCCGTCTAAGGCCCGCTCCAGGCAACTGCGGGAGAAGGAACAGGTGTTGGCGTGGAGGTAGGCGCTGGCCTCCTGGATCTCCCCCGAGCCGCCGCGGACCCGCAGGGGAAACATGCCAGCGGCGTAGATGATCTCCTCGGGCACGTAGGTGCAGAGCCAGCCGATGACCTTCCTCCCCCTCCTCTCTTCGGGGGGCGGGAGGCCCTGAGGGATTAAAGATCTCATCTCTTCCAGGGTTTTCAACTCGGTAGCCATGGGATGCCTCCTTTGCCAGGAACCGCTCCACCCGATAAAGTGCCCATTTTCGCCAGCCCGTTTTGGGATACCTTTTCCTGGGAAGCAGTACTAAGTTGATAAGCGCGAATAAGCGTTGGGATAGCTAAAGCCTTGTGGGGCGCGGCTGATTGTCCTGGCTGTCCTGCCCGTAGCGGGGCTCCGACGTATCCCAACGGTTTTTCGCGCTAACAAAAGATCTACGGTCGATCCTTCCACTCAGATGAGGGCCGGGGTCAGCAAGTCCTCGGAAGACGACCTAGTCGAAGCCAGCCCACTTGAGATCGGGGGAGAACTCCCCGCCGCATTTGGCATCTCCCAGGATGCCGGTGAGGGAGAACTTGGCCGACACAGTGAAGCGGCCCGACGCCGGGGCGAGGGTCCCCACCCTGGTCACAGTCAATTATACCTTGATGACCAGATGTCACGGCCCCAAGTGAACAGGGGCCTATGATGCTTGGCGCGAGATCGCTCTCAACGCTCGCTGGACCTTGACGGGAAGCTCAACCAGAATGAACAGACTCTGGTGATAAAGATAATCTTCTTCTCCGCTTTCGTCGATCACGCGGATAAAGTCATCTTTGGCTGCATCCTCATCGGGAAGGACCTCATAAAGCTTTCCCGGAATCAGCGACGCCTGGTAATCGGTATTATCAATACACACCGCAAAACGCTTTCGGGACTTGCTCATGACTCTAGTTTCGCATGTATTCAGTAGATGCGCAAGCTTTTGCATCGCTCATTCCCGGCTCTCGAATCGCTTGGTTGGCCGGTGCTCCGCATGAGGCGTGAGGGATGGGGAACATCTCCGGCCCTGAAGGGAAAAGAGCGGCAGTCTTCGCTGATCCGGGCCTATCCCGTCCGTCCTTATCAGGGTTTTAGCTGAGCGCCCTCACCCAGGTAGCCCTCCCGCAGTTTGCGGTTCAGGGGCTCCCGCTCGATCTTCCCGCAGGCCAGGTCCACCCATGAGATCTCCCGGCCCATCTGTACACAGCCTCTTCCCCCCTGAAAAGCTCTTCCTACAGCGGCTACCGGGTTTTGAGGTCTTTCCCTGGTTTCCCGCCATGCCGGATAAGAAGTGTTGCCGTTTCTCTATTTCCATTCTCGTTTGCCTGATCCAATGGTGTAAGGCCGTCGTTATCTTTGGCATTGACCTCGGCGCCTTTGGCCAGGAGGAATTCAGCCATGTCCTTGTGGCCAAAGCTTGCTGCCTTATGCAATGGCGTCACACCATCGTTGTCCTTGGTATTGACGTCGGCGCCTTTGGCTAAGAGGAGTTCCGCTACATCCTTGTGGTTCTGGCTTACCGCCTCATGCAACGGCGTCACGCCATCGTTGTCCTTGGTATTGACGTTGGCGCCCTTAGCCAGGAGGAATTCCACCACATCCTTGATGTTGGCTCCCTCAGCCAGGAAGCCGAATTCTACCGCCTCATGCAACCGCGTCTTACCATCTTCGTTCTTGGCATTGATGTTGGCGCCTTTAGCCAGGAGGAGTTCCGCTACGTCCTTGTGGCCCTGGTCTAACGCATAACCCAGCGGCGTCGCGCCGTCTTCGGCCTTGGCATCGACCTGAGCGCCTTTGGCCAGCAAGAGTTCCACCACGTCCTTGCGGCTGGCGGCTGCCGCCTTATGCAATGGCGTCACGCCCTCGTTGTCCTTGGCATTGACGCCAGCGCCTTTGGCCAAGAGAAGTTCTACCACGTCTTTGTGGCCCTCAATTGCCGCCATATGCAGGGGCGTCGCGCCCACATTGGTCTTGGCATTGACCTCAGCCCCTTGGGCCAAGAGGAGTTCCGCCACATTCTTGTGGCCGGCAATTGCCGCCCTATGCAGAGGCGTCGCGCCGAAGTTATTTCTGGCATCGAGCTGAGCACCTTTAGCCAGGAGGAGTTCCGCCACGTCCTTGTGGCCGAACATCACCGCTTCATGCAGGGGCGTGTCGCCGAATAAGATTGCTTTGGCATTGACGTCGGCCCCTTTAGCCAAAAGGTGCTCCACCATCTCTTTTTGGCCGCGGGCTGCCGCCGCATGCAGCGGCATTAGCGGCGTTTCAAACTGCGGCGTTGAGACGTTTCTGCCACATGCTGGCAGCGCAATGCATAATGTGACAAGCATCAGCGCCCAAAGCTTTCGCATCGCTCATCTCCTCCGGCTCTCGAACCCGCGCCCTGACTGGTGCTCACACAGACGGTGAAGGCCGGAGGATTCCCCCCAGCCCCAGAAGGAGCAGCCCAGGGCCGAGCTCAGATGACCCCTTCCTCCTTGAGCCGCTCCAGCCCCCCCTGGCTGAGTCCCAGCCGGCCGCAGTAAATCTATCGTATAGGAATTTCCATTTTTGAGCGGCCAGGGGCTGGGAACTAGCGAAAGCTCTTTTTACTAATCCCTAATCCCTAATCCCTAACCCCTACTCCCTAACTTGTGCGGTTGTGCTCTCCCAGCAGGGGGGCGGCCGACCGGACCCTCCCCGGGGTCAGGGAGAACTTGGGGGCCACGCCATAGATCTGGATCTTGCGCGCCTCCGGGTGCTCCACCTTGGCCACCATCTCCCGCTCCCGGGCATGCGCGTCCTGGATGATCTGTTCGAAGTCCAGGATGAGCGCCACCACCAGCCGGGCCTCGGTGAGGATATCCACCACCTTCGCCGCCGTCTTCTCCCGGGTCCACTGGACGACAATCTCATCCAGGAACTGGCGGTTCTGCCCCCGGGCGCGGCTGGTGGCGGAGCGGGGGTCATCGATCAGGTCCTCCCGGCCCAGGATGCGGCAGAACCGCTCCCAATGGCTCTCGAAGAAGGCCGCGACGAAGACGTAGCCGTCCTTTCGGGCGGTTACTGGGTTCTGAGGTCCTTTCCCGATTTCCTCCCGCCATGCTGGATAAGAAACGTCGCCACTTCGTTGTTTCCCTTCTCAGTGGCGCGATCCAAGGGGGTACGACCTTCGCGATCCTTGGCATTGACGTCAGCCCCCCGGGCCAGGAGGAGCTCTGCCATCTCCTTGCGGCCGAAGCGTGCTACGGCATGCAAAGGCGTTATGCCCTTGTTGTTCTGGGCATTCACTAGAGCCCCCTTGGCTAAGAGGAGCTGCGCGATGCCTTGGTGGCCGGTGAGTGCCGCCCAATGCAGCGATGTCACGCCGTCTTTGTCCCGGGCGTTGACGTCAGCACCTTTGGCCAGGAGAAGCTCCACCACGCCCTCGAAGCCACGGCCTACCGCTACCAGCAGGGGCGTTAAGCCCTCGGAAGTTTGGACATTCACCTGAGCGCCTTGAGACAGGAGGAGCTCCGCCACCTCTTTGTGGCCCTCCCTGGCCGCCACATACAGGGGCGTCCTGCCGTTATAGGTCTGGGCATCCACCTGAGCACCTTGGGCCAGGAGGAGTTCCACCAGATCCCAGTGGCCCTGCCTTGCTGCCTCATGCAGCGGTGTTGCGCTGTCTTTACCCTGGGCGTTGACCTCAGCGCCTCTCGCCAGGAGGGGTTCCGCGATATCCTTGCGGCCAGAGGTTGCCACAATGCGCAGGGGTGTCACGCCGTCTTTATCCCTGGCATTCGCGTCGGCACCTTGGGCCAAAAGGAGCTCCACCATCTCCTTATGGCCAGAGGTCGCGGCGACATGCAGGGGCGTCTGGCTATCGATGGCCCTGGCATTGACCTCAGCGCCTTTAGCCAGGAGAAGCTCCGCCACCTCTTTGTGGCCGTAGAATGCCGCTACATGCAAGGGCGTCATTCCGTCGTAGTTCCCGGCATTGACCCTGGCGCCTTCGGCCAGGAGGCGTTCCACGGCCTCCTTGTGGCCCTGGCTCACCGCCGCTCGCAGCATGGTGCCATTCCTGGCGCATGCCGGCAGCATCATGCTAAATGCGATAAAAATGGGCGCCAAAAGCTTTCGCATAATCCACCTTAAGATTGTCCTAGCTCGTGCCTGGACGAAAACTAGCAAAACTGTCATTTCGAGCGCAGCGAGAAATCTTTTACCCGCTGTAATTAGAAGGTTTCCAGATTTCTCCCTTCGGTCGAAATGACAAAAGTATGGGTTTTCGTTCAGGCACTAGCTCTCCTTCGACCTCAAGGCCTGCAGGATCCGCTCCGGAGTGATGGGCAGGTC
>JACQUA010000064.1 GCA_016210565.1 Chloroflexota bacterium
GCGGCAGGTACGGACGCCACGTTGCGAATCACGATACCCATGACCATGACCATCAGGATGTAGCTGATCAGGCCGCTGAATCCCAGGGCCCGGTTAACCGTGTTGGTCAGCCAGACAGCCAGCGCCACCAGCATCACCGTGGCGACAAGCCCGGGGATTAGCCTGGGGGTGTCTTTCAGGGAGCAACCGAATAGCAGGTTTTCCCACCATGTCAGCCTGTTCGGCGCCTTGTTGTTTTGACTGCTATCGGTCACTCATGGTCCCCAGTTTGCCAGGATTATCCGTCCGTTCCGGCCTTCGCGCTGCCGGAAGCATAGTCCGTTTCCGCGGTTATTGTCAAGGAAAGGTTTGAGTGCCCGGGTGCCGGGCGCCCTTGCGCCCGGCGGATGGAGGGGGTAAAATCGGCGCAGGTTGGCTCCGTCCGTAGGGGTTTGATTTATCAAAGCCAAAGGGCGGCGGCGACGCATTAGAATTCCAGGCTGTTCGCAGGAGGACTCATGAGCAAAGGCAAGGGAAATGACTACCAGGCCGACGGCGATAAGGTTGCGGACTACCGGCATAAGAATGTCAAAAGGGTCAATATCCCACCGGCGGGCATCGCCGCCCGCGGGCCGATCGTCAAAGAGAAAAAAGACTCGGACCCGCACCTGAGGACTCACATGGCACAAATCCGCCCCGACGTCAACATGGGGGACCTGCTCAAGACCACGGTATCCGGCCAGCTTTTCACCGTCTCCGGCTCGCCGCGAATCCTGAATAAGTATTGGACAGATTGTTGACTTATATGTTAACATTATGAGACTTCTGACGCAGTATGTCGGGCAGAGATTCACTATCTCGGCTATTGTCCTTGACAACGGAGACTGTCCCGCCGTCGACTTTCTGGAGCGCGTGAAACGTGATGACCCGCCTTCCTATAAGTCACTGGCCGCTACGATGAGACGGCACGCCGAATGTGGCCCAATCCGGAATGAGCGGAAATCGAGAATTATCAAAGGACATGAAAAGATTTTTGAGTTCAAGTCGGTCCACGGCGACCGGTTGCTCTATTTCTTCCAGGCCGGACGCATGACTCTCTTGACAAATGGCTTTCACAAGGGAGATACGGTGAAGGCGGAGTACAAAAGGGCGGAGAGAATACGAGACCAGTATCTGAAGGAGTATGGGAATGGAACATGATAGCCGCGAACTAATGTTGGAGCGGGACATTCGAGAACTCGAGAAGGACCCGGAGTTCATTGCCGAAGACCTGGCGATTCAGGTCATCGAGGAGATGCTGAAGATATTGCAGGACCGGGGGTTGAGCCGGGCCTGGCTGGCGAAGCAGATGGGCGTTTCCAGGTCCTCTGTTTCACGAATGATGAACGCGGCGCCGAACATGACTCTCCTGACTATTTCGCGAATAGCCCTGGCGTTGGGGATCACCCCGGCGGTACTTCTGGATTCGAAATCAAGGCAGGCCGGCGCGGTAGAGAGAGAAGCCGTCTGCGTCGCGGAGCCTGCCGGAGGCAAATATGAAAGCCAGAAACGAAGTGTGTCAACGCGGGGACGTAAGGGAGGCCGATGACTACGCCTGCTTCCAGCGAACCTGTCCTTATCCAGCCGGTGGAGACCCCGGTATCTGCAAGCCATACTATGAGCCGGACTTCTACTGGGAATACGACCGCACCACTTCGAACCGGACTACCTGGTGCGTCTCAAGAATGGCAAGATGCTGGTGCTCGAGGTTAAGGGCGAAGAAGATGACCAGGACCGGGCCAAGTACCAGGCTGCCCGCCGCTGGGTCACCGCGGTCAACAACTGGGGCCGCCTCGGCGTGTGGGACTTTGCCGTGTGCCGGGACCCGCAGATGCTGGGGAAGATGATGGCGGCATTTTGACAACCTATCTACGGAAGTCCTATACTGGGGCCGCTTTTCAGTTAGAAAGAAAAGGCGGTATTCGATGGTAAGAAAATACCTTTCAGGACTATCTCTTGCGCTTGGGCTGATAATCGTGGCGCCTCTGGGCCGTCGCCGGCATAGACCGTGCCAACAATAAGGAAAGGAGGTATGATCTTGTCATTAGAAGAGATACGCGACGGGGTAACCGGATGGAGGGGCAAGCTGGGTTGGGTCAGCCCTGCTGTGCCCTATTCCTCGTCCCTGGTTGATGTCCATTCCGTCATCCCCGATGGTATTGAAATACTGATCGCCACCCTGGGAATTACCGCCATCACCGACGAACAGGCGCAGATGGCCCTGTCCCGGGCCTACGAGGCCGCCGCCCGGCTGGCCACCGCCGGGGCTGGCTTTGTCTCCGTCGACGGGGCGCCCCTGGTGTGTACCAGGGGCTTTGGTTTCGACAAAGAGATTATCAAAAACGTAGAGCAGGCGGCCAAAATCCCGGCAACCACCGACCTGACCGCGGCCGTGGACGCTTTGCGGGCGTTGAAGCTCCGGCGGATTGCCATGGCTTCACCCCTTCCCGACGCCATGAACGCAAAAATCAGGAAATTCATGGAGGACAGTGGTTTTGAGGTGGCTTCTCTCAACAGCCTGAATATTACCTTTAATCGCGATATTCACGCCCTGCCCCAGAACGCCGCCTATGGGGCAGCCAGGAAAGCCTATATGGAGGCTGCCGGCGCCGAGGGTATATACATTCCCTGCGGCGCCTGGTGTCCGGCATGGGTGGTCCGCGCCCTGGAGGCCGATCTGGGGGTGCCGGTGGTACACAGCCGCCAAGCGACCACCTGGGCCGGGCTAAAGGCGCTCAAAATTCGAGAGCCGGTGACCCGCTGGGGAAGACTGTTCCAGACCCTGTATGCGTGACCTTCTCCGCAGCTCCCCACGCGCGTGCCACGTATATCTATGCTTTGATCGAAAGGGGAAATGAATGCGTCTGTCTTGGCTACTCTTATCGGTTTTACTTGCCGTGGCTTGCACTCCCGCGCCCACGCCCACCGCATCTCCCGGGTTGAAACCTACAGCCAGCGTTGCCGCCAGCGATGACGGGGAAGCGCAATGGCAAAGGACGGTGGCGAAGGCGAAGGAAGAAGGCGTAGTAACCATGATGACCACGGCATGGGCGCCCCGAGCAATAGCTGCTCTATCCAAGGGGTTCAAGGATAAATACGGCATTAATCTCGAGCACTCTCCGGCGGGCCGCGGACCGGAGATGGCTGCCAAGATCAAGGCGGAACAGAGGGCCGGCCTTTACCTCTACGACTTTTTTGGAATGGGCGCGACTACGGCCATAAATCTCATGAAACCCGAAGGTCTTCTGGGCCCGGTGGAGCCTCTGCTGGTCTTACCCGAAGTTAAGGACCCTCGGTCGTGGAAGGAAGGGAAGCTGCCTTTCGTTGACAGGGACAAACAATTCTTCGGTATGGCGGCGTTTAAGCAGTTGTATATCATATACAATACCGGCCTGGTCCGCGAAGGTGAGATTACCCGTTACACCGACCTCCTTAAGCCGGAATACAAAGGCAAGATCGTGTTGAA
>JACQUA010000062.1 GCA_016210565.1 Chloroflexota bacterium
GCTGCGCTCGGTTCGCTCAGCGGAGCGAAGGATTCTTCGACTGCGCTCGCTGCGCTCGCTTCGCTCAGAATGACAGACGGCGCAGCCATTTTCATGGTTCATGGTGCGCCAGACGGGCATGACAGACTGATTCGTCATTCGCCCCCGATCAAGTCGGGGGTCGTAATTCGTCATTTTGGTTCCGGCTTGTCCGGCTCAGGCAAAACCGATGTTAGTTCTCATCGCACCTTTTGTCGCCGCCATGGTCAACCTGGCCCTGGGCGTGCTGGTATTCCGGCGGTCGCGCCGCGACCCGGTGCACCGCAGCTTTGCGCTGATGCTCGCGGGCACGGCGGTCTGGGCGCTGGCCACCTTTTTCATGCGCGGCAGCCAGGACCCGGCCGCGGCCGGCGTCTGGGCAAAGCTGGTATTGATGGCCTTCCCCTTCACTGCTCTCTTTTTCCTCTTCTTCTCCGCCGCGGTCACCGGTTTCAACGCCGGCAAATGGCCCATCGCAGCCGTGACCGTAAGCGCCGCCGGCCTCACCGCGCTGGCGGGGCTGACGGGTCTGGTTTCCAGCGGCGCGGAGGCCGGGGATTTCGGCTACCGGCCGGCCGCCGGCCCGCTCAGCAGGCTGTATTTCTATTATGTTTACGTCCTGGTGGGACTGGGGGTGGCCGTCCTGTTCCGGTCATGGCGCACCACCCCTTATCCCCACCTGAAGAACCGGGTAGCCTACATTCTCATCGCCTCCGGGGTTATTCTCCTCAGCGGTCCCCTCCCTTACCTGCCTGTCCTGGGCATTCCCAACTACCCCCGGAGCGCCGCCGCGATGACCCTCTTCACCATCCTGGCCACCTGGGTCATCCTGCAGCCGCGCCTGCCCGACATCGGTTCCCTCCTCAGAAAGGGACTCGTCTTCCTGGTGCTGGCCATCGCCGGAAGCCTCATCTTCATTCCGGCCCGCCTCGCGCTGCCCCTCCTGGACATCCCCAACCCCGAACTGCTCCGCGACATCCTGTTCTTCTGGGCCATTCTGGCGACCCTTCTTTTTCTTCCCCTGAGGGGCAGGGTGCAGGGCGCGGTGGAAAAGGCCCTCTTCCGCGAACGCTACCTCCAGCTCCAGCACCTGGCCCGTCTCATCCGGGAAACCGGCGACCTGGAGAAGATGGAAACTCTCCCTCCGGCGCTCGTCTCCCTCATCGCCCGAACCATGAAAGCCAGCGCCGCCCGCCTTTTCATCTTCTCCCCCGCTGAGGAAAACTTCTCCTGCCTGGCGGCCGACCCCGGAGGGACCGACGCCGGACGCTTCAGAATCGCCCACGATAGTCCCCTCGCCGGCTTTCTCAGGCGGCAACAGCGGGCTTTTGCCGTGAGCGAAGCCACCCCTCAAACGGCCGCGGCTCTTGCCTCCCTTGAGGACGGGGAAACCTCGCTGGTCCTTCCTCTGCAGTTCGAAGGGAGGCTGATCGGCTTTCTGACGCTGGGAGGCCGCCTTTCGGGAAGGGCCTACAGCCAGGGAGACCTGCACCTGCTCGACGGGATCGCCCCGCAACTGGCCCTCGGCCTCAGGAATCTCCAGTTGCACCGCACCGAGAGCGGCCGTATCTCTGACCTGGCGGCCCTCAGAGAGAGCATTTCGGTCATCGGCAGCAGCCTCGAAAAGAAGAGCCTCCTGCACCGCGCCGTGGAGGAGGGGGCCGCTCTCCTCGGCGCGCCCGCCGTCGCCTTCTGGGAGCTACAAGAGGAAAAGGACGAAATGCATTTCGTGATCAGGAGCGCCAGCGGCCTCTCGGCAGGCTACATCGAATCCCAGAAGCTGCCGCTGCGCCAGGTACTGCCCGGCGGTATCGAGAACATCAATTCAATGCCCCTCTTCCTCAAGTTCAGTATCCACGAAGCGCCGGTGGGCGACCACCAGCTCAACATACGGGAGGGTCTGATCATGGCCATGGGCGTGCCGGTGATCTCCCGGGGCCGGTTCATCGGGGCGCTTTCTTTCTTCCACAAGACCCCCGGGCGACTGTTCACCCAGCGGGACGTTGAAATGGCCCGGAACTTTGCCAGCCATCTGGGCATCGCCCTGGAAAACGCCCGCCTCTACGAGATGGAGAGAGCCGAACGCCGGGAACTGGAAGAGATGGAAGGGCAAAGACAGCTATTCCTGGCCGCCATCTCCCACGAACTCAGGACGCCGGTTACTTCAATGAAGCTGGTCACCGATCTCCTGGTTGAGGAAATGGACGACTCGGAGATACCCTCCCACAAGAAGATGGTAGGGAACCTGAAGCGGAGCCTGGACAATCTCCACCGCCGGGTCGAGGACCTGGTGGCCTTCGCCAGGCTCCAGAACCCGGTCGTCCGCATAGAGCTCGACCCGGTGCCCCTGCCCGAGGCCATCAGGTCCGCCGCCGAGCTGTGCCAGCCCTTCTTCGCGGCGAAGAAGCAAGCCCTGAAAATTTCCGTTCCAGAATCTCTGCCCCTGGTGCGGGGCGACGCCTTCCGCCTGGAGCAGATCATCGCCAACCTCCTCTGGAACGCCAGCAAGTTCACCCCGGATGGCAGCGAGACCATCGTCCGGGCGAAGATAGTCGATGGCCGGCCGGGGGGGGGCGTAGCCGCAGGTCTTCAGCCTGCGGGGGAGAGCGCAGGGGGCGTAGTCGCAGGTCTTCAGCCTGCGGGGGCGGCGGGCGGTCAAGCAGTCAAGCAGCGGGGCGGGGAACTCAATAACTCAGTAACTCAAAGAACTCACTTCGTCCTTGTGGAGATAGAGGACCACGGCGGACCCGGAATTTCCCCGGAAGAGCAGCAGGCGATCTTCAGGCCCTTCTACACCGCGGCCCCGGGGCGGGGGCTCGGTCTCGGGCTGGCTATCGTCAAGCGCCTGGTCGAACTGCACGGCGGCAAGATATGGGTGACCAGCCAGCCCGGCGCCACCACGTTTTCGTTCACCATTCCAATAGCAGATTAGTCGAGCAGTGACCAGTCGAGCAGTGACCAGTCGAGCAGGGACCAGTCGAGCAGGGACCAGTCGAGCAGTGACCAGTCGAGCAGGGACCAGTCAAGCAGTCCGAGCAGTCTAATTATAAGATGTCAATCAAGAAATTCGAAGACATCCTGGCATGGCAAAAGGCAAAGGAATTGGCGAAGCATATCTATGAATTAACAAATGAGGGTGACTTCGCTAAAGACTATGCGCTTAAAAACCAGATAAGGCGTGCCGCGCTGTCTCCGATGAGCAACATTGCTGAGGGCTATGCCCGCCAGACCGACAAGGAGTTCGTTCAATTCCTGTACATCGCTCTCGGTTCCATAGCGGAGGTCCAGAGCCAGCTTCATCTGTCTCATGAGCTGGGCTACCTACCAGGGGACGAGTTTGACCGCGTCCTGGAGCAAAGCCGTGAAGTGGCCCGCCTGGTCAATGGCCTTCTCCAGTACCTCAAAAGGAAATGACGCCGGTTCCATGTCCCTGCTTGAACTGCTCGACTAGCCCCTGCTCGACTGCTTGACTGCTTGACTGCTTGACTGCTTGACTGGTCCCTGCTCGACTGGTCCCTGCTCGACTGCTTGACTGCTTGACTGCTTGACTGCTTGACTGCTTGACTGGTCCCTGCTCGACTGGTCCCTGCTCGACTGCTTGACTGCTTGACTGGTCCCTGCTCGACTGCTTGACTGCTTGACTGGTCCCTGCTCGACTGCTTGACTGCCGACTGCTTGACTGGTCCCTGCTTAGACTGTTAGACTATGGGATGATGAAAGTGGTCATCATTGAGGACGATCCGAACATAGTTGAGGCCGTCGGCCTGTGCTTCGACCTTCGCTGGCCGTCGGTGGTCACCCTCGCCGCTACGGACGGACGGAAAGGACTCGACCTCGTGCGGAAAGAGCACCCCAGCATCGTCATCGTTGACTTGGGTCTGCCCGACCGGGACGGGCTCGATATCGTCCGGGAAATCAGGTCCGGCTCCACGGTGCCGATCATCATCCTGACCGCGCGCGATGACGAGATGGACAAGGTGAGGGGCCTGGAATTCGGGGCCGACGACTACATTACCAAGCCGTTCAGCCACATCGAGTTCCTGGCGCGGGTCAAGGCCGTCCTGCGCCGCTCCGAACCGGTCCAGATAGCCGAGGTGACCGAGGGTCTGACCATGGGGGACCTGTCTATCAACTTCCGCAACCGGGAGGTGCAGGTCAAAGGGCAGCCGGTGGTCCTGACCCCCATTGAGTTCCGGCTCCTTGCCTACCTGGTGCAAAATGCCGGCAACGTCTTGAATCACCGGGCCATCCTCTCCACGATCTGGGGGAATGAATACGAGGATGCCCATGACTATCTGAAGGTATACATCCAGCGCCTGCGCTCGAAACTGGAGGAGAACCCCGAGAAACCGGCGCTGATCCTCACCGAGCGAGGAATCGGCTACCGGTTTCAGAAGCCACCGGTCCGGAGCCAGTAGCCGGCAGCGAGTGTGAAGCTGCGGGGTCGCAAGTAGAGGGTAGGAAGCCCAACCTTGGGGGGCAGACAGCCGAGAGTCGCTGGCGGAGCCCCCAGACTTTCAAGTTCTCAACCTGCCAACCCCATAGCCAGCCTTCCTAACCCTACTCCGACCTGTGGAAACCTGGTGCACCTTGTCTCCCCGTCTCCCCCAACGGCTCCCCGGCATCCTTCCCTGCTTTCCCCAAACCATCCCGAGTCGTAGAAACTCTGAATAACCCTTCTTGTCGCCCCGCAACCAGGGGCATGTTCTCCGGCCAGCGTAGTGTATTATATCGCCTGGATGATTCTGCTGAGTAGTGGGAACAATCATACCTAAGTACTATTTACATCGTAGGGGTATCGTGCTATATTTGTTCCCATGTTCGTAAGGAAATTCACCCGCCGCAGGGCTGACGGCAGTACTTATGCCTACCTGGTGATGGCCCGCACGTACCGCGAGGGGAAGAGGGTGCACCAGGAAGAGGTCTGTCGTCTGGGAAATCTGGACGAGCTTCAGGTCGATGGCCAGTTGGATAGACTGATCCGGAGCCTGGCCCGGTTCTCCCGGCAAAGATGGGTAGTGGCTGACGAAACGGGGATCCCCCAGGTCCGGACGCCATCAGGACTCTCGCAGGGTGGAGACCAAGTGCCATGACAGCCCTGGGAGGAGTCTGCGTTAGGCGAGCGAAATCCCCGGCACACTCTATTTGAGCCCGGGATTTTCCCCCGCGCCGGGCGGTAGGATTCCTTCTGCGGTCGTATTGGAATAGTAGTCGACGTTCTGCTCCTGGGATAAAGATCCTGGAAAGATGTGTTGTCCGGATAACGGTCGCCCCAGCCTGCCGCCATCCCCCATTAGCGGGGTAACGCTCCTGCAGTTCTACGAGAACGGCAGCGCCGAAAAGGGTCCCCCGGCGCCCGAATGCACCCTTCCCTGCAAGGATTCCTCGCTTGGCTCGGAATAACAGACCCCGCGGCTCTCACCCGCCGAAGCCCTGAGCAAAGCGAAGGGGCAGTCGAAGGGTCTTTTCCCATCGCTACGCTTCCTTCTGCAATTCAGCGCCAGCGTGTCGGGCCCTGTTTACCAATTATTTACCTGTTATTCACCTTCCGTTTACCCTTGTTTACCAGCGTATTTATCTCCCGGCGGTAACATTGTTTCCTGAAACACGTTTATTTCGCGGCGTATTATAGGCAGGAAACATATGCGCAATGTAGTAGTAATATCAAACGACGAAAGCTTTCTCGCGCGCGCCACGGACCTCATCAAAAGGGAGGGCTTCGGCTTCCACAGCTTCAACAGCTTTCCCTCATCGCTGCGCCAGGTCGCCAGTCTCGACCCCGCCGTCATCGTCCTTGACGATCAGATCGGCGACCCCGGCGTCTGGGAGTGCTGCACCCAGTTGCGCCGGGAGTGGCCCGCCCCAATCCTCATCACGGGTCCCAACGCCAATAGCAGCTCCATGGTCAAAGCCATCAACAAAGGGGCCGACTTCTATCTCAAACGCCCTTTTCACGAAACGGAGTTCATCGCCAGGATCAAGGCACTCCTGCGCCGGTACGAGTTTTCCCAGCAAGTAGTAAGTAGCAAATAGGAAGAGCAGCGGGTAGCGGGTAGCGGGTAGCGGGTAGCAAGTAGACAGTAGCTAGATCTTCTAACTTTCTAGCCTTTGTAAACCTTATGAACCTTACAAGCCTTATGAACTACGCGGGGGTGTGGAACCGGTGAACCCACGGGCCTACCTCGCCGTCCTGGTCATCTGGCTGGCCATCTTTGGCCTGGCCAGCTTTGCGTTTGCCATCCGGTCTTCGTCTGACGTGGTAACGCTGTCCGTCATGCCCCAGGTACCCCGGAAGGGCGAGCCGATAGCCATAACCTTCAACCTCAACAATCCCGGACTGCGAACCCTCCCCGTGGCCTACGACTTCTACATCAACGGCAAGAAGGTAAAAAGCGGCGCCGCCACCCTCAGCGCGGCCTCGTCCCGCAAGTTCTCCTATACCTACGTAAGCGACGTTGAACTTGGGGACCAGGCCAATTTCGCCATCCGGGCCTCGTCTCCCGACGCCAGCTACGAAAAGTACGTCTCCATCCCCGCCTACGCTCCGCAGGTGTGGAGCAGCTTCGTGTCCTTCGCGTCGTTTTCCACTTCGGTCATGGGTTCCATGGGGTCCATGATCTACTACCAGGACAGCTTCACGGCCTCCCGCGGGACCCAGGTGGGCGTGGTCTTCGCTCTGGTGCTCCTGGCGCTGCTGGCCTTCCGGGACGTCACGCGGCATTTCAGGGCGGGCGGGGGCGCCACCGCCGTGGTGGCCCTCCGATTGAAGTTCGCCACCCTGGCCGCCATTCTCCTCATCATCGTCCTGGCCATGATATTCACCAAGATCGTCCTGATCATGACGTAGACGTTCGAGGATTCAAAATGCCGTCTTTGCGAGGAGCGAAGCGACGAAGCAATCCCCGGGTTGGCGGAACAGGCCGGTCCGCCTTGTCCCGGCAGGTCGGGGCTCTCCGAACGGAGGAGCGGACTCTCGCAGAGCGGGAGAGATTGCTTCGTCCCGACGAAATCGGGACTCGCAATGACATTTTCAGGCTGCCGCCTGCCTGAACCTGCCACACCGTTTCGACAGGGGCGGGGAGTCATCGAATCTTCTAGTAATGTTGGAATCTTCTAATCGACGTAGTACTTACTCACCTGTACCGGCTCGGGATCCGAGTCACGCCATACCTCCAACACCACCTCCTTGACCATGATTTCCTGGGGCCGGATAATGGCCGTGTACATGAAACGGCTCCCCGCCAACACCCGCACCTCCAGGGGCTTCCGGCCCGGGTCGCCGGTGTCCACTTTAATGATATAGGTGTGCTCCACCACGTCGCGGTTGACAATATCCAGTTCCAGAACCCAGCGGTCCTCCAGCCTACTCAACCGCTCCCTTTCCACTTCCGAAAGCCGGGAGCGGCTGACACTCCAGTAGCCGATGCCGGCGACCAGGGCCACGAGCACGGCGAGGGAGACCATTACGACCAGTTTTACGTTCAGGCGGTTCATTGACGGCGGGGCCCTCCAAACTGTGCCAGATCAACGGCGCTTCGCGGCGTTGAAGTACACCGCCGCAAATACTGCATACCACGCCGGGAAGATGACATAGGCCACGTACTGGTGCGCGGCATTGAATCCCGCCCAACCCCACCACTGCGCCGATAGCAGGACCAGCTCGATGCGCACCAGGTTCTGGAAGGTGCTGCCGAAGACCCCGAAAAGGAAGAGGACCAGGGCGCGCCTCCAGGGCAGGCGGACATCGAGCATCATCAGCGCGAAGAGGGAAATGAATATCCCCATGGTGATCTGCCCGGCGCATTCGCTGGTGACCAGGGCCGAAATCCGCTCCCCCCCGGGGGGGACAACCGAGACCATGTTCCCCCTGCTGTCCAGGGACAGGCCGAAGGCGGGGGCCAGCGCCACCACCAGGTCCAGCGTGGATTTCCCCCAGACCCCTTCGGCCAGCGGCTGCGTCAATACCGGGAAGACCAGAGAGAAGCCGTACACCGCAAGAACGAACCCGGGGATGAGGGCCGCCGCGCCGAAAAGCACCGTGAATACCCCCAGGGACACCCCCAGCAAGCGGAACACCTGGGCAAAAACGCCCCCCGCCGGCATGGCGGCCATCAGGCCCACCATCGCCAGGCCCAACAGCAAATACCGCCGCCCCGTCCCGGGCTGGCTCATCGCAGCATGGATGGAGTCTCTCTTGAGAAAGACCCAGAACAGGCATACCCCCAGGATGCCCCAGCCGTAGACGCCCGTCCGCCGCAGTCCCTCATTGGTCAGCATGCCGGGCAATCCGGCCCAGACGTCACGGAAGAAGAGGAGGGCGACGGCGAGCGACAAGCCCAGCCAGACCGCCAGCCTGGACCTGACGCCCCGCCAGTTCATTGAGTTCTTTGAGTTCATTGAGTTCATTGAGTTCGTTGAGTTCCCCGCCTCCCCCCGGATGCATGCGCTTACGTTTGTTCCGTCAGCAGATACTGGATGAATCCTGAGATTAGTCTGGCCACTTCGTCGGATCTGGCGTACAGCTCGTCAAACTGCTGCTGGCTTATGTAGGCCTGGTCCAGCGCCACGTAGAGCTGGCTCTGGAGTTCGGCCGCAGAACCCTTGGCGACAAACAGGAATTGGGTAAACTCTTTCCTGGTCCTTCGGGAAAACCCTTCGGCGATATTGCTCATTATGGAGACAGCGGCGCTCTGTATTTGTCCGCTGAACCGATAATCACTTCCAAATTGCCTGTTCGTTTTCACGCAGTCGTATACACTCTTGGTCAGGGACCTCGCCTCCCGCCATGCCTTTATCTCTTCGAACCTGTGAATCTTCATCGTCTTTCCCTTACAAAGAACTCAGCGAACTCAAGGAACTCTATGAACTCAAGGAACTCTATGAACTCAGCTTCAGAACATACGGCATGATCCCCACCAGGAAGGTATTGCCTACCCCGTGCAGGACGATGATGCCTACCATGCTCTTCGTCTTTTCGTACATCACCCCCAGCACCACGGCCGCCCCGAACACGAAGAAGAGCTCCGGTACCGACCGCCAGGTCAGATGCATGACCATGAACAGGAAGCTCTGGAGGAACAGCGACCATCTCCAGCCAAAAGCCCTCTTCAGGTCCGTCTGGATCAGCCCGCGGAACAGCAGTTCCTCGGCCAGGCCCACGAAGAACAACATGTAGAACAGGTCCCGGAGCAGGTAGGACACCTGGAAACTCAGCGCCGAAGGCGCCGGCCTCAGGATAAGGTACTCGATGCTTCCCAGCGGCATCCCCAGCAGGATGCCCCACAACGTGTATTTCCCCCACTTCTTCCAGTGGAAACCCATCCCCGTCAGGCTGATGTTCTTCTCGTAGATATGCCAGAAGCACAGGGCCAGGATCAGGGAATAGACCGCGGGGAGCAGAAGATTCTGTTGCAGGAAGAACCAGGGTAGGGATGAGGTAAACAGGATGTAAAGGGGAATCAGCACCATGGACTCCACACATTCCAGGTAGGGAGATTTCAACCCTCCCAGCACCACCACCAGGTAGATCGCCACGGTCAGGAATAGCGAAAGGATAATGCCGTACGCCGCGCTGCGGTAGGCAAAAATCCACTCCGTGACTGAGATGGCAACTATCAGGCTGCCGATCAAGGCAATAACCGAGGGCTTACCCCATACCAGCGCGGGCAACCTTATTCTCTTGAGCACAACTCAGTCTATCAGCCCCACAGTCTGACAGTCAAATCAGTCGATAGTCGATGGCCGATAGCCGGCAGCCCGGTGGGGTCGGGCGGGGAACCCAATAACCCAACAACCCAATAACTCCAAGGAACTCAATAACTTTCTGTGCTTTTCCTATTGACAAGCCCTCCCCTTACTGGCATAATGCTGGCCAATGGTAAACGCGCAAGGCTGGACAATCGAAGAGGCCGCCAGGGCCCTGGGCGTCTCGGACAAGACGGTCCGCCGCCGTATCAAGGACGGCACTATAAAAGCCGAGCAGATTACCGGCAAATATGGCCCGGAGTACCGCATCCCGGAAGCCCAGCTTGCCTCCCTGCGCGAACGCCCCCTGCCCCCGCTCCCCGAAGAACCCCAGGACAAGCCTGCCACCCCGAGCGCCGCGCCCCCCACTCTGTCCACCGCTCCCCCTATGGACAAAGCCCTGGACATGATCAAAGACCTCCAGGCGGAGAACGAGAGGCTTGCCGGGCAGATAGGCTTCCTGCAGGCCAAGCTGATAGACGCCGAGAGCAAGCTCCGCCTCCTCCAGGCCCCGAAGTCCAGGGTTCCGTGGTGGCGCCGGCTGTTCAGGGGTCGGGAGTCTAGAGTCTAGAGTAGAGTCCAGGGTCTGGAGCTGCGTAGGGTGTGTTGAGCGCCGACGGGGTGCGGGGATAGGGCGCGGCGGCGCGAACCCACCATGCTTTCTGGTCGGCTTTGACAGCTTTGTTCTTGTCCTCTTGCTCTGGTGGGTTCGCACAGCCACCCTCCTCCCTTCCTTCCCCGCTGTGCTTAACCCACCCTACATCTACTCAAGGAACTCAGAGAACTCGATGTCCCCCTCTACGGCCCCCAGTCGGTGGATTGGGATTTGGTGGGGAGGGCGGGGGTGTAGAGGGTGGTGGGTCGGACGGTGGCGGTGATGCGGCGTAGCTCGGCTTCGAAGTCGGCCATGCGTTGTCTGGCGTTGGCCAACGCCTGTTCGGGGGACAGGACGTTGGCGGCAAGCCCGGAAGGGGTGATGTAGGTTGTCCAGTTCAGCATGGCGTAGGCGCAAGCGCCGAGTTCTATGGCCCGTTCGTGGTGTATGGGGATGGTCCAGGTTTCTTCGTCGGGGTCGTAGGTCTGGCCGAAGTAAACGTTGCAGTCCGATCCATCGGGGATGTCCTGGCCTATGAGTTCTATGATGCCGGCGTAGTAGTTGAAGCGTTGGAAGATGCGGGGGTACTTGTCGATGGGGTACTCTACGGCGTGTATGCGTACTACGTTGGCAAGCTCGCCTTCGCCTGGGGTAATGACGCGGCTGCCGCTGGTGGTGGCGATGGCTTCCTTGACTTCCTTCGGGGCTGCCTGGGAGTAGCGGTCGAGGGCCATTTCAATGAACCTTGTGAGTTCGTTGTCTGTCCATTTGTAGTCGGCTGGATTTGTGTCTTTGAGTTCGAGCCGAACTTGTGCAATCATATCTGTTGTGTCCAAAGTCGGTCTTCTTTCGTTGGTTGATTTGTAAGGGTTTCTGTCTGGATTTCATTTCGTGTTGTTGAAATGATGGCTTTGTTTTTGACTCGTGAAATCCTTTAGTGACATGCTGCCTTTGTGGTGGTATGTGTGGCCTGCCGGTGTGTGTTTTTGTTGAAACGAATCGTTGTGGGGGGGACGGGCCGCCTATGGGTGGTAGATAGGCGGCCCGTCCCGGTGGTGGGCGATTCGTTTGGGTAAAACGAATCGCCTCAGACGAGGGCCGCCAGGGTGTCCGGTAAGGGCTTCCCGGCGGCCCGGTAGTGCGCGGCGAGGTGACGGGCGGCGGCGATGATGTCCTCCGGGGACGCCTTGACGCGCTGGCCGCGGAAGCCTGCGGGCGAAAGGGCGGCGACGGCCGCGGCGATGTGGTCCCAGTCGACAGTGTCTTGGATGTCCGTTCGGGGGCGGCGGTGTAGGCGGTTCATGGCACCTGGCCGGTGGTGGGGTAGCTTCCAGGTGGAAGGGTCGTCGGGGTCGCCCATGATGGCGTAGCCGATGCGGGGAAGCGTGTGGTCGTGGGTGGGGTCGTCTTTCATTGGGCGGTCCTTTCCTTATAATAAGGGCAGTCCTTACCGTCGGTGGTGATGGGGTAGAGGTACGCGGCGCAATAGGTTTCGTTGTCGCGGAGGGTGGTGGCGTGGCGGCAAAGCCGGCAGAGGCGTTGCCTGGCGGCGCGCAGTTCGGCGTGGGTGTAGCGGGCGCGGATGATGTCGTTCGGGGGTGGGGTGGTCATGGTCTGTCCTTGCCGGGGTTCTTGCGGAAGTAGAAGTGGACAATGAGGGTTACCCAGGAGCCGATGCCGGCGTAGCCGAACTTGCCGATGTTGATGTCGCCCCGGGCGTCGGCGGCGATGAGGACCAGGCAGGCGCTGAGGGTGATCAGGCCGACGGCAAGGCGTTCGTAGTTGAGGGGGAGGCTGTCGGCTTTCGGCTGTCGGCTCTCAGCTATGGGCTGTCGGCTGTCGGCGGTCTGCGGTCGGCTGTCGGGTGGTGTGGTCATGGCGTGTGCTCAGGCTCCGATGGGGACGAGAATGGGGGGAACGTCCGCCAGGGCCTCGCCGATGATGGCGGCGGCGAGGCCGATCAGTCCGGCGGCGATGGCCGCCAGGACGCCGGCGGCGAAGGCCTGGTGGGGGGTGAGGCGGGCGATCATGGGCGGTCCTCCCTGGTGAGGTTGACCAGGCCGGCGACGGCTGCCTTGAGGTCGGCTTCGGTCCACTCCGCGAGGGGTTTCGTGGCGAGGGGCGCGATGGCGGCCCGGGCCGCGGCTATTCTGATGGCCCTGGGGGTGGGGGGAAGGGCCGCCTGCTGCGCGGCGTAGTCTTCGACGTTCATCCGGTTGTAGCGGACGTGGCGTCCGGCGGGGTCGGTCTCTTCGACGTAGATGTAGCCTGGTTTCATGGTGGGAGTACTCCTATCCTATGGCGATGGCCATGATCTGTGTGGTTCCCCCCGAGCTAGAGCCTTCGCGGGTCCAGTTGAGCGTGAAGCCGTCGGCGTCAAAGCTGGCGACGGCGGCAAGCTGATACAGGGCGCCATTGCCGGAGTCGGTGTAGATGCGGATGGGGTTAGGGAGGGCCTGCACTGTAAATCCATCGGGGAAGCTGTGGCAGGCCCCGGACAGGTCGGGGTTGGCGAAGCCCATGCAGGGGCGGGCGGCCTGGCTGGAACCTGCGCCGGGGTTCCAGATGAAGAAGACGGCGCGGGGGCGGAAGCCCACGCCGGTGACGGCGACTCCGGCCTGGCTGGCGGCGTCGTTGGCGCGGGTGAACTGCACCGCGCTGATCCTGAGGCCGGGGGTGCGCCAGAACCCGTCGTAAAGCTCCGCCTGGCTGTTCTCGGTGTTGAAGATGAGGGCGCCCAGGAGGGCGGCGGTGGGCAGGGCGTCGCGCTGGGCGGTGGTGAGGGCCTGGAGGCGCACATCGCGGGCGGTGAGGATGTGGCCGGTGGTGTTGACGGTGGGGGGCGTCTCTCCCCCTCCGGCAAGGCCGGTGTCGTCGAGGGAAAGCGTTGCGCCCGAGGTGAGGGTGCTGATCAGGCCCTGGGTGGCGCCGCCGGTGGTGCGGTAGACCTTGTAGCCGGTGGCGCCGGGGACGCGGGACCAGGTCACCCGGTTGAAGTTGCCGGCAGACAGGGCGGCGTTACCCGAGGCGGTGGTCCCTTCGGCCCCGGCGGGGGTGGTGCGCCCGGCCACGGTGGCGACGATCTTGTAGCCGTAGGCGGTGGCCCCGGCGGTACCCTGGGGCGTGACCGTCGGGGTTCCCGGGGTGGCCAGGGCCAGGGTGGTAATGCTGCCGCGGACGGCGAAGTCGCCCTGAAGCTCGGTCTGCGCGTTTGGCTTGAGGGTGAGGTTGTGGAAGAGGTTGTAAAGGGAGCGGATGATGTTAACCATAGTAGTGAGCAGCGAGTAGGGGCGCATCGCGATGCGCCCCTACTCCTTCCTTTCAGTTGGCGTAGGCGTAGGTGACGCCGTCGCCGTTGACTTCCGAATCGATGTACACGTCGGTGAGGTTGTCGCTTTCGATGATGGCGGCGTCGCCCGGGTCCAGGGGGATGCCGCGCCGGGTGGCGAGGGCGGCGACAACTGTTGACGCGCCGACAACGATCTTGCCGGTGTTGTCGGTCTCGGCGATGATCAGGACGTGCTTGCAGGGGGTCGAAGAGGCGGCCAGGGCCTCGGCGGTCCCGGCGGCGGCGACGGTCTTACGGCCGTCATTCAGGGTATCGGGTGGTGCGCCTAAATCGGACATACAAGCTCCTTTCGATGTAGTCTAAGCAGTCAAGCAGTCAAGCAGTCAAGCAGTCAAGCAGTCAAGCAGTCGGGACCACAAGATGTTGTGGTCGGGACAGCGGCCCCGGCCGTCCAGGGAGGACACCGCTCCGCTTTGCGGGAGTCCGCAAGGCGGACCGGACGGCCGGGCGCCGCTGATGATGGCGGGACGGACGCGTCCCTCCGCCCGTCCCGCGCCTGCTCCTCCCCCCTTCTCCTCCGGTGTCGGTATGTTCCGGCCGCCGTTATCCTGGGGACGCCGCCTGTCGTGCTCGAGGAGGCGACGTTCCATCCCGGACCTGCGGGCTGGCAGGGGTGGAATCGCCCGCGGGCCGCGGCCCTGGGGATCGGGGTGGTGACGCGCCCGTGAGCGGTGGGCCGGCGCCGACGGCTCGTCGGGTCCGGCCCCTTGCGTGGCGGGCGCGCAGGCCCTTTTGGTAACCGGGAAGGCCCGTAACCCGGCGGGGCTGGTTCCTGGCAACTGGTCGCAAGCCAATACAGCGCTTTTGGTCCCATTTCTGCCTGTCTCCAACGTCCTGTTGGTTGCTCCCGTCCGTGAGTGGCCCCGGGGAAGGCCTGGAGCTGAACGATTCCCGTTCAGATCCGGTGCTATTTCGTTTTTTCGTTGTCGGCCAGGGTGTCGTAGGCGGCCAGGGCCTGGTCGAGGCCGTGGATCTGCCCGGTGCGCTGTTCGATGATGGCCTCCTGGGTGGCCAGCTCCTCCTTGAGCTGGCGCGCGCGGGCGCAGGCCTGGCTGCGGGCGAGGACCGCCGCGTCGCGCTGGGCGGCAATGGTGGCGCGTAGCTGGTCGGTGTTCATGGTGTCCTCCTTTCGAGTAGCGAGTAGTGGGCGGGCGCATCGCGAATAGGGGCGGGCGCGTCGCGACGCGCCCCTACTTCGTTGCTTACGAAGTGGCGGTGAAGCCGAGGGTTTCGAGGACTACCAGGATGGCGTTGACGGCGGTGGCGTCGTCCCCGGAAGTGTTGGCGATGTGGGCCTGCTGGATCACCGGGTCGGCGTTCCAGAAGCCTATCTTCTGGCTGGCGGCGGTCCCGATCTTGGTCCCGGTGGTGGCGTTGGTGATGATGTTCTTGCCGTCGGCCATGGTGATGTTGTCGCTGACGGTGACGGTCCCGGCCAGGGTGATGTCATCGGCTCCGGCGCCGTCGGAGCTGATGGTCAACTTCCCGTCGGCCCCGGAGTTGATGTAGAGGCCGGTGTCCCGGAACTGGATTTTCTTGTCGGTGGGGGTGATCAGGTCGTCGGTGAGGGTGACGGTCCCGGCCAGGGTGATTTCATCGGCCCCCGCGCCGTCGGAGCTGATGGTCAACTTGCCGTCGGCCCCGGAGTTGATGTACAGCCCGGTGTCCCGGAACTGGACTTTCTTGTCGGTGGGGGTGATCATGTCGTCGTCCAGGGTGATGGTACCCGACAGGGTGATGTCATCGGTCCCGGTCCCGTCGGCGGCGATCTTGAGCTTGCCGTCGGCGCTGCTGTGGACGTAGAGGCCGCTGTCTCGGAAGAAGAGCTTCCCGGCGGCGGCGACGATCTGCCCGGCCAGGTTCTGGCGGACGCTGACCATGATCTCGGTGGCGGATACGGCCGCGCCCAGGGTTTCGACCACGGTGCCGGCGGTGGCGGAAAAGCCGCCGGCGGTGGCGAGGTAGGCGAGGTCCCCGGCGGTGGCGCCGGACAGGCCGCCGATCAGCGCGGCGGGGGCGGCTTCGATCACATCGCCGCTGGCGCCGGCGGCGATGGCGAAGAGTTGCGCGGGGATGGTGCCGTCGCCCAGGGCGAGCTTCCAGCCGGAGGAATAGCCGATGGGGTCTCCGGCTTTGACGGCCTCGGCAAGGGTGATCTTGACTTTGGGGCCGATCTCCATGACGGAGCGGCCGCCGGTGGTGTTGTCTGTGAGGGCCATTTAGATGATGCTCCTTTCAGTCGCTTGCGGGCTGTCGGCTGTCGGCTTTCAGCTATCGGCTGTCGGCTGACGGCTGACGGCTGATAGCTAGTCTTGCACTCCGATCAGGGCGGCGCGGGCGAGGACACTGAAGTCCGCGATGGCGCAATACCACTTGATGCGGGTGCGGGAGGCGTCCTTCGTTTCGAGGGACCCGAGGCGCTCCACCTGCATGCCGCCGGCTCCCTGGATGCCCAGGACAGCGCCTTCGCCGAACTTGACGGCGTAGATGGTGCTGCTGGCGCCGCCGGTGGTGGCGGTCTCCACGCTGTCGACGAGGGTGTGGGTGTCGAGGATGGCGTCCGAGATACCCAGGGGGATGCCGTTGTAGAGTTCGACGTAGTCGCCGAACTCGTTCTTGGACACTTCGATGCTGGAAAGGGCGCGCATGAGCGCGGTGATCTTGCGGCGGGAGCGGCGGGACATCAAGAGCAGGTCGGGCTTGCCGGGCTTGACGGCGTCGATCGCCTGGTCGAGCTTGGCCAGGGTGAGGGTGGCGCCGGTGGCGGCCATGGCGATCACCTGGTTGCTGGCGGTCTCACAGTCGATGAGCTTGCGGATGCCGGACCACTCCTTGCTGTTGGTGGCGTTGTTGCCGTAGATGAAGGTGTCCTCGAACTTGTGGCGGACGGCCTTGCTCTTGAGTTCGATCACGGCGGCTTCGATGTCCTGGATGTTCTGGCGGGTGGCCTTGATGTAGTTGTCTACATCGGCGTCCCCCCCCAGGATTCTGAGGGTGGCGGTAAGCTGGGTGAAGGTGGGGGTGCTCTCTACCCAGGTGTCGCCGACATCGTAGAAGGCGGCGGTGGCGGCGACGTTCTCGCGGTTGTAGGTTAGGGAGTTGCCGTTGACATTGGCGAACGGCAGTTTCTGGAGGACCACGCTTTCCTTGACAACGGTCTCAATGACTCCCTTCAAGAGAACGTCGTTGGAGAGCTTGGCGGCTTCGGATAGGGTTAGGCTCATTTAGTGGGTGCTCCTTTCTTAGTATGGCTAACAGCTAACAGCTATCAGCAATCGGCAGTCGCCAGTCGCCATTCGGCACTCAGGCAGTCAGGCTGTCGGCAGTCGGGCAGTCAGGCTGTCGGCAGTCGGGGTGGTGGGGATTCTGGCTGCTGGCTACTGGCTACTCTTCCTACTCTTCCTACTCTTCCTACTCTTCCTACTTCTCCTACTTCTCCTACTTCTCCTACTGGCTTCTTCTTCCAATTCCCGCTTTGATCTTGTCCCTCGCGGACAGGCTGGACCAGTCCACGGCGGAGCGGGCGGGCGACCCCGCCGGGACGCTGCCCCGCCTGAGGATCGAGGCCCTGATCTTTTCCACCAGGGCGGAGGCTTTGTCCACCGAGGCGTCTATCTCAGCGAGGGAAGCCCCGGCAATGAGTTCCGGCGGGATTTCCGGATGGAGCGCCAGCACCAGACCCCGGTAGCGCGTGGTGGCCTCCGCCAGCTCGCCGCGGACCTTTTCGAGACTGGTCTGCATGTCGAAAGCAGTCTGGAGTCTGGAGTCCTGAGTCGACAGTCCCGCCCCCCGGTTTCCTGGCTCCGCATTCTCTTCTCTCGCCTCCTCGGGACCGGGATTTGATTTCTTTTCCTTGACGTCCCCGTCCGGCGGCGCCGCCGCCCCTGCTCCCCCTTCCACCCCTCCTTCCCGGTTTTCCGTTACCGCAATGCTTTCTTCAACCATGATTGATCTCCTTTCTAGAACAGTCTAAGCAGTCGATAGTCGGCAGTCGGCAGTCGGCCAGGGGAGTGACTTGCCTACTGGCTACCGTCTACTGCCTACTTGCTACTCGTACTATCTACTACGCACCCGTAAAGGGTGCGGCTACCGGATTCCCCAACTCCGCTTCCTGCTCCAGGATGCTCCGCCTTTCCGCCAGCCACTGCCGGAACTCCTTCTCCGGGTCCCGAATTCCCACCTCCTCCATAGCCGTCCGCCGCGAATGCAGCCCTGTATTGACCAGCACCTGCTCGTATTGGGACTGGCGCTGTTTGTCCTGCGGCAGGACGGGCCCCCAGATAACGTGGTGCAGCACCGGTCCAAAGTCCCTTCCCTCAAACTTCCGCAGCAGGGCCAGCGCCATCATGTTCCTCTGCTTGTAGGCCGCGGTGCGGAGCGTTCTCTTTCTCCTGACTTTTTGCAGCAGCGGGTGGAGCTCGATCTCCAGGGCCACGCCGGAAAGGTCCCGTTCCACGCCTCCAAAAGCAGCCCGGGGGGATTCAGCCGTATCGTGGAGGGCGCGGTACAGCAGGTCGATGTAGTCGATATGCAACCTGACGCCTCCCCCCTGCAACAGGTCCAGCAGATAGGCTTTGGCGTCCTCGGGGACGTTCCAGACCGCCCCCGGCTGCACCGCGATGTCCTGAGAGGACTCGACATTCTCCAGCACCGCGATGGGATTGCCGGATAGTTCCAGGATGCGCGAGAGCTGGCTCAGGGCGCGGTTCAGTTCCCGCTGGGGCTCCATCAAGGTGGGGATGTCGGACAGGCCCCAGAACTTCTTGGGCTCCCGCAGGTTGGGAAAGACCACAAAGGGGATGAACCCGTAGGGATTGGGGCCTTCTTCTACCAGGGCCTGGTCCATGTAGACGGCAAACCTGTCCGCCGTCCACAGTTCCACGATGGCCGCCTGCCTCCCCGCGGGCCTCTTGCGAAAGAGCATCTCCGCTTCCTCGTCACTCAGGGAATACTTTGAAGCCACCCGCCAGACCCGGCTGGTGTCATCGGCCAGCCACCAGGCATAGAGCCCCTGCGGGTCGGGAGACGAGATGCGTACCCTCCTCTCCCGCTCATCCCAGCACACCTTGAAACAACCATCCCCCAGGATGGCGGTGTCCACCTCGGTGTCGAAATCCAGCGCCGACAGATTGTTCGTCTCGTACACTTCGACCAGAGCCCTTTCGGCACCCCCGGCCCGCGCGGCAGCCTGCGGCCCCCCTTCCACGGCTTCCACGCCGAAACTGAAACCGGCCATGACGTAGCTCGCCACCTTATCCACGGCCACTTTGGCGTAGTTGAAAGTAAGCCGCCTTTCCCTGCGGTTAAAAGAGGAGTCCGGCCACTGCAGTCCGTTATAGAAGTCCAGATAGTCCCGGTAGTTCCTCAGCCGTTCCTGGTCCATTGAAGGCAAAGCCGCCATCAGGTTTGTAGGATTCATCGAGTTCTCTGAGTTCATTGAGTTCATCGGGTTGTTGAGTTCGCTGGGTTGTTGAGTTATTGAGTTATTGGGTTATTGGGTTACTGGGTTATTGAGTTACTGGGTTGTTGAGTTACTGGGTTGTTGAGTTATTGAGTTCCCCGCCCCGCCGGGGTGGTTCGGGCTACTCACTACTCGCTACTGGCTACTGGCTACTCGCTACTGTCTTCTCCCCCGCTATCACTCTTTGCACCGTGCGCCGGCTGACGCCCACCAGCCGGGCGATTTCCGCCGTGCTTTTTCCCCGTTCGTGATGATTCAGGATTTCCTCGTCCCGGCCCTGTTTCAGGAATCTCTTCTTACCGCCCCGGTCCTCTTCCAGGCAATTGGGGAGGGGGCAGGAGAGGCAGGAAGCGAACACCTCGCACCCCTCGTCTCTGTATTCGGCCAGGTCCACCGCCTCTTTTTCCGTGGTCAGTTCGATGACACCGAATCCGCCTTCAGTCAAACTCATTGTCCGTCTCCTTAACTATTACGCTGGCTGCTCTAATCCCGCTAACAGCTCCATATTATGTTCTCCGTCGTGCGGCGGCTCCGGAGGGAATAGCTCAAATATTAGAACATCTGTTCTATTACGTCAAGCCTTTTCTGTCGCCAGACTAGTCCAGGCAGCCAGCAGCCCGTAGCGGCCCCGATGCATCGGGGCCCGTCGGCGGTCAGCAGCCGGCGGTCAGCAGCCGGCAACCGGGGTGGCGGGGCTACTCGCTACCCGCTACTGACTACTCTTCCTACTCTTCCTACTCTTCCTACTCCTCCTACTCTTCCTACTCCTCCTACTCCTCCTACTCTTCCTACTCTTCCTACTCCTTGCTACTTCCCGCCCGCTGGGGTAGAATCTCAGCATGAACGTGCCGGAACAGCGCACCCCACCCGCTGCGCGCCGGGCCACGCCGCCCCGGTACAGCAGGGAATGGGCCGTTATGTTTGACGCCTTCGAGACAGGCATTGCGGTGGTCTCTCCCCGGTTCCGGATCCTCAGGGCCAACCGGTCGCTGTGCGCCATGCTCGGCAAGAAGGCGGGGGAAATAGAAGGTCAGCCGTGCTATCGCATGATTCACGGCCTGGAAGAACCCCCGCCCTACTGCGTCGGCAGGGCCGCCCTGGCCAGCGGGCGCGTCGCCGAGTTCATCGCCGAGGAGCCGCATCTCGGAGGGCGCTTCCTGCGGCTGTTCGCCAACCCCGTCGCCGGCAGAACCGGACGCATCACCCGGCTGGTGCACCGTTTCCGCGACGTGACCCCGGAGAGGGTGCGTTTCCGCAACCTGGAGACGCTCTACCGGCTGTCGGGCGGCCTTTCCCGCCTCCTCGACCAGGAACAGGTGGCGCGCACCGCGCTCGAAGAGGCGGTCTCCATCAGCGGCATAAGCTCCGCTGCCATGGTCCTTTTTGACGACATCGGACAGCCTTATCAATCGGTCGTCAGGGACCGCCGGCGGCCGGAGCCAGCGCCCGGACCGCTCCTGCCCGCCAGCGCCTTTCCCCCGGCGGTGGTCAACACCGTCTTTGATCGCCAGCAGCCCGCGGTGCTCGAAAACCCCGGCGACCTCCCCCGGGCGCTGATAGACAACGGCAGTCACCCGGGCGGCCTCAACGTCATTGTTCTTCCCATGGTCGTGCGGGGACGCGTCTCGGGCATCTTGCTCCTGCACCAGGAAAAGGACTCCCCCTACCCACCCCGCCTCCCCATCCTCGAAGCCATTGCCCGGACCGTCGGAATCGCCGCCGACAACGCCAGGTCTTTTAGCGCCACCGACGGGACCCTGCGCCGCCATATCCAGGATCTGGAAACCATCCGCGAGATCATCGGCGTGGCCTCGGGGTCCCTCGACCTGGACGCCGTTCTCAAGGAGGCCACCAGGCTCAGCGCCCTGGCGCTCGGGGTGGACCGGTGCGCCATCTGGCTGCTGAGCGAGGACCGCCAAACACTGAAGCTGGGACACTTCCACGGCCTTTCGCTCGGCCGTCCTGTCCTGGCTGAGCCGGTAGCGATAACACCGGACCACATCCACTACCGCGTCGTGACCGCCATGGAAGTCGTCGCCATACATGATCTCTGGGACGAAATGCGATGGCCCCTGTTCAAGGAAGCCCGGCGGGTGGGACTGAAATCCACGCTGGCCGTACCACTGGTCGTTTCCGGAAAAGCCATCGGCACCTTCAACTTCGGCATGGTGACCCGCCCCAAATCTTTTTCCCCCGAAGAAATCAGCCTGGCCCAGGCCATCGCCGGGCACCTGGCCATAATCATCGAGAACGCCCGGCTGCACCGGAAAGCCATGGAGGAGCACGCCACCCTGGAAGCAGTCACCCAAGGCATGGATGAAGGACTCGTTCTCGTCAACCCGGGCAGCGCCGTGGTCTACAGCAACCGGGCCGCCGGAGAGTTGCTCGGCCTGCCCCCCGAATGGCACCGGGGCAAGGACATCCGGGCCTATGTCAGGGGGTTCTGGGGTCGCGTCGAAGACGCTCCCGGTGTCGCGGAAAGCTGGCAGAACGCCCTGTCCCACATCGCGGACAAGCCTTCGTTGTCCATGGCCGTTGTTACCGGAGGCACCCGGCGGGAATTGTTGCTCACCCTGTTCCCGGTAGGCTCGCCCCCGCCGGGGAATAACCTGGGCGCCGGCATTCTCCTCAGGGATGTGACCAGGGAGAAGGAAGTGGACCGGATGAAGACCGACTTCGTTTCCCTCGCCTCCCACGAATTGCGCACCCCCATGACGGTCATCCTGGGCTTTTCCGAGCTTCTCCTCCATAGACCGATGGACGCGAAAGAACGGCAGCAAAGCCTGGAATACATCCTGCAGGAAAGCCAGCGCCTCACCTCCCTTCTGGACGACATGCTCAACATCTCTAATATCGAGGCCGGGCGCCTTTCCCTGCAAATAGAGCCTGTCCCGGTCAGACCCCTCCTGGAACAAGTAGTCAGCCGGTTTAGCTCCGGCGCCCCCGGCCGCCCCTTCGCCATTGACATCCCTGACAACCTTCCCCCCGTCCTGGCCGACCGGGGCAAGCTCACGGAGGTGCTGCACAACCTGGTGGATAACGCCACCAAGTATTCCCCCGGCACAACCCCCATTGTCCTTTCAGCCCGCTTGCAGGCATCATCCCCGGACGGGAGCGCGCCAGCGATAATCATTGCCGTCAAGGACAGGGGGCCAGGCATCCCCCAGGCGGCGATTCCGAATCTTTTCACGCGTTTCTACCGCGTGAACAGCCCGGACACCCAGAAGGTGCGGGGTACCGGCCTGGGGCTGTACATCGTCAAGACCCTGGTGGAACTCATGGCTGGCCGCGCCTGGGCCGAAAGCCAGTCCGGCCTGGGCAGTACGTTCTACGTCAGCCTGCCGGCGGGGGGTGGGGGGGATGGAAGGTTAGAAGGTTTATAAGGTTCATAAGGTTTATAAGGTTTTTAGGGTTGGAAGGTTAGAAGGTTCATCGGGTTATTGGGTTATTGGGTTATTGGGTTCCCCACCCCGCCGACTGCCGACTGCTTAGACTGCTTAGGGCCTGTCCCCGAATAACCTGAACAGTAAACCACGAGATTGACACAAGATTTCCACGAGAGCATTCGCCTATTCCCAGACTCAATCAAAGTTTCCTGTAGCCATTTGTTATCCGAATCTGGTGCTCATCTCGTGAAATCTTGTGGTTCCGTTCGGAAGAGCGGGTGGACCCAACGCGGCGTACCGGCTGTCCAGGTTATTTGCGCACGGGTACTTAGACTGCTTTAGGAGCTTTGAATGGCCAGAAAAAAGATCCTGCTCACCGATGACGAGGAACCCGTTCGAGCGCTGGTGGCCCTCACCATCAAGAATCACGGGCGTTATGATTTCCTTGAGGCCACAGACGGCCTGCAAGCCCTGGAGGTCGCCCGGCGGGAGTTGCCCGACCTCATTCTCATGGATGTTCTCATGCCGCGCTGCGACGGCTTTCAGGCCTGCTCGCAACTGAAGGCCGACCCTTTGACCAAACACATTCCCGTCATCCTGCTCACGGCTCTGGTCCAGGAAAAGGACAAACTCCGGGGCCAGCAGGCCGGGGCCGATGGCTACTTCACCAAACCCTTCAGCCCCACGGCGCTCCTGGAAAAGATCGACTCCGTTCTCAACAGGGGAGCTCCCTGAGAGCGGATTACAGATTCAAGATTCAAGATTCAAGATTCAATCACCCATGCACTTGCGGCGCACCATGAAGGATGAAAACGTCTGCGCCATCTGTCATTCTGAGCGAAGCGAGCGTAGTCGAAGAACCTTTCCCGGGCGGGGAGAGCAAAGACCCTTCGACTGCCCCTTCGCTTCGCTCAGGGCTTCGGCTCAGGGTGACAGTTTCGTAGCAAGATTCAAGATTCCCCACCCCGGACTGCCGACTGCCGACCGCCGACTGCCGAAGGGCACGCGGCAGCGTGCCGCTACGGACTGCCCACCGCCGTTCTCGGCTCATACTGCCTGGCGGCCTCCACCATCAGGGCCAGGCTCATCAGAAAGTCATCGTGCCCCTGCTCCGCGGCGACGCCGAACCCCATCGTCCGGTTGGGGCGGAATACCGGCCTGGCCAGGTCCAGTTCCTTCCAGAATTCCCGGAACTCCCCCGAGCCGTCGCCGGCGTACATCTTGAGGCTCCCATTGTTGACGGCCGCCAGCAGCTCGAAGCCCAGGCTGGACTTCGACTTCTCGGTAAAGACAAAAGGGATAACCCGGCTACCCAGGGTTTCCTTAAGGAAGCCGGCCAGCCCCGCTCCCAGGCCCGTCGCGTCGATGGCCACTTTCCGGCAATTCCAGACGTTTCGGAGCAGGTGGTGCAGGTCGCGGAAGAGTTGCGGATGCGCGCGCCGACTCTGCGGTAATGCTCCCGTACCCGCAGGCGGGGCCTCTTGAACAGCTCGTCGGTCTGTGAGAAGTCCAGTTCCCCGATGGTCACCACCGTGGCATCGTTGGGTTCCCCGCCAGAGCCGCCCCACCGCGTTTGTTGAGTTATTGAGTTATTGGGTTCCCCTCCCATGTCCGAAACCCCACCCACGTCCACCCCGGCCACGAATACTGTCCGGTGGTCACGGGGAGGGGTTGACCAGCGGGCATGGTCCCCCTGGAGCTGGGCTTTTTGTCCAGGGCTGAGCAGGCCCCCCGCGCCGCTGAGCGCCTTCAGGGCGTACTGGGTCACAAACAGGGGATGGCTCTCGCCGAGGCGCTGCCGCTCCGACTCGACGTAGCTGAGGTAATCCGGGTTGTACTTGCCCACCTCCTGCCAGTCGTAACGGAAGTGACGCCTCACGCCCGTCGCCCGCTCCAGTTCCAGGTTGGTCTGCTTTACCTCCTCCAGCAATCCGGAGTCATCCCAGGTAGTCCCGTAGTGGACCGTGGTGACGTTGGTCGAGGCGCCCATCGGTTTGAAGGCCTTGTTATACTTCTCCTTGCTAACGTCCTGGCTCTCGTCGATTTCAAGGAGAACACCGGCAGTAGCCCCGACCACGCCCGCAGACTTGTCGGCCGAAAAAAAGAACTGCCTGGCGCGGCCCAGCCTGATGATGTATCCCAGCTCCGGCTGCCACAGGCCGGCGTACCCGGCATCGTCCAGCCGCTCCTTCAACCGCAACATGCTGTTGACGGTCTGGGGCTTGAAGGTGGGGGATGCCTTGACGAGATTCCCGCCGCGGCTCATGAACAGGGTGAGCAGCAGCACCTCGACCTGGGCCGAAAGCTCGTTCTTTCCCCCCTGGCGGGATATTTCCACCGAAAAGGTAAGCCCGCGCCGGTTCATGACGCTGTCCAGGATGGCGCGGCCGATTTCAATCTGGTACGGACGGAGGGGAAGCATGGGGGGAGTGGGAGAAAGTAGGAAGAGAAGTAGGAAAGGTAGGAAGAGTAGGAAGGGTAGGAAGGGTAGCGAGTAGCGAGTAGCGAGTAGCGAATAGAAAGGGTAGAAAGCGTAGCGAGTAGCGGGTAGCTTTTCCTACTCTTCCTACTCCTTCTACTTTCCTACTCTTCCTACCCTTCCTACCCTTCCTACCCTTCCTACTTTTCCCGCTCCGGCAACAAACTCAGCCCCAGGTCTTTCAGAACGCCTTCGACGGTTTCATAAAGGCGCTTCTCCGCCCTGTTGCCCAGCCTGTACCTGGTGGCCACGGCCTTGACCAGGAGGCTGGCCTGCTTCAAGTAAAGCGCGTCGTTCCCGGGTTGCTCCTTCAAGGCGCTGAGCAGCTTGACCCGGAGCAGGGCGATCTCCTCGTCGAGCCCTTCCAGTTCGCGCGCCTCGCTGAGAAGCAGCCGCTCCATCTCGGTCAGGGCCGCCTCATAAAACTTCCCCTGGCGCCTGCCCTTTTTCCCCCCTTCCTCCAGGGGGCTGGTCGTTTCCTCGTTGATAGTCAAATAGCCTTCTTCCACGCTTTTGGAATGACCCCAATAGTAGCACAGTTGTTCTATTACGGTCAACCTCATTCTGGCACGTCAAAGCCGATGGCAGAATTCAAGATTCAATCACGCATGACTGGCAGGCCAGCACCATCAAGGATGAAGATGGACTGTCATTGCGAGCGAAGCGCGGCAAATCTCCTCCGCTCTGCGAGAGTCCGCAAGGTGGACCGGATGACCAGCCAACCAGGGGATTGCTTCGCTTCGCTCGCAATGACATTTTCGCGGCCAGGTGCGAAGCGTTCCCCGGGCTGTTCGGGTTATTGGGTTATTGGGTTCCCTGCCCGGACCTCCACTGCCGACTAACCACAAAGGCACGCGGCAGCGTGCCGCTACGGACTCACGACTGCCGACTAACCACAAGGGCACGCGGCAGCGTGCCGCTACGGACTAACGACTATCTTGACACACTGTTTATAATACTTGTGTGGGTAAAACATTCCGCCTCCGGGTCGTCGCCCTCCTGCTGGCCGTGGCTCTGGCCGTTTCCTGCGCCCCTGACCAGGCGGCTGTCCAGTCCCCAACACCCTCTCCCACCCCTCCGCTCCCCACACCCGCCTCCGTCCGGGCTGCGGTGGTCCTCGAGCCGGCCCACCTGGCTCTTCGCTCCGGGGAGACGGGAGAAGTCAATATTTTCATCAAGAACGTCGCGGCCCTATACGGGGCCGAGGTCCATTTGTCCTTCGACCCTGCCCTCCTGTCACCCCTGGACGGCTACCCGGACACCCCTGGCCTCCAGCTTGTCCACGGTACCCTCATTGACAGGGCCAGGGGTTTCGTGGCCCAGAACCAGGCTGACGCCGCCGCCGGCGCGGCGGACTATGCTGTGGTCCTGGTCCCGCCTGCGGCGCCGGTCAGCGGCGAAGGCGTGCTGGCCACGCTCCGCTTCAGGGCAATCGAAGAGGGGACCACGCCGGTCCGGATAAGGGATTCCAAGCTGGCGCAACTCGCCGGCGGCAGCGTTATCCCGATTCCGCACTCCACCGCCCCTGCCACGGTGGTCGTGAGTCGATAGTCGGTAGTCGATAGTCCGTAGCGGCCCCGATGCATCGGGGCCCTCCGGCAGTCGTCAGTCGAGGTCCGGGCAGGGAACTCAATAACCCAATAACCCGATAACTCAAACAATCCGCCATCCCGACGAGTCGGGGCAATCAAGGATGAAAATGTCATTCTGAGCGAAGACGAGTCCCGATGCTATCGGGACGAGTCGCAGTCGAAGAATCTTTCGGAGGGGTGGGAGGAAAGACCCTTCGCCTGCCCGTTCCTTCGCTCAGGGCTCCGGCTCCGGGTGACATTTTCGGAGCAATTCAAGGAACTCAGATGAAATTATCGAAGAGGGCGCTATACATTATATATATCGTCGTGGCCGTGCTGATCATCGTGACCATGCTCATCACGCTCATACCCCCGCCGGTCGCCCCGCCCATGTAAAGAGAGTCTAAGCAGTCGGCAGTCGATAGTCGCCAGTCCGTAGCGGCACGCTGCCGCGTGCCCCTGTCATCAGTCGATAGTCGGCAGTCGATAGTCGGCAAGCCGGGTAGGGTTGGGAACCCAATAACTCAATAACCCAACAACTCAAGAACTCAAGAACTCAAGGAACCCTTGTCGCCTTGAAGCTTGCTACGAAACTGTCACCCTGAGCCGGAGTCCTGAGCGAAGCGAAGGAGCAGTCGAAGGGTCTTTGCTCTGCCCGCCCCGGGAAAGATTCTTCGACTCCGACTCGCTTACGCTCCTTCGCCACTTTCTGTATGTCCATGTTGTAGGATTGAGCCCGGGAAAGATTCTTCGACTCCGACTCGCTTACGCTCGTCTTCGCTCAGAATGACATTTTCATCCTTCATGGCGCTTGGCCGGCCAAGCATGGAGGATTGAATCTGGAATCGCCGCGGGGTGGGAGTTTAGTACTAAGTAATGGCATTACTTTTCGCGTAAGTGGAGCGGGGCCGGGCGCGGAGGGTCAACGGCGCGGCGGGGGCGCTCTATGCGGGACTGAGAGGGGATGAGCAGGTGAAATCACCCGTAAGTGGTACCTGCAATCATCCTTTTGTATAACGTGCGATATAGCCGGTTTGTTACAGGGGGGTATTGACAAGCCCACCTGACTGTGGTAACGTACGCTCTGGCATGATGCTACCTGGGATTTTCATCAATGATGCCGAATATAAGGGATATCGGTTGATCACCCCTCATCAGGAGAGGTAAAATGCACGAAAAACATTCCTTCCGCCCCGTGGTCAAACGCTACGCCTCCGTTTTCCGTGGCGCCTGGCGTCGCTATTCAGTCCCCGTCATCCACATTATGGTGGTAACCGCCCTGATCTTCTCTTTGATCGGGAGTTTCGCCCCGCAGCCCCCTTCCGGCTATGCCGCCACGCCCACCCCCACGCAGAAAGCTGCGAAACCAAAGAGCGAAGCGTGGCATCCCGCTGGCCCTCATGCCATGATCACCCCCGAGTTCGACGAAGGGCCGGTGGGCCATAGATTCATCCAGAACGTGGAGTTGATGAACGTTCCCCTGATTTACGGCGCGGAGTTCCACGTCAAGTTCGACCCCTCCAAACTCCAGGTGGTGGACAAGGACCCGGTCAAGCCCGGCGTCCAGATTGTCAACGGCCCCTTCCTGTCACCCTACGACCCTGCCGCGATTATTCAGAGTGTAGATAACGTCGCCGGCTTCGTCAACTGGGCCGCGACCCTGCTCAACCCCCAGCCCCCGGTCTCCGGGGGCGGCATCCTGGCCGGCATCGAGTTCCAGGCCATCGCCACCGGCTGGACATCGGTGCATTTCGACAACCCCGTACCCTACCAGCCGCCGGTAAAGGTGGCCGAATATCTCCCTGGCCCCCCGCCGTCCACCCGGCCCCTGAAGCTGGATGGCCTTTTCGGGAGCATAAAGAAGATATACCCGCCGGCGCCGCGCCTGGAAATGCCCTGGGTTCCCGTCGGGCCTTTCCAGGAGGTCACCGTGCCCGTTTTCTACGTGGGCGACACGCCGCCTTCGTTCTTCGATATTTTCGTTGATTTCGACAGGACGAAGCTGAAGGCCGAGCGGGGCAACGCCGAGACGGTGGTCATTGACAACGCCGCCGGCCGGGTGAGGCTGTCCGGGCGCCCGGGCTACGAGCCTCTTCCCACGCTGACGCCCATGCCGACCTACACGCCTGGCGGCACGCCCTTGCCCACATGGACGCCGCCGCACCAGTTCATCCAGCAGATCGTCTTCACCCGCTGGGTCCCGGCCGCCGCTATCCCCGGCAACTATGAAATCTACAAGATGAATGATGACGGCACAGGCCAGGTAAATATCAGCAACAATCCCTACGACGACATGGTGCCCCACACGGACGCCATGGGGCAGATCGTCTTCAAGTCGTACCGCGACGGCAACCCTGAGATTTACCGCATGGCGCCCGACGGCACACTGCAGACCAGGATGACCAACAACCCCGCCGACGACTTCTGGCCCAACATCTCCCAGGACGGCACCAGGATCGTCTTCTCCTCCAAGCGGGATAACCCCAACGAAGACATCTATATAATGCCCAACGTGCCCCTGGCCGCCCCCACCAGGCTGACCGGCGCGGGTCCCACCGGCCCCGGTAACACCGAGCCGCATTTCTCCTATGCCGGCGACAAGATTGTCTTCACCTCGTTCCGGGACGGCCCCATCCCGGAAATCTACATGATGGACTCGAACGGCGCCAACCAGACCCGGTTGACCAACAACCAGTTCGATGACCATCATCCCACTTTTACGCCCGACTTCAAGATACTTTTCACCTCCAACCGGGCCGACGGCGTCAATTTCGACCTTTACATTATGGACCCCGTGCCCAATGCCCCGGCCGCCAGGCTGACCAAAGACCCTGCCGTGGACGATTTCGGTCGCATGAAGCCCACCATGACCAAGATCGCCTTCACCTCCTACCGGACCGCCAACGACGAGATCTTCAAGATGGACCCCGCCGGGGCCGATCCGCCCGCGCCGCAGAACCTGAGTAACTACGCCCTGCGGGACTTCCACCCGGACTGGATATTGCAGCCCATTATCCAGCCTACACCCACGCTTACCCCACCGCCCAACATCACGCCATGGCCGACGCCGACCATTTGGGAGCCGCCGCCGACCCCGTGGCCAACGCCGACTCCATCGCCCACGCCCTGGCAGACGCCTCCGCCGACGATGACGCCGCAGCCCACTGCAACCGGCACGCCCAAGAACATACTCACCGGGATATCCTCGACCTTCACGGTGGACCCTGTCACGGGACAGATCATCCTGACAGTAACCATCCTCAACCCGCCGTATTCGGACCCGTCTCCCTTCATCGGTTTCGAGGTTATTGACCCCGTGACCGGCGAGGTGATTAACGTCTTTACCTTCGGCGGACCGATGCCGACGGGCGTGCCACTACGCTTCCCCGTCAACCTGCCGCCCGGGCCCCTCATGCCCAACATGCTTATCCTTCACTGGCTCGGACAGGGAGGCCAGAATCTCGGTAATTCAACAAGCACGTTTGTCCAACCAACCGGCCCCCAGTCCAAACCTGCGGCCAAACCCGCCAGCCAGCCGCTGGCCGCGCCGAAGGCCTGGTCCGCGCCCTACAATATCTCCAACAGCTCCGGGACGTCGGAGAATGCCGGCTCTGCCACTTTCAAGGACCCGAATAACAACGTCCACCTCGTTTACCGGGACAACACTCCCGGCAACTACGACATCTACTACACCGTGCTTCTCTACGGGGCCCCCTTCTGGTTCGCGCCCGTTAACATCTCGGCTTCCTCCGGCAACTCCACTGCGGCGCGGGTACAGGCCACCGCGAGCGGCGATGTCCACGCGGTCTGGCAGGACAATAGCGCCGGCAACTACAACATCTACTACGCCCTGAAACCACTGGGCGGACCCTGGGGCGCGCCCCTCAACATGACCTCCGGCCTTGCCGGGGACCATACCAACCCCAGGATTAACCTCTATTACGGCGGCGCCGGCACCGAGGCCTTCGTGGTCTGGGAGGGGGGAACCGCCGGGAGCACCGACATACTCTACAAACGCAGAGATGCCGCCGGCATCTGGTCAGGTCTGGTCAACATTTCCAGCAGCGCCGGTAACTCTATGGACCCGTTCCTTTTCCGGGACGCGCTCAACAATCTGAACTTGGCATACTCGGACAACACCGGCGGCGCCGACTACGACGTGTATTACGCCTCTCTGCCCCTGGGCGGCTTCTGGGGGGCGCCGGTCAACATCTCCAGCAGCAACGGAGTCACGTCGCGCAAGCCGCAGGTGCGCTCCGATAGCGCCGGCAACGCCTACGTCATGTGGGAGGAAAATCCCGGCGGCCAGTGGGAGATTTTCTACAACGCCAAACCGCCCGCCGGCCCCTGGCCCGCGCCCATCAACGTGTCCAACAGGCCCGCCCCGAACGATGACACGTATTTCCAGTTCCAGGTCGGCAGCGGCGGAGGAGTCCGCGCTGTCTGGCAGAGCGGCGCCACTCCGGACATCTGGTATGCCCATAAGCCCGGCGGCGGCGTCTGGACCGTCCCGGTCAACATCTCCAACACCGCCGGTTATTCCTTCCATCCGCGCCTGGCCAGGGACAGCAGCGACGGTCTCCACGTGACCTATCACGACATGACCCCGGGCAACTACGATATCTACTACCAGTACCTGCCCTCCGGCGGCGTCTGGACCCCGCCGACGAACGTATCCGCCAATGCCGGCACTTCTATCAACACCAGCCTCCAGGTAGATCCGAGCAAGGTCCACATCATCTGGCAGGACAACACCAATTTGACCAATCCCGACATATTCTACGCCTGGGAGGAGAATCCCCCGCCGCCGCCACCCACGCCCACCCCGGGGCCATCTCCGGTGGCCACCCCCACCCCCGGCCCGACTCCTTCTCCGGCGCCATCGCCCACGCCGGCGGGGACTCCTATCGCCACGCCCACCCCGCAGCCGTTCCAGCAGTACTACTGGCTGGGCAACATCACCTTCACCGCCATCGGCTGGCACTGCACCGGCAGCGGGTTGAACATCATCATCAACCAGTTCGACCCGCCCCAGCCCATCACGCTCAACATTCTCAACGGCTTCATCAAGATAAACGAAGGGCCGCACCGGCAGTCCGTGGTCTTCCACTCCCTGCGGGACGGCAACCCCGAGCTGTACATGATGGAGGACTTCCCCGGAGCCCCGGTCACCCGGCTCACCACCAACACCGTCCCGGACCGGTTCCCTCACACCGCGCCCTACCAGGGCCGGATCGTCTTCGAGTCCGAGAGGGGCGGCAACACAGACGTTTACCTGCGCAACCCCGATGGCACCGAGGTCCGCCTCACCACCGCCGCCGCCGCCGACACGATGCCGAACCTGTCTTACGATGGCCGCAGAGCGGTATTTGTGCGGGATAACGACGTCTGGATCATGGAACCCGCGCCCGGAGCGACCGAGACCAATATGACCGCCCATGCCGCCGTGGACACCGACCCCCATCTCAACTGGGACGCCACCAGGTTCGTCTTTGTGTCAGACCGCGACGGCAACCAGGAAATCTGGGTCAGGGACACCGCTCTTGGCGGTACTGCGACCCAGCTTACCTTTACCGCCTCGCCGGTGGTCAACAAGCATCCCAGCTTCACGCCGGATGGCCGCGTCCTCTTCGTCTCCAACCGCGACCCGGCCAACCTCACCGCCGCCACCATCAATGACAACATCTACATAATGAATGGCGACGGCACCGGCGTCACCCGGCTGACCAACGTCACTTATACCGGCGCGCCCAACACCTTCGTCAACAACCATCCCAGGATGAAACCCAACAGCAAACGGATCGCCTTCACTTCCACCAGGGACGGCAACACCGACATCTACATGATGAACCCCGACGGCACCGGCGAAGTCCGGCTGACAGACGTTCCGGCTGAGGACGCCCATCCCGACTGGCTCATCGGGCCGCCCGATATCGGACCCCACCAGACGCCGACGCCCCAGCCGACCTACACGCCGCCCCCTGGCGGTACGCTGACCCCATCGCCGACCCCGGGCGCCGCGGCTACGGCTACGCCTTCGCCCACACCCGCGGCCACGCCTTCGCCGTCCCCCAGCCCCAGCCCCACGCCGACCCCGGTGCCGGCCACCAAGGTTGAAGCAGGGACGAAGGTCTTCGCGGCAGGCTCCACCGGCAACACAGTGCCGGTGTGGGTGAAGAACATCGTCGATCCCGAGGGCCTGGGCGCCTACGAGGTCCGGATCGAGCATGACCCGGCCAAAATGACCGTGACCAACATACTCGGCGGCGACGCCCCGTTCGACGCCGCGCCCAGCAAGAACCTGTCCACCCCCGGCGTCGTCCTGATGAGCGCCTTGCAGTTCGCCATGAACCCGGGACCCGCAGGCGACGTGCTGATCGCCAACCTGGTGGTCAACGCCATCGGCGCCCCGGGCCAGGTCTCGCCCCTGACCGTGGTCCTCACCGCCGTCAGCGTCAAGGACGCCGACGGCAACAACATCCCGGCCGCGCCGATCCACGGCTCGGTCAAGATCTTCGCCGCTGACTTCACCGCCGTCCCGGACAAGGGCGTGGCGCCCCTCTGGGTCCAGTTTACGGACACCTCCAACGGCCCCACCACGGCCTGGTTGTGGAACTTCGGCGACAACAGCGGCAGCACCCAGCAGAACCCAGGGCACCAGTATCAGCAGGGCGGCAACTATACCGCCACCTTGACCGCCACGCTGAATTCGTCTGGGAACCCGACCCACGCCAAGTCCGCTTTGATCCAGGTGATCGAGCCTCGCTTCAGCGCCTCGCCCGTGGCCGGGAACGCCCCGCTGCTGGTGGCCTTCACCGATGAGACCAGGGGCACCGTGAACTCCTGGTCCTGGAGCTTCGGCGACGGAACCGGCAGCTCCTCGCAGAACCCGACCAAGACCTACAACGATGTGGGTACCTACACGGTGCGCCTGACCGTTTCCGGTCCCGCCGGATCGGCCAGCCTCACCCGGGAGAGCCTCATCAACGTCACCCGCGTCCAGCACGTGCCCGGCTTCGGCCAGTACCAGAGTTCTCCTGATGGCATTGCCTGGCTGGACATAAACGTCAACCGCATCTTCAACCCGTCCACCGGCCAGGACGTCGAAGCCCCCGGCGGCATCGGCGCCTACGAGTTCGTGCTCACCTACCCCGGCGGCGCATCCGGCAACGCCATCAACATCGGGGCTATCCGGACAGTTGATCCCTTCAGCGCCACGGCCGGGCCGGTCCCGCCCAGCAGCACCGGCGCCATGACCATCGCCGGCCTGCAAACGTCCGGCGCGCCCCAGGCCCCGGCCACCCTGGTGCGGGTGGCCCCGCGGATCATCGGGTCCGCCCTGGTCAGCCATAACCTCGTTATGACCTTCAATACCCTGTCAGACGTGGCCACCGGGGCCAACATCCCGGCGGACGGTCCCAGGACGTACGTCTTGCAGAGAGGCGACGCCCGCAAGGACGGCATCGTCGATATGTCTGACGCCCTGTTCATCGCCCAGTTCCGGGTGGGCATTCGACTGCAGGGCGATACCACGCTGCTCACCCACATCGTCAACGGGGCCAGCGTCCAGCTTGAAGCCACCAACACCGGCGAAAAAGCGACCATGAACGACGCCCTGTTCATCGCCCAGTACCGCGTAAACTTGAGAGACGCGAGCTTTAACTGGATAGCAGGATAGGAGGGTAAAAACACGCTTGACAACTGCCAAGGTTAATGGTATACATACATGGTTCTCGATAGGCACCGGCACCGAAAAGGAGGTCTCTAATCATGGCTAACATCTATCATAAAGGTAATGTCTTTCTCAGCCTGCTCGTCACGCTGGCGCTCCTGGTTTCCCTCGTTCCCCTGGGAGGCCCGGCAGCAGCTCAGGGGGAAACCATCACCAACATCACCGTCCAGTCAAACACCGTTTCGCTGGGCGGCACCACTACCACCACTATTATGATGAACGGCATCAGCGGTCCCAACGGTCCCGCGGCGTTCGACACCATGTTGATAAGCTACGACAGGTTGAAAGTGAATGTAGACTACGTCTCCGCCGCCAATAGCGGCATCACCGCCGGGGATGCGCCGTTCGGCACCCCCTCGCACAACGCCAGCCTGGCCAACAATACCGGCGCCCTGAACCTCGGCTGGTTCGATATGGCCGGCGTTGGCACGGGCGGACCCATCGCCAGCCTCAGGGTGGCGACGGTCCGGTGGAAAGCCCTGCAGGCCGGTGTTCACAATCTGACCCTGACGCTGGGTTCTATCAATGACATGACGGGCACTCCCATTACAGTCAGCGCGCTGGTCAGCGGCACGCTCACCGTCTGGGCCTACCCGGTGGCCAGTTTCACCGAGGACAAGTCCAGCGGCAACACCCCCCTCACCGTCCAGTTCACCGACACGTCTGCTGGCCCCGCCCAGTCCTGGAACTGGAACTTCGGCGACGGCACCGGCAGCTCTTCTCAGAACCCGAGCAAGACCTATAACAACGCCGGCGACTACACCGTCAGCCTGGTGGTCACCAACCCGGTGGGTACCAGCACCAACAACGCCACCGCCGTCAAACGCGCCTGGGGCATTCCCGACGCCATCTTCACCGAAAGCGCCTCCAGCGGCCTGCCGCCCCTGACCATCCAGTTCACCGACCAGTCCACGGGCAACATCACCACCTGGAACTGGATCTTCGGCGATGGTACGGCTAACAGCAACACCAAGAACCCCTCGCATACTTACAGCACCCCGGGCATCTACACCGTGGTCCTTTCGGCCGGCAACCCCAGGGGCACCGACACCGCCACGGCCACCAAGACCGTCTGGGCCTATCCGGTGGCCAGCTTCAGCGAGGACAAGTCCAGCGGCAACGCGCCCATGACCGTCCAGTTTACCGATACCTCGTCCGGCCCGGCCACAGGCTGGGACTGGGACTTCGGGGACGGCACCGCCCACGGCAACACCAAGAACCCGGTCCACGTCTACAGCACGCCGGGCAACTATACCGTAAGGCTCGTCGTGAGCAACCCGGCCGGCCAGAGCACCAATAACGCCACCGCGCTCAAGCAGGTCTGGGGCCAGCCCGTGGCCGTCTTCACCGAGGACAAGTCCAGCGGCAACACCCCATTGACCGTCCAGTTCACCGACGGCTCCACCGGCAACATCACCTCCTGGTCCTGGACCTTCGGCGATGGCGTGGGTACCAGCAACACCAAGAATCCGACCTATACTTACAGCACCCCGGGTAACTACACCGTCACCCTGACTGTGAACAACCCCGGCGGCTTCCAGCCCGGCACCGCCACCGCCGTCAAGAGCGCCTATGGGGTGCCGGCCGCCAGCTTCAACGAGAGCGAGTCCCAGGGCAACATCCCGTGGACCGTCTTCTTCTTCGACACCTCCACGGGTAACATCACAACCTGGGACTGGAACTGGGGCGACGGTACGACTCGCGGGACCACCCTGCACGGGCAGCACACCTACAACACGCCGGGTAACTACACCGTCACGCTGACCGTTAATAACCCCAGAGGTCCGGCCAGCACGGCCACGGCCGTCAAGAGGGCCTACGGCATTCCTTCGGCCAGCTTTACCGCCCTGCCTACGTCCACCAACCCCGGCACTCCCATCCAGTTCACCGACACGTCGTACGGCAACATCACCACCTGGTCCTGGAGCTTCGGCGACCTCACCGGCAGTTCCTCCCAGAACCCGTCCAAGTCCTACGCCGCCGACGGCACCTACCGGGCGACCCTGACGGTAAACAACCCGAGGGGACCGGCCAGCAGCTCCTTCTTTGACATCACCATCGTCAGCTACAAGGCCGAGACCGCCCTGGTCCAGGGCGCCACCGCCCTCCCTGAGGCCCAGGTCTACCTGGCCGGCAAGATAAACCGGTTCTTCAACCCGGTGCCTCCCAATGATACCGTGGTCCTGCCGGACGGCCTCGGCGCCTTTGAAGCCGTCGTCTCCTACCTGGATACCAAGGTTACCATGAAGGGCGGCGCCGCCATGGCGCCGTTCTCCGGCGCCCCCGGCTACGCGGCCAACCAGGCAACCATAACCGGCTTCCAGGCCTCGTATCCCGGACCCCAGCCCGGCTCCGAGCTGTTCAGGCTCTACCCGTGGCTCACCTCCAGCGTCCTGGAAGACGTGACCTTCACGCTCCGTTTCAATACCATCACGCTGGCCAACCCCGGCGGCACATCTATCCCCCAGAACGCCGACGTCACCAAGACGTTCCGCCGCGGCAACGCCGATAACTCCACCCAGGTCCCCGACCCGGTCACCATGTCCGACGCCCTCTGGATAGCCCAGTTCCGCGTCGGCACCAGGGGCCTCGGCGAAACGACGGCGCTGGTTAACGCCATCAACGCTGCAACGCCTCAGAATGACTCGCCCTACGCCAAGATCACCATCAACGATGCCCTGTTCATCGCCCAGTACCGCGTGCAGCTCCGCGACGGCTCCTTCAACTGGCTAGCCTAGGGCAGGCTTAGCGACCAGGGAGAGGGGGGGCAGACGAAAGTCTGCCCCCCCCCACCCATCTTTAGTACTTTCTTCCAGCAGCACATCTCAGCAGTCCTCCGAATCAACCGGTCGGCAGCAGGGCATGTGGAGGCGCAGCGCGACACCACACTGTCATTCTGAGCGAAGACGAGTCCCGATGCTATCGGGACGAGTCGAAGTCGAAGAATCCTTCGGGGGGAAGCCCGGAACGAAAGACGCTTCGCGTCGCCTTTCACTTCGCTCGGGGCTCCGGCTCAGGGTGACAGATGTCATTGCGAGCGAAGCGCGGCAATCCCCCAGATGTCAACCCAGCCAGGGGATTGCTTCGTCCCGACGAAATCCGGACTCGCAATGACGGTCTATTTTCACGCGAATCCGGCGTTTTCACGCTACTTACTTATTGACAAGTGTGGTATAATCCTCAAAGCAATAAAAAAGCCTATTGCGCCCGGCGACCAGATCAGCCAAGTTGACATACCTGTGGAATAATGCGGCCAACACTCAAGAGTCCTGTCGCGCCTGACGACCAGGTCAGCCAGCTATGCCTGCCACCAAGCCAGACCGGTTACCTATAAGGGAGGAATTCCTAATGAAAAAAGTCACGAAGAGATTTATCAGGGGTATGAATGTGGCCCTGTCCGCAATTCTCATAGCCCTGCTGGGGCTCGGTGGCCTGATGGTATCTCCCACGCCGGCGGCGGCCCAGGGGGTCGTCGTCAGCGTTACCAAGGTGGCCGTAGCCGGCGGCGGCGCCGGCACGGCCTACGTCAGCGTCAGCAACATCCCCGCCCCGGGACTCGGGGCCTATGATATCTGGGTCAATTTCGATAATACCAGAATAACCATAACCGGAATCAACGCCGTCTCCTTCGACCCGTTTACCCTCACTTTCGCTTCTAATACCCCGGCGCAGGCCAACACCGCCGGCAGGGTAATGATCAGCGGCTTTCAGGCAGCCCCACCCGGACCCACCGGGACCATCGCCCTGGCTGCCATCTCCCTGACAATCAACCAGGCCGGTACCTTCGCCCTCACCCCACTGGTCAACATGCTAACCGCCGCCGACCCCGGCCTGACTGCTATCCCCAACACCATCTCCGCCGGCCAGGCCATCCGCACCCCCGGACCGACGGTCAGCATTTCCCACGCCACCCTCCAGGTCGGACCCGCCAATAGCGCCAATCTCAACGTTATGGTGGACAACTTCACCGACCCCCAGGGCCTCGGCGCCTACGAACTGAGGATGAATTTCGACAGGACCAGGGTTAAGGTAAACAGCGTCATGGGCGGGGCCGCTCCCTTCAACGCCCAGCCCGTGAACAACCGTCTGACCGATGGCCACCCCCAGGACGCCAACACGGTTGGCTTTCTCCGACTTACGGTCATCCCCACCTGGGCCCAGGGGCCTATCGGGAATGGAATCCTCATAGCCGTCATCAACGTCAGCCTCCTGGCGGGTACCCCCGTGCCCGGCTTCGAGAACCTTCCCCTGACGATTGATGTCCTGTCCGACATCGTCGGCGATGAATACGCCTCCGGCGCGGCCAACCCCGGCGGCCTCCATAGCTCCGCCACCGCCATCCCTACCGTTACCGTCGGTTCCCGGACCATCGACGTCGGGCTGGCCTCCTCCGGGAACATCACCGTCATCGCCACCAACGTACCGGCGGTCGGCCTGGCCGCCTGGGAGTTCCAGCTAACCTTTGACCCCACCAAGGTGAAGATCAACGGCGTCACCGGCGTGGCGCCGTTCGACGCTAACCTGTCCACTTCAAGCCTGGCCACCGCTAACACCACCGGTTCGCTCACCGTCACCGCGTTCCAGAACTCCGGCGTTCCGACCGGGACGGTTCCCCTGGCGAACATTAGCGTCAGCGCCCTGGTTGCAGGCACATCATCACTCATTATCGGCATCAACACCTTCACCGCCGCCGACGGCCCGGGTACGCCTGTCACCACCAACGTTGTCCACGGTTCCGTCACCGGCGGCACGTTGCCCCCCACGGCCGGATTCACCATTGCCCTCAACCCCGTCAGCGGGATAGCGCCGGTTACCGTGACCTTCACCAACACCTCCACCGGCGCCACGTCCTACTCGTGGGACTTCGGCGACACCGGCGCCGGCAGCACCAGCAACGCGGCCACTCCGCCCAATAAGGTCTACAGCAACCCCGGCACGTTCACCATTACCCTTACTGCAACCAACACCGCCGGCAGCAACATATTCACCCAGCAGGTAACCATTCTCGCCATACCGGTGTCCAGTTTCACCATGACGAAAGCGCCGCTTTCGGGCGTGGCCCCGGTCCTCGTTACCTTTACCGATAATTCCACCGGCGGTCCCACCTCCTGGTCGTGGGATTTCGGCGACGGCACCGGCAGCTCCACGCAAAACGTCACCAAGACCTATTCCACTCCCGGCAACTATACCGTCACCCTGAGGGTATCTAACGTCGCTGCGCCCGGAGGGGTCGCTTCTTCTCAGGCGCTGGCCGTCTACGGCAACCCCGCCGCCGGCTTCACCAAAACATTGAATCCGGCCAACGGCGTGCGTCCGGTTACCGTCAACACCACCGCCACCTCCACCGGCAATATCGTAACCCACACCTGGAACTGGGGAGATGGCAGTCCCACCCAGACCGGCAATACCGCCTCCCACATCTACTCTGATCCCGGTAACTTCACCATCAGTCTGACGGCCACCAACCCGGCGGGTTCCAATACCACCACCCAGGTCGTCAGTGTTTACCGGGCGCCCAACGCTAATTTCAACGCTGTCGGCGTCATCAACACGCTGACCGTAAACTTCACTGACACCTCCGACGGCAACATCGTTAGCTGGCTCTGGAACTTCGGCGACGGCACGACGAGTTCGACCCAGAACCCATCCCACACCTACAGCAGCGCCCAGCGTGTGGATGTGAGCCTGACAGTGACCAACCCTGCCGGAGGCGCTACCAGGACGCGGACCGTGGACGTCTCCCTCCTCGGCACTTTTGACCCCCCCGCGGCGACCTTTACGCGGACCCTGAACCCGGCAAACGGCAAGGTCCCGGTCGTGGTCAACTTCAATGATACATCCAGCGGCCCGGCCCTGACCTGGGACTGGAACTTCGGCGACGGCACGGCTCACAGCAACACCAAGAACCCGTCCCATACTTACAGCACCCCGGGCAATTACACGGTGGCGCTGGCCGTCACCAACCCCGTGAGCTCCAGCAACACCTCGCAGGCCATCAGCGTCTACGATACCCCGGTTCCGGGCTTCAACGCGGCGCGCATCCCGCGGGGCTTTACCTTCACCGACCTGTCCACCGGGAACATAGTGTCCTGGTTCTGGCAGTTCCCCGATGGCAGCACCAGCACCCTTCAGACCCCCGGCAACAAGACCTTCACTACCCTGGGGGTCGCGCAGCCCGTTACCCTCGCCGTGAATAACCCGCTGGTAGTCGGCCCTAACCCGACCCTGACCCAGAACGTTACGGCCTACGACACGCCAGCCGCTAACTTTGCCTTTGCCATCGCGCCTGCGACAGGCGTCCCGGCTACGGTGACCTTCACCGACACGTCCACCGGCCCCGGCGTGAGCTGGCTGTGGAACTTCGGCGACGGAACCGGCAGCTCCTCCCAGAACCCCCAGCACGTCTATAACGCCGTCGGCGCCTACACCGTCGGCCTTACTATCAACAACCCGCTCGGTCCCGCCAACACGCGCACCCAGACCGTCAATATCCAGGCCGGCGGCGCCGCGATCATCGTTGGCGGCGGCGGCGCGCCGGTGGCGCCTCCCGCTCCACCTCCTCCCCCGCCTGCCCCCGCCCCGGTCGTGGTCACTATACCGGGGGGCAACATTACCATCAACCCCGGCTCTGTCGCCAGGGACGCTCAGGGCAACCCGGCGCCGCCGACCCCCGGTCAGAATATCTCTGTCACCATCGCGCCGGACGGTACCACAACCCTGACCATCCCGGCCAGCACCGGGCGCGACACGACTCTGGCTAGCTTCACCGACCCGGTAAGCGGCGTGAAATTCGAGAACAACACGCTGACCGTGCCGGTGGTCCAGCAGGGTGTCGTGCTCGGCAACATCATTGTCACCACGGGCCCCGCCCAGGGCCAGGGCGCCACCGCCCAGGCTGCCGTGACCAGCATCAAGTATGCCGCCTCACCGGTAGCCCATACCGCCCTGATGGTCGGCTCCTCGAAGCCCGGGGCAGCCCCCGGCCAGGCGCAGCTCACGCTGCAGTTGAAATCGCTGCCAACGGGCGCCGCCATTAGCACCGTCTTGCTCAGCGGCGCCGACGCCGTGGCCAAGATCAAGGCCGTTCTCGCCAAGTTCAACATCAAGGACACCGCACTTGGCCTGGATGTTAGCGCCACCAATGTCGATATCACCGGGGCGACCATCGAGTTCGTCGCGCCCAAAACGTGGGTAGACGGGGCTGGCGGAGTCGCCAGCCTGGGCATCGCCCGTGAGTCCGCCACCGTCGCCGAAGTGGTCAAACCCAAATCGGCCACCGTAGTTGGGGATACAGTCAAAGTCGTGGCGGAAACCGCCGGAGCGTCCGTCTTCGCGCTGGTAGCGCTCCAGGTAGTCCCGACGCCCACACCGCCCCCGCCGCCGACCGTTGCCCCAACCACTCCGGCGCCGACGCCGGCGCCGACCACTCCTGCGGTCAAGCCGACGGCGAAGCCGCCCACGCCGGCGCCCAAGCCGACTACCCCGGCGCCCACCACCCCTGCGGTCAAGCCGACGGCCAAGCCCACCACGCCACCGCCGGTGGTGGTCGTCACCCCGCCGCCGCCCGCGCCCAAACCGCCCGCGCCGACTCCGACCGTGGCGCCGCCGGCGCCTCCCGCGCCGCCCGGGCCTAACCTGACCCTGATCATCAGCATCATCGTCGCGCTGCTGATAGCCCTGTTCATCGTCTGGTTCTTCTTCTTCAGACGCCGCAAAGCGGAAGAGGACTAGAGGACAAGAAAATCTCGGGCGCCCCCGGTTCGGGGGCGCCCGGATGGTCACCCATGATAATGGCGGACAAAATGCCAGGCACCTTTTCAACAGCGACTACCCGGGGATGCTCAGGGCTGCTTCGCGCTAACTGCCCCGAGTTCAGTTGGATAGCGCCAGCCACGAGGAGACAAATATGATATCCACCGTAACCACAGTAACCACCACCGTCACCACCACCAGCGTCATCGCTGCTGCTAACGCCACCATGGGGCTCATCGCAGTGCTGATTCTGCTGGCGCTTCTCATCACCCGCGAATTGACCCGGACCGCCCAGAGCAAGTTTTCCAGGACCATGGCGGATTTCATCAGCGTGGGGACTGTCCCCCTCATCCTCATCTTCGTTATAATCATCGCCATGAAGGTAGTCCAGATCATAACGGGATAGGGCAAACATGCCATTGAGAAAGCTTACGGACACGGAGGCAGCCATGAAAAATAGCCGGACCGATACGACATACTCTATCACCAAAAGGAAGACGCCACTGCTGGCAGTAATGGCAGCGGCTCTGATCTTGCCCCTTCTGTCAGCCATCCTCTTCCCGCAGCCGGCCCAGGCCGCGGTAGTACCGGGACAAGTCGGCTGGCAGAAGCAGGCAACGCCCGTCTTGCCCCTGGGCCCGGCTGGCACCTGGGACTCCAGCGCCGCCGCCAACGTCAGCGTCGTCAAAGACGGCTCCACCCTCAAGATGTATTATAGCGGCCAGAACCTCGCCGGCAGATTCCAGATTGGCGTGGCCACTTCCACCGACGGCGGAATCACCTGGAGCAAGCACCCCGGCAATCCGGTCGTCCCGGCCGGCAGCGCCAGCGCCTGGGATGCCGAGGGCGTGGCCTCTCCCGCCGTGGTTATAGACGGATCAACCTATAAAATGTGGTTCATGGGACGCGACGCCTCCGACATGACCAGGATCGGATACGCCACCTCCACCGACGGTGGACTCACCTGGAGCAAACGTACCACCCCGGTGCTCACCGCTCAGCATGCGTTTGAAGCCGCCGGCGTCGGCTCGCCCGCCGTCATCAAAGATAGCGGCGACTTCAAGATGTGGTACACCGCCAAGGTCGGACCCGGCTTCGCCATCGGCGAACTCACCATCGGACTGGCCACCTCTCCCGATGGAATTGCCTGGACCAAGAACGGCGCCACCCCCGTCTTCACCCCCGCCACCGCCCCCACCGCTGCCTTTTCACAACGAGGCGTCGGCGTGGCTTCGGTCATGAGAGATTCCGACAACCTCTACAAAATGTGGTTCACCGGCTACCGCGGCATGGGCCTGGACGGGACCACCTCACAGATAGGCTTGGCCACCTCCCCCGACGGCATCACCTGGACCCCCCGGACCAACCCCGTCGTTAGTACCGGGGCTGCCAATGCCTGGGACGGCCGCGGAGTAGGCTCCCCCTCGGTCATCAAAGAGGGCGGGGGCGGCTACAAGATGTGGTTCTCCGGGCTGGACAGCAACCTGGCCGCCACCACCGGCTTCGCGCGCATTCCCGACGTGCGCGCTGTCCACGGCGCCACGCAGGTCATGGATCCCACCACGGAAATCATCGGCATCAAGCACAGCGTCAGCTCCATCCTTTCCGATGGCTCTTCGTTCAACCCCACGGGTGGAATAGCCTCCTATTCCGCCTCCGCCGGCTATGCCTCCGCCGGCATCAACATTCTCGAGGTTACCGGCTACGCTCCGTACGTCAACCCCACGGTGGCCTACAACAACGCCGGCGGAACGACCACCTACTCGCTCAACCTCCCGGCGGGTGGGAACCAGGCGCCCTTCGATGTCGCCCTCCTCATCCCCAAGCTCATCGGCGCGGCCACCAACCGCTACGACCTGACCCTGGATTTCACCGCCATGAACGCCGGCGACGGGAGTCCCATCACCCAGCAGGCCAGCGTCACCATTCGCGACATCCTGCGCGGTGACGCCGCCAAGAACCTTAACAACTTCACCACCAGCGACCTCACCGTCAACATGACCGACGCCATGTTCATCGCCCAGTTCCGCGTCGGCATAAGATTCCTGGAAACCCTGAATCCTCTAGCCGCCGCCAGCGTCCGCTACGACTATCCCTCGGCAGGCGAACCCACCCTGAAGGGCGACAAGATCAACATCCAGGACGCGATGTTCATCGCCCAGTACCGCGTGAACATCCGCGATGCCAGCTACGTCCTGATACCGTAGTCTTGCCCGGCCAGTGCATCGCGCCAAAAGGGGGGGAACCAAGGTTCCCCCCCTTTTTTTTCCCTCTCCCTCCCTCCCTTTCCTCTCCCTTGATGGGAGAGGATTAAGGAGAGGGTGACCTTTGTCTTTCCGCCGCCAAATCTGGTATCATTAGCCGCAGTCGGGGGTCAATCCTTGTCCCCCTTTTTGAAACTGATCGTGTCCCACATCTCGGGCTGGACACAGGGGACCGGTACCGCAGGCCTCCGTGCCTGCGAGAGTTGGACCTTGTACGGCGCCTTCTTGTGCCAATGACCGTTTCCGGAACGA
>JACQUA010000066.1 GCA_016210565.1 Chloroflexota bacterium
TGCCCGATCCCGTCCGCACGGCGCATATGCTGATCACCGGGATCCGGCTTTCCAACAGGGTCGATTCGGGACCCAGGATGCGAAAGTCTGCCCCCGTGGCCAGCACCCGGCTGGCCACGTGCATCACCTGCTCGTGGGATACGTCGGAATAGGAAAAGATCGCTTCGTGGGCGCGCGTCTTCCGCATCGTTTCTTCGAGGCGGGATTCGGGAACGATGGGGATTCCATGGGGGTAACGCGGCCCGGCCAGCGCGGCGGGGAAGCAGCGCTCCTCGATGTGCGGGATCTGGGCCGCCGTGAAGGCGACGACCTCGACTGCCGGATCATCCCGCAGCGCCACGAGGAAGTTGTGGAAGTCTCGCCCCGCGGCGCCGATCACGATGGTCCGGCGAACGGCGTCCCCGCCATCGCCTCGTGCGGTTCGTCGAGCTGCTTCCGCCATAGCCACTTCTTTTTTCTCCAATCAAAACTCCAAGAATTCTTCCGGATAATGCGACAGATCCAGCTTCTCTTCGTCTGGGACAGGCCTGATTCCCCACTGTTGCATTGCCAGCGCACCGAAGAGGATCTCAATGGGGGTACCCTCTTCGTCGTTACCAATCTCATCGATGACCATCGCGTGGGTGGAGATCGGATGCCCTTCCACTTCGGCTGAGAGAAGTGCCATCGTGTCCATCTCTTTGACTTGTCCCCCTATGGCGCTTCGGAATGGGCGTGGGGTCTTCGAGGTCGGCAAAACCTGCGCGATGGCTTGTACTACATAGGTATTCCGGGCGCCAGTATCAAACAGGGTCCAACACTCGCGTCCATCGACTTTAATCATTTGTCGTATTCTTCCCATTGCGACCTCCACAAACGAGGTACACTCCCCCACACCCACTTTGCACTTTATCTTGAAAAAACTCGTGCATAACAACCCTGGAATTAACCCCGGCTGTTCCCTTTAAGGGACTCTAGAAAAAATAAATATCCCTCTAACCCATTGTTTGTCATTCCTGCGAAAGCAGGAATCCATATTTTGATCTGAGTTGCCTAGATTCCCGCTTTCGCGGGAATGACGACTCGGGCCAATCTATTTTTCGAAAGTCCCTAATTTGCCCCCCTCCCCTGCTTTAACCGTTAAAAAGGAAGCTACCTCAGAGAGGGAAGAAAGTCAAGGTGCAACGAATTCGATTATCAAAAACAGCACTTCGTTCCCGATATAATGGGCTCAATCGATGTCGAGTGAAAAGTCCCTGGAGACCTCAACGCCCAAAGCATCGGCCACCTGCACCGTGAAGCTGGTGCTTCCCGCGTTGGTGGGAGCTCCGGTGAGGGTGCCATCGGGGTCGAGGCGGAGGCCCAACGGAGGCGCGCCCTTAACCACGCTGGCGACGTAAGGGGGAAGGCCTCCCTCCGGTCATGCCGGGGGAGCCGGGAGCAAAAATTTTGCCTTTTATGTTGCCAACAGTGCAGCCCTCCGCTCACTTGTCATGGGAAAGGGAGAGTGGTACCATAGGGTCAACAGGCCGGTAACCGTCTCCGAAGGAGGACCGGTGTCGGTCCAAAATTAGAGATCAGACAAAGGGAGGAGTGATGGCAGGGACACCTCTCGGAGGGAGGCCATCGACCTGCAAGGGACAAGGAGGAGGTAAAACTTATGGAAGAAGTGGTGAAACTGGAGCTTGAAATTCCCCAGGAGCTCGAGGTGGACATCTACCTGGTCGCCCGGCTGCTCCAGGTAAGCCAGAACAGGTTTCTGGCTGATATCCTCTCCCGAGAGGTTGCTCTGACCAAAGAACGGTTGCTTTTGGAGTTGGGAACCCTCTTTGCTTACGGGAAGATTCGAAAGGATGACCTGGAGGAGCTTGTAGGAAAAGAGTACGCCGAGGAGATGGACTATATCAAAAAGAAAGCGGAACGATCCTTCGAGGAGGCTGCACGCATTGGAAGGCTCATCTCTTCCCGGTAGCTTCATTGTGGATGCCTGTGCCTTGATAAACCTGGCTGCGATGGAGATACTGGACTCGGCTGTCGGGTGGTTTAAGTTGGTAGTTCCCCAAAGCGTCATCGAAGAGCTTCAGGACACAGCCAGCCACACTGATTACGACGGAAAACTGAGCCGCTTGGTTTTAGAGAGGCAGGAGAAGATGGAGGTTGTGGATCTGAAGTCGAAGCCAGGAAGAAACAGAGGAGAGACCGATTGCCAACAGTTGGCCTTGGAGAGAGGCCTCTCCGTGATTACCGATGACATCAAGGCAGGGAAACGACTGGATTCTGCTGGGATACCCAACTACTTCAGTGTCTTCTTTCTCTTCCTGGAGGTCGTAAACGAGAGGCTTTTCTGGCAAGAGGCCCGTCGCCGCCTGGAAAAAGTGCGCTTCGACCGCAGCTGGAAAGAGAACACCCTGTACCAGGTGGGCAAGAAGCTGCTGGAGGACCTGGAGAGGACAGAAGAGGGAGGAGGCAAAAAGTGATCTCTTTCATATTCCAGCCCAAGGTACAGGAGCGCCTCCACGTCGTACAGCAGGTCCAGACCGTGGCCCTTGAGCCCGCCGGGCTGGCCAGCCACATCTCTGAGGTATCGACGAAGGCGATCGGCCCCAGGCCCATGGCTCAGAAGATCCCCGCCAGCCCCAGGGCCCAGATCCGTCGCTTCAGGGAAGGGATGCGCATCGCCTCAGGTCCCTCCGGGTGGGGAAATCGAGCGGGGGGGGAGGGCCACCGGCGGCCGCCTCCGGTCCGGTGCGCCCCGGCCGGTCGGGTCAAAAGCCAGGAATCTCACTCTCCCGGAGCATCAGCTCCAGCTCCTCGTCGGAGAGGTCCCAATTGATGCTGCGAAAGGCGGCCCACTCCTCCTCGTTCAGCGCGGCCCCGCTGAGGCGCACCGTGCCCTCGGGGTTGGCCCGCAGCTCGGCGCGAAAGGCCGGCTCGTTGAGCCAGCGGTCAAGCAGGTCCTCTACGGCTTCTCTACTCATAGGACGCCTCCTCTAAGAAAGGGGGATATGCCATGGATGATTGCCCGCAGACCGTTGCAGGCACGTCCCGGAAGGTAGACTCGCCTCTGTACGAGCGTGAATACATCCTCCAATAAAGCTTTGTAAATCAGCAACAAAACGAGTGTAAGATCGAGCAACGAGGAACTGCAACCCGAGTTTCAGAGACAGCCAAAAAACTCAATGTAACAGCAGATCTAAAGGTGGTTGGTTCCACCATGAAAGGGAAGATATTAATACAAACAAAAAAGCCATGGTGCAACCGTGGCTGAATTTTTTAATATTCAATCATGAATCTGCCACCACCCCGCCGCTCCAAAAGAAATTTCCATTCGCATCTTTAAACCACTTCGCATTGCCGTTGATGCTTTGGCTGTTTTCAACATAACCGACGTAGTTCAACAGCGAACCGGGCATCACGATCTCGGCAACGGGAACTTTCGTGCTGGGTTCGCCTTTGCGAATGTTGAGCTTCACGGTCACGCGAACAGTTCCATTTTGGTTGATGAGTTTGGGCGGAGGGGGAATTTTTCCTGTGCAGAAATCATACTCCATGACGATGTCTTTCAAAAGTTGATCGTACGTTCTGCGGCTGTGTGAAAGGCCGGTCCCCGGATCGGTTTTGCGTTGCGGGTCGAGAAAAGAATGGCCGACCACAGAATTTTTTGGATCCAAGCTGAATTTAAAACAGATGAGCGCCATCAGCCAAACATATCTGGCGTAAGATTCATCGGCGTTGATTTTATCACCGTAGCAATACTCGACGCCGATGGCTGCGTCGTTGGCATTGAAGCCGAAGAGCTGGTTGTCGGTGGGTACGCCGTACAAAACGTGCCAGGCTTTTTCCGGCGGGCCGGTGAGCGCCGGAATGCATTCGATGATTTCTTTATCGTCAACAAAAAGGTGAGCAGAGGCACTCATCTCGTTTCGGGAATTTTCGTAATAACGAACATTCCCCGAAGCCGAGGAATTCGGATTGCCGGTGTCATGCGCGACGATGAATTTGATATCAGGGTTAATTTTCTTACCCGACCTTCGCTTGCTACCAGTAGTAAGGTAGCGTGGGGTAATGACGAACTTTTGTTGAAAAGGCACGGCAGGTCTCCAATTTTATTTCGCCCCGATTTTGCGTTGTAAAGCCGCAAGCTCACCAATGATCGCCTCGCGACTTGGCTCTGAACCGCTAATTGGATTTTCGCAGCTTGAAGGAAAATCGGCGTTTGGTTTTTGTAATGCAAAATTAAGGATTCAACAATCAACCCA
>JACQUA010000008.1 GCA_016210565.1 Chloroflexota bacterium
GCCATGCCCGCGGCGCTCTTCGCGGTTATCCCGGCGGCGTCGTACGCCAGGTAGCTGTCATAGGCGCCTATGCCCTCGGGCAGGCTGATTGTCCCCCCGCTGCCGCCATCGAAAAAGCGGACTATCCTGGCTGCCACGTAGACCATGGTATCCTGGCCCTGGGACAGCCCGACCTGGGCCACAGGCTGCGGCGGCACGGTGGTGACGGTGAGGTCCAGCATCGAAATCTGCCCGCTGCGCCAGACCCCGGTCTGACCGGCTTTTGAACCATTGACAAAGAACTCGATGGTGGCGCCATCCAGGATATTGCCCTGCACCAGAAGTCTGGGTACGGCGGTGGAGGGACTGGCGTCCCCGTATTTGCCGGCTTCGGTGGTGACGATCGGATTGAACGGGCCGGTGAGCACGCCGGGGGCCCTGGCCTCAACGGGGGTGCCGGCAGGCGCCGCCGAACCATTGATCTTCAGCGCGCCGTAGAAGTATTGGGGCAGCGATGGCACCTGGGCGCCGACCATGGCCGGCGCCCGGAAAAGCCATGCCACTACCAGCAGCGCTATTATGGTGCATCTTGCCGCCTTTAGCGCCTCCCCCTTTCGCAAAAGGAGGGATTTGGGTTCCTCCCCCTTTCGCAAAAGGGGGATACAGGGGGATTTTCCCCTTGTGTTTGGCAGCAGGTCCAACTTGAGATTGAACTCCATTTTCCTTAAATCCCCCTTAATCCCCCTTTGAAAAAGGGGGAGATTTGGGATGCTCCCCCTTTTCAAAGTGGGAGATTTGGGATTTTCTTAAATCTTGAATCTTAAATCGCCCAATCCTACCTTGGCCGTATCAACGGTGTCGAGGTGAAGCCACCGACCTGCCCGGCGTTGACCATCGAAACCCAGTAGCCCTCGCCGATCTGCATGTTAGGGATGACTGCCGAGTCCCTGACGTAGACCCAGTCGAAAACGTTGCTGGTCGGGCTGACTATCTGGGTGTAGCCCCAGAGCGGCAGGGTATTGGGAACGTTGTTGGGAACAAAGAAGGCCGAGGCAAAGGCATCCTTCACCGACATTTCGCTTTGCAGGAAGGCTGACCCCACCAGGTTCCATCCGGCGTTCAAGGTACGGCTGGGCGGCGCCGAGACTCCGTCGAAAGGAATAAGTTCCACTGCGGCCTCGGTGTTCATCTTTACATAAATGGCGTCCAGCGGCTGCAGCACATAGCTGGCGTCGATGAACTGGAAAGCGGTCCCGTCCCAGCGATAGGCCGCCTGGAAATTCAACCCGTTATAGGTGCTGAACTCGCCCCAGGTGTCGACGCTGGTATGCAACTTGATGGGCGTCGACAGGATGTTCCATCCCGGGCGGAGATTGATCTGGACGCTCTGAATGGCCCCTGAGGTGAGGAAGCCCTGGACCGGTCCCTGGCCGGCAGCCTGTCTTCCACTGCGGCCCACGGCCGGGATTTCCAGCAGTATGTCCTTGGCCTGTTTCACTCCGTTGATCAGGTCGAACTCGGTGATGGCGGTACTATCTCCGGGGTGGCCGTTGGGCACAAAAAGCTGGGGATGGTCGAAGGGCGCCATTTCGTAGCGCACCCGCTCGTCGGTCAACGTCAGCAGGAACTTTATCAGGCGGTCGACATCCAGGTCGCGCCCGGCGAAGTCCGGCAGTCTGATGTCGATGGCCGCCATGGGGCTGTCCAGGTGGGCGATGTTGACGTCACTGAAGTCGCCCTGGCGGCGGTAAAACTCGATCACCTCTCTCAGCGTCCGCTGGCCGCCGTTGTGAAAATAAGGGCCGGTAAGTTCCACGTTGCGCAGTATGGGCACCTTGAATGCCCCATCGACCATAACCCGGGGGTTCTGCGGCGACCCCGGCGGCAGGGGAGGGGCGAAGGGGTAACCCTGTATCGCCTGCCTGGCCTTGGACAGGGGTTTGCCGTTTTCCGATCCGCCCCGGCCCAGGTCCTCGTTGATCGGGCGGACGCCGATGTTATAGAAGCCGTTGTCCAGGAGGACCAGCTCGGTGCCGCCCACCAGTTCCCCATCTTTTAAGATGGGGGCCAGTTCGATTTCGATCACTCCTTCCGCTCCCTGGCCGCTGAAGGTGGCGTCGCTGAACAGGGTACTCTTGTGGCAGGAGGTGCAGGACCCTTTGCTCAGGCCGGCAAAGATGGGATTCGGTTGCCCGGCGTTGATGAAGATGAGCAGGCCGCGCATTTCGTCCTGGTCCAGGGCGGAATCGTCGCCTTCCATGAAAAGGTCAAGGCGCGTTCTATCCGAAAGGAGGGTGGACTCATAGGCCTGGATGGCCAGTCCGAAAAAGAGGCTGAAATTGTCCTGCATCTGGGTGTACCCGTTTGGCGTCCCCGGGGGATTGATCACCCGGGTCCCATCCGGGTTGTAGGTGATCACCCTGTCGGAGTCCCAGTATTTGGCTTGGAACACCGCCTGGACCAGCTCGGCGTAGGCAGCGAAGGTCAGCCCGTTCAAAGCCTGGCCGTCCCTGGAGAAGGTTCCCAGCACGCTGTCGTTCTGGTGTACCCGCTGGAAGGCAAGGGGCCGGGCAGCCAGCATTTTCTTGCCGATGTCGGGAAAGGTGCGGCCGATGAAGGACATTTCTTCGGGACTCAGCGGCGGCCCGACCGCCTGCGAAGCCAGGCTGGAGTTGGGAATGCTGACCTGCGTTGGCGTCAGGGCGCCGTTTACGTTAACCAGGATCCTGGCTGCGTCATCCAGCGGACCCAGCGGGTTTTTGCCGTTAAACTTGTTTGCCGCCCGTCCGTCCAGGAAATTGTCAACGTTGTGCACGGCGTTGATGACCGAGGGGGTGTTGCGCGGTTCGACGCGGCGTACGTTGACCCCGGCGACGTTGTAAACGTTGTCCGCCACCGGCACCCCGTTATCTTTCATCTGGCCAGGAGTTGTGCCGGTAAAGTTGGCCTTGAAGACCCCCTGCGAGGAAACAACGTCATTGGTGCTGCGGGTTATCCCGCGGAAGCTAAAAGACCTGTTTTCATCGTCCACGAGCTGGTGGCTCGGCAGGTCATCTTTCACCATGTTGTAGTTGGGGGCGAACCTGGGAAAGCCGGCGATGCCGGTTATAGCGGCATTGCCGAAAGCGGAGTCCGGCGGATTGACTTTGAAGCCGGGGTTCAACTGGTTCTTGGTCCGGTTGTCGGCGCCGGCGACAAAGTGGCAGGAGGCGCATGACTGCCCGTCGCTGCCTACCTGCTGGTCCCAGAACAACGCCTTGCCCATGACAACGGCCATGCTCTTGGGCCCGGGCCCGGGATTGAGGAAATTCTCGATGCCGGTTACCTGCGGCACGGGAACGGTGACCATGCTGGCCAGGCCTGCAGCCGTGGCCGCCGCCCGCACCCCCGCCGGGTCCAGCAGCGGGATCGCCTTGGGTACCGCGGCCATGGCGGTAGCAGGTTGTGCCGGTGTTTTCCAGGGGATGGAGCCTGTGGCCGGAATTGCCTGCAGCGGCAGGACCAGCAAGACTACCAGCGCCATTGTTAGAACTGCGGTTAGTTTTGACATGTGATGTCCCTCCTTAGCTGTACCCGCGGGCCGCCGGCCCGCTCTCAAATTGACGGTAATGGAACTAACGGCACGGCACGCCGTGCCGCTACGGTATGCACGTGCAACGTGCCGCTACGGGTCATATGCCTTCCGGGGCAGGTATTTATACAAAAGAAACCCTCCGACCAATACCGCGGCGGCAATGCCGGCCACAAACCAGCCCCTGTTTTCAGCGGGCGCCGGCGAGGCCGGACCAGGGTGGACCGTTTCCTCCGGGGGCGCCGCCGGTCCCGGTATGGCTGGTGAGCGGGGTTCACGGGCCGGGTCTGCAGGTAGAGCCAGAGGCATGTTCGCGACCCGTTCGGGCAGAGCCACAGCTTGTGGCTGGGGAGTCGAGGGGGGGATTGGAACTTGCGTCGCCGGTGTAATCGAAGGCGCCGGAGGCGGCGGTTTTTGTTGCGCCGGCGCCTGGACCGGCGCAGCGGGTGGTTGGGCCACGGATTTTGCCGGCGAAGCGGAGGCGCTCACCTTCGGATCGGGACGTGGCGGGGTCGCCGGGACTATGGTTGCAGTTTGCGTTGGCCCTGAGAGGGGCGCTCCCGAGCTGCCGCCCCCGCCCGGCGACTGAGAGACGAATGCCGGCGCCGGGGTTGGCGTGGCTGGTGGCGCCACGGTAGGGGCTGCTGTCGGTTGGGGCGACGGCGCGGCCGTGGGCGCCGGAGTTACCGCCGGCGCCACGGTGGCGACGGCCAGGTCAAGCCGGGTGACCTGGCCGGTGCGCCACTGGGCGGACTGGGGGGCCAGGACGCCGTTTACAAAAAAGCTGAGGGCGGCGCCTTCGGTAATATTTCCCTGGACAATCAGTTTGAGCTGAATCCCGGACTCTCCTCCGTAAAGGCCCTGTTGGGTGGTGGTCAAGGGATTCCCCGAGATGCCGGTGCTGACGCCGGCGCCCCTGGCTTCTATCCTGGCGCCGGCTGGCGCCGGCTGGCCGTTTATGGTAACCGTTCCGAAGAAGGCATGCGGCAGAGAAGGCGCCTGGCCCAGGGCGGGCACAGAAGACAGGGTCAATACGTAGAGAATGGCTGAGATAGTTGCTGCTAACGTTTTCATGTTCTTCAGAAAATACCCGGTACCACAGGCGTCCTCGCCTGTGAGACAACGTTTTCATTCATGCGTTGTGATCGTAGCTCATGGGTGCTCGTCTAGTTTTTGTCGGGTTTGCTGACCGTCTTAATTTTCCTCTGCTTTTCTTGCGCGAACAATACGGAGCCACACCTATAACGGACTAGTGGCGGAACTACGGATGTCTGCGATATGTATACGAGCGAACAGGGCGTTTTGTACACAGAACCACCATTATGGGTGCGAGGGTAACGGTAGGGGCCAGCCACGGGAGGGGTGGGGGCTGAGAGTGGTGCGGCTAGCCCGCACCTTGCCCGCGTGTCCTCCGAAGGCGTACGGCAGCAGCAGGCGCGCGGCGGTGTGCCGCTACCGGGTGGCACAGGCGTCGTCAACGAGTCAGAAGATCGGAAATGCAAGGGCGAGCCGGCGGCTCGCGGCTACGCCCCCACCATCCCCGGCACGCGGCAGCGTGCCGCCACGGGTATTGACAGAGGGATCAGTCTGGCTTATGATGTCTTGTCTATCATGTAAGTGATTGATTACTTCTCAATGGGTCAGGCACGC
>JACQUA010000084.1 GCA_016210565.1 Chloroflexota bacterium
CGGCATGATTATGAGCGCCAAGGCGTTGCTGGCGGAGAAGCCGAAGCCGACGGAAGACGAGGTGAGGGTGGGGATCAGCGGGAACCTGTGCCGGTGCACGGGGTACGTGAAGATCGTGGAGGCCATCCTGGCGGCGGCGCAGCAATAGGGATTGAAGATTCGAAGATTCCCCGCCCTAGTTCGTAGGGTGGGTTAAGCGCAGATGGCCGGTATCACAGGCCACCGTGCCTGTGAGAGTTGGTTTTCTGGCCAATGCCAGTCTAAAGAAATTCAATGAGTTATTGAGTTAGCCGACAGCCGATAGCCGACAGCCGAATGCTTACTGCTGAAAGCTGAGGGCTGTCGGCTGACAGCCTGTCCTTGCCACCGCGGTCTGATACCAGAAGGCACGCGGCAGCGTGCCGCTACAGACACAGCCTGATACCACAGGCACGCGGCAGCGTGCCGCTACGGAGTTTCCCAAAGGAGATAACGATATGTCGCCAGAATACGCAGTGATCGGGAAAAGTGTTCCCCGCATAGATTCCCCCGTCAAAGCCACCGGCGAGGCCAAATACTTCTCCGACATGACCATGCCGGGCCTTCTCATCGCCAGCCTGGTGCGCAGCCCCCACCCTCACGCCCGCATCGTCAACATTGATTCCAGGGCGGCGGAAAGGCTGCCGGGAGTCAAAGCCGTTATCACTGGCAAAGATACCCTCGGCGTGAAAATCGGACCCCTGCGTAGCTCAAGGGACCGACAGGTTATTTGCCTGGACAAAGTGAGGTTCATCGGCGATTGCGTGGCGGCGGTGGCCGCCGTCGATGCCGATATCGCTGAGGAAGCCGCGGAGCTTGTTAAAGTAGACTACGAATTACTCCCGGCGGTCTTCGATCCCGAAGAGGCCTTGAAGCAAGACGCCCCCAAATTGCACGACCATGCCAGGGACAACATCTCGATGCGCCGCTACTGGAACCTGGGGGACGTGGACAAAGGGTTCAAAGAGGCCGATTACGTCAGGGAGGACAACTTCACCACGGCGCCGAACATGCACGGCTACCTCGAAACCGATGGCTGCATTGCCCAGTGCGACATCGACGGCAAATACACTCTATGGGTCACCACCCAGGTACCCTTCTATCTGAGAAGGGACCTGGCCATGGTACTGGACATTCCCTACACCAGGGTCAGGGTCATCAAGGTGCACGTGGGCGGGGGTTTCGGTGGCAAGACGGAGCTTTTCGATTTCCACCTGGCGGCGGCGGTCCTGGCCCGCAGGACCGGCCACCCGGTGAAATACACCCAGACCAAGAGGGAAGAATTCCTCGCCGGCCTGAGGCGTATCCCCACCAGGATATGGCTCAAGACCGGGGTGAAGAAGGACGGCACCATCATGGCCCAGGAAAGCAAGATACTGACCGATGGCGGCGCCTATACCAGCGTCGGCCCGGTGACCATATATAACCATGGCCTGGCCCACATGTTGCCCTACCGGGTGCCCAATTTTCGCCACCAGGCCCTGAGGGTCTATACCAACAACCCGGTATCCGGCCCGAAACGGGGTCATGGTCAGATACAGGTGCGCTTTGCTATCGAAAGCCAGCTCGATATGATCGCCGAGAAGCTGGGGATTGACGCCACCGACATCAGGTTAAAGAACGCCCTGCGCCCCGGTGACGTTACCCTCAGCAAGCTCCGCATCGGAACGAGCGGGCTCCAGGACGCGATTCTCACCTGCCGGCAGCTTTCCGGATGGGTGCAGAAGAGGGGGCAACGGCGGGGGGTTCGGGGAGTGGGGATGGGATGCGGCGGCTTTGCCTGCGGTCCCCGGACCGCCGCCCTGAGCGATTCCAGCGCCATCATCAAGATCAACGAGGACGGCGGGGCGGTGGTGCTCTCCGGCGCCTCCGACATCGGCCAGGGAATCAACACCCTCCTCGCCCAGATCACCGCGGAGGTCCTGGGACTGACCGTCGGTGACGTTACCGTGGTGGCCGCCGATACCGATACCACACCCTACGACCCCGGGACCTACGGGAGCAGGGTGACTTTCTACGCTGGCAATGCCTGCAAGCGGGCCGCCGAGCAGGTCAGGGGAATCCTGGCCGGAGTGGCCGCCCAGAAGCTGGAAGTGAAACCCGAGGACCTGGAATTCCGCAACCGGTGGGTCTTCGCCCGGAAGGCGCCCGACCGCCGCGTTTCCTTTGCCGAGTTGGTCCGGACTGCCCAGGTATCCGATTCCAAGGGGGTCATCTTTGGCAGCGCCACTTATTATCCTGATGGCGTCGAGTGGCCGGACCCGCAGAACTCCTACGTCGGCAACATTTCCGGCGCCTATAGCTTTTCGGCCCAGGTGGCCGAGGTGGAAGTCGATGCCGAGACCGGGCACTATAAGCTTGCCAGGATGACCCTGGGCGACGACTGTGGCTATCCCCTCAACCCGATGTCCGCCGAGGGACAGGTGGAGGGCTCAGTCTCCAATGGCCAGGGGGAGCTGATGTACGAGGATATTGTGACGAAGGCCGGCGAGGTGCGCAATCCCGGCTACACGGACTATAAGATGCCCCGGGTGCAGGACACGCCTCAGATGCACACGGTGCACATTGAAACGAACGATCCCAACGGGCCTTACGGTGCCAAGGAGGTCGGCGAGGGCTTCATCGTTTCCACCACCGGCGCCATTTCCTGCGCCCTGCACGATGCCACCGGGGTCTGGGTAAAGGACCTGCCGATTACCGCCGAGAAGCTATTCTGGGCGATGAAACAGGCTAAAGAAAAAAAGTAGGGTGGGTTAAGCGCAGAGGGGTTGGCGGGATACGGGGAGGCTGCGCGAACCCACCAGAGGGCAGTAAGAGCAGTAATAGAAGAGCAAGGCCACTGGACGGGAATCAGGGAACGTGGTGGGTTAGCGCAACCACTGAC
>JACQUA010000072.1 GCA_016210565.1 Chloroflexota bacterium
AGACGGTGGACGGGATCCACTACTTGGTCAACCACAGCATCGTCACCTACCCCAATCGGTACACCCTCTACGAGCTAACCCCCCAGCGGCTGAAGTACCGGGCAGTTTCCATCTCGGACACGGAGGTCATCGCCCTGGCACGGAAGAAGCTGTTGGACCGGCGGAACCTCTTCCGGGTCCCGGGTCTGTCCCCGGAGGATCTCACCTGGGAGGAAAAGACTCTCAGGCTGATCGAGGGCTCCCCAGAGGACAACCAAGGGACCTTGTCCATCCAGAGAGAGCTCGATCCGGAAGAGGGGGCCGGTGGTGAGCTTTAACAGCTCATGAGCAAAGCAGCACAACCGCGAGATTTACTCTAATCCGGAGAAGGAGGCAATCTACCACAGGAATGCCAAAAGAATCTTGAAGATTGCGGAACTGCTGGAAAACAAGGAAATTCCTGCACGATCCAGGTCAAAGGGGAGGAGCAGAGCGGATGGAAAAAGAGAGCTGGAGCAAAGGGGAGTACTATGCCTATGCTAAGAGCCTGTTCGATCCAGAGAAGATCTGGGAGAAGCCGGAGGCCCTCCAGGGGCTTTTGGTGCTCGAATTTGCCACCTTCATGAACGGACCGCTCGTGGCAAGCCTTCTGGGAGAGATGGGTGCCGAGGTGATCAAATTCGAGCTCCCTTTCGGAGCCAGAGAAGATATGCCTACTGGAGGCGATCCTGTCCGATTTGTCGGTCCACCCGGAACGGCCATCCAGGGCACCAACCTCCAAACCTTCGTGGTCAACCGCAACAAGCACCATGTCACGCTGGATATCGCCCACCCCAAAGGGAAGGAGATCTTCCGAAAGTTTGCCCTCCAGGCCGATGTGATCGTAGAGAATCTGAGAGCTGGAACCATGGACCGGATGGGTCTGGGGTACCGGCAGCTGAGCCAAGAGAATCCCCGCCTGATCTACCTGGCTACCAACGGACCTGGCCAATGGGGCCCTTTGGCCGACATGGTCTCTTACGATATCCTGGGTCAAGCCATGAGCGGCTTTATCTACTCGACCGGCTTTCCTGAGGATGACCCCCAATACCCTGGAATTCCTACCATGGTCGGGAACGGAATTGGCGATAGCGTCGGGGCCATGTGGGGCTATATCGGGCTCTTGACCGCCCTCTATTACCGCGAGAAGACAGGAAAGGGGCAGTTCATCGAGTTCTCCCAACCCGAAGGGCTCCTCCGCATCCTGGACATGACACTGGAACTGTACAGTACGGCGGGGCAAATCAGGGAACGGACGGGAAACCGCTACTTTTGCGCTGCCCCTTATTATGTCTCCCGCTGCAAGGACGGCTACGTGGCCATCGCAGCGGCCACGGACAAGCTCTTCAGGAACCTGTGCGGGGCCATGGGACAGCCGGAGCTGGCCGATGACCCTCGGTTCAAATCGAACCTCGATCGAACGGCCCATCAAGATGATCTGTATGCGATCATCGACCGGTGGCTCCTGAAGCACACGAGGGAGGAGCTCCGGGAGATCGGCGATCGATGCTCCTTTGTCTGCGGCCCGGTCATGAATGCCAAGGAGATCTGCGAGTTTCCTCACTATTGGGAACGGGGTGCCGTAAGGGAGGTGGAGGACCCCTACTATGGGAGGATGAAGGTAGCCACCATGCCACCTCACTTCTCCGAAACACCCGCTAGAATTAAGACCCTGTCAAAGCCGCTTGGGGCAGACAACGAGCACATCTATGGGAAATATCTGGGATTGACCAGGAAGGAGCTGGAAGCGCTTCGGGAGGAGAGGGTGATATAACCTTCGCCCTGGAGTCATAGGCGGAGGCGGTTTCCGAGATAGGGGGCAATTTCGAGGAGGTTGGCCATGATTCACGAATCTGGAGGGCAGCGTCCAGCACCCGCAGCCCCATCTACCAGAAGCACTACATCACGGTCAACAAGCAGCTGAACAGCGGGGCCTACCAGCTCTGCCGGTTCATCGAGGCCCTGGGCTCCCGCTGCATCACCTATCCCGAGACCGACCCCTCCCCCTCCTACCTGGAGCAGCAGGCCC
>JACQUA010000073.1 GCA_016210565.1 Chloroflexota bacterium
CCATCCCGACGAGTCGGGACAATGAACGATGAAAATGTCATTCTGAGCGAAGCGAGCGTAGCGAGCGTAGTCGAAGAATCTTTCGAGGTGGGGCGCCGGACGAAAGACCCTTCGACTTCGCTCAGGGTGACAGCCTATTTTCTGAGCAAATTCAAAAATCAAAACATCAAAATAAGAAATGGTGTTACTGCAAAAAGCCCTTTTTGAGCCAAAACGGGCAGAACATTAGATTCAAGAAACAGTCCAACATTCCCATTTTAGACCTTATTGCAGTAACGCCAAAAATGGCAAACCAAAACTCAGGAATGAGCAGTCACCGTCCGGCGGCTGGGCAGACAAGGCCAGTAGTCGGCTGTCGGTAGCCGACAGACTCCTTAGCATTTTGATCTGCCATTTTGATTTTTGGTCTTTCACTCTCGAACTTGCTTGGAACCTGGAACTTGGTTCTAGGAATTTGTTTGGTCATTCGTCATCCGGACTCGTCATTCTTTCTTTTGCGTCTTCAGTCCGAGTACTTCCTTATAATAACCGCGGCGTTCTGGCCGCCAAACCCGAAGGAGTTGGAAAGAACGGTCTTGACGCTGGCTTTCCTCGCCACATTGGGTACGTAATCGAGGTCGCACTGGGGGTCGGGCTCTTCGTAGTTGATAGTCGGCGGCAGGAGGCCGTCACGAATGGTGAGCAAAGAAAAGGCCAACTCGATAGCGCCCGCCGCCCCGAACGTGTGCCCCAACATGGACTTGTTGGAAGAGATGGCCAGCTTCCTGGCATGCTCTTTGAAGACCTTCTTGATGGCCTGCGTTTCCGAGATGTCATTCAGCACCGTCGAAGTGCCGTGGGCGTTGACATAGTCCACCTCTTCGGGAGCAACCCCAGCGTCGCGCAGAGCCAGCCCCATGCAGCGCGCCGCTCCCTCGCCGGTGGGGTCGGGACTGGTGATGTGATAGGCATCGCAGTTGTATCCGTAGCCGATTACCTCCCCATAGATTCTGGCGTCTCTCCGTCTCGCGTGCTCCAGCTCTTCCAGGACCAGGATCCCGGCGCCCTCGGCAGATATCAGGCCGTCACGGTTTTTGTCAAAGGGGCGGCAGGCCTTCTGAGGTTCGACAATCCTTGGTGAAGATACCTTTATGGCATCGATGCCGGCAATCAGGATAGGGTTGACGGGCGCCTCGGCGCCGCCCGCCAGCATGATATCGGCCTCCCCACGCTGGATGATGCGCATCGATTCCCCGACAGCGTGGGCCCCCGCGGTACAGGCAGTCACCAAGCACAAATTCGGGCCTTTGGCCCCTGTCTGAATGGCGACCATCGCCGGCGCTTCGTTGCAGATGAAAGATGACAGGAAGTGCGGCAGGATCTCTTTCAGCCTCCCCTGGAAAATCAGTTCATTCGTCCGCTCGATGCTGGACAGCCCCCCCAGGGCCGTGCCTACCACCACACCCACCCGCTCCGCCTCTGTCAGGGGAGTCGAGACGCCGGCATCCTCCAAGGCCATCTGGGCCGCAGCCAATGCGAAATGAATGAAGCGATCGGTGCGCCGCACGTTCTTTTTGTCGACAAAGTCCAGGGGATCGAAATCCCGGACCTCCCCCGCGATCTTGCTGCGGTAGTTGGTGGTGTCGAACCGGCTGATGGGAACAACGCCCGACGTGCCCTGGCACAGCGCACGCCAGCTTCTTTCTATCCCGATGCCGATTGGCGTCACCGCACCCAATCCGGTGACTACTACTCGTACTTTCATTCAGACCTCTTTTTGAAAGAATGACTAATGACGAAGTCCGAATGACGAATCAAATTCCAATGACCAATGCTGTGCCGACCGTCATTGCGAGGAATCCCGATACAATCGGGGCGACGAGGCAATTCCACGGCCGGTCCAGCCATCCCGGAGATTGCTTCGCTTGGCTCGCATTGACGGCCTATTTTCATCCTTCATGGTCCCGACTCGTCGAGATGGATAATCGATTCGTCATTCGGATCACCGCGTGCGCGGGGACAGGTTTCGTCATATCTGTCATTTTGGTTCCGCTTGTCCGGCTCAGGATTCCGTATTGTATAGCATGGGACCGTCCAGTTCAATGCCCTCCAACGACCCCCGCTTGCTTCACGTTGTATTCGAACATGATTCTCAACGCCCTCGCCGCACGCTCGAAATCAGGGAAAGTCAACAGACCCCGGGCGATAACCTGTTGCCTGACATCAACGGCTTCCTTCTCCCGGGCTCCGGCGGTGAGTATTACCACAAAAGGTTTCCGCGCTTCCCGATCAAACGCCGCCAGGCCGCCCAGCACCCTTTCCGCCAGGGAAGCGTCCCGTCGGCCCATCCCTGCCAGGAAGAACACGGGCAGCTCCATCACCACCGTGTCGACGTTCTCATCCTGGTCCAGGACCGTGAGCAGCTTCACGACCATTTCGATGGAGGGTATCGTCCAGGAGATATCTACCGGATTGTTGTAGTTGCCTCCCGTGATGTTAAAAAAGGTGGCCAGATTGTCGTAGGAATTATTCGTCAGCCGGGGGACTTCCAGCTCTTCCCGGGCAAAGGTGTCGGCCATGGCCACCGACTGCCCTCCCGAGATGGCTACCAGAGCCACCCGCCTGCCCCCGGGCTGTCTGGCTCGCAGGGTCAACTTGATCGTATCAATCAGCGAATCCAGGCTGTTCACACTGAGTGCCCCGCACTGCTTGATGGCGGTCTCCCACACCGCTGGTGACCTGGTCAAAGAGGCGGTGTGCGAGGCGATGGCCCTGGCGCCAGCCCCGGTCTGCCCGCCCTTCCAGATTACGACGGGCTTCTTCATCGTCGTTTTGGCCAGGGATTCCATCAGTCTCCTCCCATTACCCGTCCCCTCGATGTACATCCCGATGGCTTTCGTCTCCTCGTCGGACAGAAGATAGTCCAAATAGTCCGGCGCGTCCAGCACAATGGCATTGCCGTAGCTCACCGATTTGCTCACCCGGACGCCGTGCTGGAATGCCATCGCCCCGAAGAGAGAAGCCTGGGTCCCGCTCTGGGCAATGAAGCCAACATCACCGCCCTCGCCATAATACTGCTCGGCGCTATGCCGCACACCCAGGGCCGGGTTGAAGATCCCCATGCAGTTGGGGCCTATCAAATTGAGACCGGCCTCCCCGGCCATGCACTGCAGGATATTCTGCAACCGCAGGCCCTCCTCAGTCCCCGTCTCGGCAAAGCCGGCGGTGAACAGGGCCACGCCGCCCACTTTCTTCTCGATGCAGTCCTGTATGATGCGTGGCGTCACGGAACGGGGAACGGCCACCACTACATAGTCCACCGCTTCCGGGATTTCCAGCAACGACGAATAGTTATGGAAGCCAAGGGCTTCGATTTCCCTGGCTTCATCCTTGTCTATCTGGACCGAGTAGACCCTGCCCCGGAAATGCTCCATGTTATGGAGCCAGAGAAACCCATTCGCCCGCTTGTCCCCGACGATGGCAATCGTCTTCGGCTCAAATGCCCTGGAAAGGTCGGAGATCTCGGCGGCTCCTTCTAGTTGGCCCCGGAGGGAATTTCCAGGACTATCCGGGCGTCTACCGCCACACCGCCTTCCCGGTACACTATTATCGGATTAAGGTCCAGCTCTTTGATCTGGGGATTCTTTTCCACGAAGGTGGATACCTTGAGCAACGTATCCACCAGGAAGCCAATGTCCCCCGGCTCACGGCCCCGGAACCCCTCAAGCACCGGATAGGCCTTTATCTCTCGGACCATCTCCTCGGCGTCCCTGCGCCGCAAGGGAACGATCCGGAAGGAAACATCTTTCAGCACTTCAACAAGAATTCCTCCGAGACCGAACATCAACACAGGGCCGAACTGTGGGTCCTTGGACATGCCGACGATCACTTCTATGCCGGGATGGGCCATTTTCTGCACCGAGACCCCCCAGACGCGCGCCCCCGGCGACCGGGCGCTCACCGCCGCCATGATTTCGTCATAGGCCTTTCGTACCTGGGCCGAGGATTTCAACCCCAGCCTGACGCCTCCGATGTCGCTCTTGTGAACTACATCGGGAGACACGACCTTGAGAGCGACAGGATAGCGCAATTCGCGGCTCAAGTTCACCGCCGTCTCCCGGTCTGTGGCCAGCCTGGTATCGACAACATTCACGCCCGCTTGCTTTACGAGTTCCTTGGCCTCAATCTCGGTGAGTATTGCTCTCCCCTCTTTCGAGGCCGACTCGAGGATAGCGATATCAGCCATCATATGCTCCTGACCCGGACGAGCCGGAACCAAAAATCCAACATGAAAAGTCTAAAATCAAAATGACAAATCCAAATGAAAAAAAGAACCCCGCGCCGCCGGCCTGATGGCGTGCTGACCGTCATTGCGAGGAGTCCCGATAGAATCGGGGCGACGAAGCAATACCATCGCCGGTCCAGCCATCGGGTAGACTGCCGCGCTTCGCTCGCAATGACAATCCATCTTCATTTTTGACTTTTGACTTTCCGTGCGCACCCGCTTGAAACTCAGAAAATTCGGTGTTATCATTTACGCCGTTAATCATACTGCCGTTTGGGTCACTTTTCAACAGAAGTGTGATTTAGGCAAACCGGGTTTATGTTTGGCCGCTGGCGCTAGGATATGTTGTCCTTCCCTCTGGAGCAGGTCAATCTTTTCTGTTTGAGCAAACAGCACTTGACCACCTGGTCACTGGATGCGGATGTACGTCAGGTAGCACGGGATATTACCTATTTGCAGGCGCCATCGGCAATAACCCCTTTTCTGTCGCTCTGGGCCAGGATGCGCCGTTTTTCTCCCCAGGCGCTGATGAGAGAACTGTACCAGGAAAGGCAACTGGTGAAGGCCAAATGCATGCGGGGCGACATTGTGATATTGCCGGTGTACCTGGCCGGCCCGGCCATTGTGGCCACCAGGGAACAATGCCACGGCAATGACCTGGCCCGGACCTATCACATCATGGCCCGGATGACGCAGAAAGCCCGGGGAGAAACCAACACCTTTGAGGTTTCCGACGCCGAGCTGGAGGAACTGAGAGCCCGCATCGTCCGGATATTGAGCCACGAATGCCTGACTATCGAACAGCTAAAGAAAAGACTGGCCACCCACGTTAACGTCTCCTACATTGTTTATGCCCTTTGCGACGCCAGTATCCTCATCAGAGGCCCGACGGTACGGTGGGATAACAGCAAGCATCACTATACCGCCTGGGAAAACTGGCTGCCCGGCGTGACGTTGGATACCTCCCCGGACGAAGCTCGGGCAATACTCATCAAGGCCTACATAAGAAGCTATGAGCCCGTCTGTCTCGAGGATGTCATCTGGTGGACAGGCTTCACCAAACAGGACACCTCTAAAGTGATCAAGGACCTGGGGGCCGATCTCACCGAGATTCGTATTGACTGCTTCGAGGGAAGACACCTCATTTCGAAGGACGGCCTCAACCGGTTGAAATCGGTCAAGTATCTCGACGAGCCGGTGGTCAACCTCCTTCCTTCCCAGGACAACTACGTCGTGGCCTACCGGAGGAGAAGCCGCCATTCGGTCAGGGATATCTACCCCAGGATCCACGACCGCGCCGGAAATGTTCTTCCCGTCATCTTGATAGACGGCCAGGTGCAGGGAGTCTGGGATATCGTTGACAACAGGGTACAATACACCCTGTTTGAAAAGACGGACGCCAGCACTGCCTATGAGGTGAATCAAAAAGCCAGGAGTCTGGAACAGTTCCTGCGAGATAACCTCTAGGAGACTCCTGAAAAAGTCCCTTTTCAAAATAGTGGAGGTAAAATGCGAGGGTGGTCCAGCCATCGACAGTCCGGTTTTTCAGGAACCGTGAGCGGTTGGAGACGAGATCCGTCTCGTTATTGCTGCTGGTTATCCCG
>JACQUA010000067.1 GCA_016210565.1 Chloroflexota bacterium
CCTGAGCGCAGTCGAAGGGTCTTTCGTCCGGCGCCCAACCTCGAAAGATTCTTCGACTACGCTCGCTACGCTCGCTTCGCTCAGAATGACATTTTCATCGTTCATTGTCCCGACTCGTCCGGATGGCCGATTGTTTGGTCATTCGTCATTCGGACTTCGTCATTCGTGCTTAGTAATTCGTCGTTTTCTTCCATTTTCCGCAAGACTTTGTCGCTAACCGCTTAGAGGAGAAACAATGGCCAAGCCTGTGCGCCTGACCCAGCAAGAAATAGAAGATAACCTGCGCAAGGGAATCTGGACCAACGATGCCATCGCGGGCTTCTGGGACAGGAACGCCCGCCTCTACCCTGCCGCCGAAGCCATGGTCGATTCCAAGACCAGGCTGACCTGGGCCGAAGGAAACCTGCGCATCAACAGGCTGGCCCTGGGCCTGCTCGAACTGGGACTGAAGAAGGACGAGATGCTGGTGGTCCAGTTACCCAACAGCGTCGAGCTCCATCTCTTCCGCCTCGCCTGCGAAAAGGCCGGCATCCTGTGCATGCCTGTCCAGCGCAATCTGCGGGAGCGGGAGATGGACTATATCCTGCGTCAGACCGACGCCGCCGGCGTGGTCATTCCCTGGCAATTCCGGGAATTCAACTATTTCGACATGATCAAGACCCTGCGCCCCAACCTGCCCGGGTTGAGACACGTGCTGGTCGAGGGCGACAAGGTTCCCGAAGGCGCAGTGTCGGTGAAAGAGATGCTCGAAAAGCCGCTGGAAAAGAAATATGCTGCCGGGTATCTCCAGAAGACCACGTGCAAGGGGACCGACTTCTACCTGGTAATGCACACGACGGGGACTACCGGATTTCCCAAGTTTGTGGAATATCCCATGGCGCCCCGCATCTTTTCCAACAAGGGCTTCATCCAGAATTTCAAACTGACCCGCGCCGACATCCTGGGCGCTTTCAGCGCGGCCAGCGCCGGGGCCAACTGCATTGCCTATTTCACCGCGCCGGAAGTAGCGGCCAAGGTCGTCTGGGAAGAGCACTTCAACCCGGAAGAGGCCTTCCAGCTTATTGAAAGAGAAAAGATCACGGTCGGGCTGGTGGTGCCGACCAACCTGGCGATGATGCTGCGGCACCCCAGCCTGGGCAAGTATGACCTTAGGAGCATCCGCCTGTGGTGGTGCGTGGGGGCCATGCTGCCTTACCCCGTGGCGCTGGAGACCGAGGAAAGACTCGGCGGAAAAATCCTGAGCGGCCTGGGAGCCACCGATTTCGGCGGCTTCACCATCCATCCCATAGACGCGCCGCAGCAGAAACGTCTTCTCACCCTGGGCAAGGGGATACCCGGCATGACCGACATCAAACTGGTGGATGATAGCGGCCGGGAAATACCCCCGGGACAGGTGGGTGAAGTTTGGGCCCGCGGCCCCGCGGCCGTCTCGGGCTACTACCGCGACCCGAAGACCACGGCCCAGGCCTGGACTCCCGATGGCTGGTTCAAGTTTGGCGACCTTGGCTATCTCGACAAGGACGGAGACCTGGTGCTGGTCGGGCGCAAGAAGGATATGATCATCCGCGCCGGGCAGAACATCTATCCCATCGAGATCGAAAACATCCTTTTGACCCATCCCAAAGTGGCGGCCGCATCGATTGTCGGCGTGCCGGACCCGGTGGTGGGGGAGAAGGCCTGCGCCTTCGTGGTGCCCAAGGGCAACGAAAAGATTACCTTCAAGGAAATGGTGGCTTTCCTCACCGAGCAGAAGCTAGCGCCGTACAAGTTACCGGAGGCGCTGGAGTTCATCGACAAGCTGCCCCTGGTGGCTGGCGAGAAGGTGGACAAGAAAGCGCTTCAGGGAGAGGCGACCGCCCGGCTGCAAGCGAAAACACCGTAGCGACGCCCCTTGTGGGTGTCGTACCCCCTGGCGGTCAATCACAGAGGCCGCCCATGATCGGGCCCGCAGTCCAACCAGTACCACCCCGGTGCATCGGGGTGAGCGCGGTACCACGCCAATCCCGACCCATCCCGTCGAAGACGATCATCCCCACCCGCAGCGACACGTGCCCGCCTTGTGGACTTTCGTAAGCCAGGGCAGGCGTCGTCCAGGCCCGGATGGCCAGGTTACGCCACTGTCTTACTTACAAGTCAGCCTGTAGGACTCAATATCGACATCCACCTTCCGATAACCTTCTGCAACCAACTCATGCGTGAATCTTCCGGACCAGGGCATCTTACCCATTATCTCCCACTCGCCCATCACCCCGATGTCCGAATGTTCTACGATATGGCAGGGGAACATCGTCACGCCCGTGTAGGCTTTTACCGCCAGCAGAGTGACGCTGTCCATTTTGGGGACAATAACAACATCCTTCCAGGCTGGAGCGCTGGTGTAAAGCCATGCGTAATCCAGGTTGCCCCGTCTATTTTCCGGCTTGCCGGATAACCTCATTTAACGCACTTGTCAATTCACCCCCTCTAAAGAGGATCATCTCTTCATCCTCAAAAACAAGCTTTTCACCCGGTTGGGGCAAAAATCGGGGGTCCAATCCCAATCCCTCCGTAGGAACGTCGATGCGGCTACTCGGGATGCCCTGGAGCCGGCTGAAAACCGTTTGCCCCTCTTTGGTAAGGAGCCAGTTAACCAGAACCCTGGCGGCGTTAGGGTGCGCCAGAGCGGTGCGCACACCAAACGTGCCGTTCGTCGCCGAAACGGTCGTGCCCTCCTTGACGAAAGCCAGGTCGATGGGCGCCCCGGCTTTGAGGAATTCCTTGACTTGAACAGGCGGCGCGCCCACGACAACCGCGTATTTGCCTCGAGCCACCAATTCCACCAGGAGGCGTGGGTCCCTTTGGATGACCACTTCTTGCTGCTTTATCAATTGCCGGAGAAAGTCCAGAGTCTCCTCCATATTCCAGACGCCACGAGCGAGGGAGGCAAACAGCGTTTGCCCGCTGCCTGAGATGGCGGGGTCCCCCAGCATGAGTTTCCCCCTATACTGGGGTTTCAGCAGGTCCTTGTAGGTGGTGATCTCGTCTTTCTTTACCATGTCGGTATTGTACGTGACATAGCGGGCCGTGTTCGCGACCATTCCTACAGCCGTCCGGTCCTTGTCAATAAACGGGAATTTGCCTCCGAGCCATGCCCTGGGGTCTGTAACCTCGGGTAGTACCAAAAGTGGTTCTATATCTCCGAGAAGGCCCTGCGGTTTCATGATGGGTAGCAGGGTTCCCGCGCCTGTGCCGATGATATCCGCTACATTCAGCCCTGCGGCGGTTTCTCTTTCCGTCCGGGCTACCATCTCCACTCCCCTGCCAAAGAAGTAAAATTCCACATCAATCCCGAATTTCTTTTTCACAGTCTCGGTCAAAACAATTCTGGTTTCCTGCCCCCAACCGGTGAAGTAGACAGTTACCGTTCTCTCTTCTTTGGCTTTGCCCAGGATGTTGGCCCAGTCTTGCTCCCAGCCTGCTTTAGCGCCAGGAACAGCCGTTCTTTCACGGACTGTTTTTACCTCCGGAGCCGGGGACGACGGCCCGGCGCAAGCGGCCAGTACAAGTCCCAGCAGTGATATGACCGCCATGAGCGAAGACAGCAGTCCTTTCACATTTCCCTCCTGTGCTTTCTAGGAAATCGCGCACGAATTATCACCCTGGCCTGACGACGGCGGCGCGTCCCACATCAGCGGCTCGTAATCCCGTTTGTACAGGCGAGTCCGTTATTATTCGCGTCAGTTCCGTTATGTCATGAACCTCTTCCAGATTCGACACAATGTCCTTGACCCGGTTGCCGTCCGCCAGCGAAAGAATCCCTCTGGTGCAGTCCTGGAACTTATCCACGACCCAGTCCCAGTCCACGGGGTTTTCGGGAGAACCCAGGGGAAACGATACCTCATGAGAATACTCGGCGCCGTCCCGCAGCCTGACAGCCACCCCCTGCGGTAGAGATGAAACATCATGAGAGTCCGCGGGATCATGTTCCCTTGGAATATGTCTCACCCTCTGCATCAATTCCCGAGACCTGGCGCTGTTAACCTTCTCGTCGGTGAACTGTCCCAGGGTCAATTCGCCGTCCAGCAGAGCGGCGGCCAGGCAGTATTCCAGGCTGAATTTTGCTTCGAGCATCGTCTTCGGACTGTGAAAACGCATTCTCCTGGTTACCTGCGGGTGAACTTTGCACCTGATTTCGACCACGTCTTCGGCGTGGAGGTCATGTCTCCTGACCAGTTCCAGCATAGCATCTATGCTGCGATGGGTCGCGGCGCAGCTTGGATACACTTTTACAGTGGCGCCCGATGAGACGATGCTGAATGCATGGCCCGGGAGACCTGTTAGCTTTGATGAATCACGTTCCCCGGTCATGACCACAGGTAAACCCAGCTCGCCTTCCAGGATATCTTCATCGGCGGAGAAACCCAACTGTGCCAGCGAAGCGGCCACGACGCCACTCCGGGCAGCGTTTCCGGCATGGAACGACTTGGTATCTGTTCCGGAATTCTTTTTCAGGCCACCCGCTTGAGAACCGGCAATGCCCAACGCCCGGCGTGTTTCCTGCTCGTTGAGGTCCAGTATTCTGGCTGCTGCTGCTGCAGCTCCCATTGTTCCTATGATAGCTGTCGGATGCCAGCCCATATCAGCCAGCCGTAAACCATCGCATGCCGAGAAGATCCTCGCCCCTGCTTCCCAGCCTATGATGAAAGCCGCCAGCATTCTTTCGCCAGAGACCCTTTCCCTTTCACCCAGCGCCAGAACGGTGGGAAGGAGCACTGCCGTGGGGTGCCCGTGCCAGGCGCTTGCATAATCATCAAAGTCCAACACATGAGTCATGACGCCGTTTGCCAGGGCCGCCTGAGGCGCAGAGGTGCCAAAACCTCCGGCGATGACCCCCGCTTCAGCCCTGCCGCCCAGCGCGCTCACGTACCTGGCTACTGTCATGCCGGCAGGCTCAATCGAGCCCCGCAGGCCGACGGCCAGACCATCCAGGATATGTTTTCTTGCCACCTCGATCGCTTCAAGCGGCATGTCTTTATACCGGGTTTGCACGATGAATTCCGCAAGCATCTCAGTGTACACTTAACTTTCCTCCATCTAGTGTTGTCGCGGTAGCTGTGATTCAAACCACGAATACACACGAATAGACACCAAAATACAATCCTTTCCCACTCCAATTTTTGTCATTCTAACTGAGAATTACTCACAGAATAGTTCGTGTTCATTCGTGTGTCCCAATGCGTCGGGATGGTTTCGCTTAGATGTGGTCGGTGCACTCGCACGCTTATTTCCGCAACGAAGCACTAATGACTGCATGACGCCGATCAGTCCCAGCTTTCTTCTGCCGCGGCGTTACGACCTGCTATTCGCCCGAAGACCAGGGATTCGCCGTTGTTGCCGGACCCCTGGTAGGCGAAACCCCAGATTGACCCCAGTTCCCCCGCCGAGTAAAGCCTCGGTATGGGGATCCCTTCGGCGTCCAGGACCCTGGCCTCCTTGTCGCGGCGTGGGCCGCCCTGAGTGTTTATCAAGCAGGGCCAGAGCTCAATAGCATAATACGGCGGGGCGTCAATAGCCGTAAGGGCCTCCCTGGACCTGCCAAACTCCCCATCCCGGCCGATCCTGCAACTTTCATTAAATTTGGCGATGGTCTTCTCCAGTGTCGCTTCATCTACCGAAATCTTGCGGGCCAGTTCAGCCAACGTTCTACCCTTTGTTATCCACCCCTTGCCAATTTCCGCCGAGTTGTCCGAACTCCACTTGTACAGGGTCCGGTTGAAACCGCTGTTACCCGGATTCAGAGGCGCCTTGCGTCTGGCGGTTTCATCGAAAATGGCATACGTGGGTATGTGCAAATAACGGAAGCGCTGGCTATCAAAAACCGAGGTCACCCAGGCGATGGAGTGTACCTCTATCTTTGTTTCATCCACGAACCGCCTGGCGTCCCTGTTCACGTAGATGAACCGGTCTGTAAAGAAGCGGATGATAAACGCACTCTCGTATTCCGGGGCCTTGAATCCGAGCTGAGCCGAAGTGACCGGCATATGCCACAACCCCGCGCCGACTTTCTGAGCCATTCTGATGCCGTCACCCGTATTGCCGGGGTTGCCAAAAGCAAAAAAAGGTTTGCAGGGCAAGAAGTCGCGTTTCAAACCCTCATCGTACTCAAAGCCGCCGCAGGTCAAAATCACAGCTTTACCGGCTTTGACGTAAATCTTTTGCCCGTCTTTTTCCGCCATGACGCCGACTACCTCATCCTTTTCATTCGTAATCAGCCGTCTGGCGGGCGCGCCCGTCAATACCTTTATCGGCCGGCGCTCCACGTTGCCGGACAGGAGTTTCCAGAGACGTTCGGCCTTCGCCTCTGTGTCAACCATTTTGACGCTGCATTTTTCCATGAACTCCCAGCCAGGAAGCTGCGGGAAGCTTGCCTTCGGCGCGGGGCCGGGATAAGACACCTGCAAGTGCAGGGTGGGTTCGACCTGGCCCCCGATTTCCTTTATCCAATCCTTGTTCTTCATCGCGTTTCTGACGAATTCCTCGATCACCTCCTTCTCCGTGGCCCCGAAGCAAAGCGCTTCCACGTACGTGGTCCACCCCATACCCGTCGTGTTGAAGAAACCGCCCCCGGACACCCTTGTATTGCCGCCGCCGGCAGGCATCTTTTCCAGAACGGTGACCCTGGCGCCGCAATCAGAAGCTGTGATGGCAGCCACGGCGCCGGCTCCGCCGTACCCCACAATAACGACGTCACTCTCTATGTCCCAGTTTCCACGTATAGTCATCGCCGCTTTTCGTCTCCCAAGTAAGTGCAGATTTGAGTATGCACCCGACTACCGCAAAGGTCATCAACTTAACTACACAAAACCACAACCGCCCCCGGCCTATCCGGCTCCTTGCCGCCTCACCTGGACTCTACAGAGACTGAGTCGTCCTGGCAATGATCTCACCCTGGACCTCGGGTGATAAGTCGACGAAATAGGCCCTTTCGCTAGACCACGTGTAGCATGCCCGGTCTCGTCTGCAACTCAAAACACACCGCAAGTTTAGCCGATAGTGGCGACGGATGTCAACAGAATGTGCCCGCTGTGCCCGCCGCCATTCTCTCTCAACACGGTTTCCCGGAACTACGTACTACGTACCATATAAATAGGGATGGTTACGTATGGCTTCGATGCACATGCTGTGACAATAATAGTGCATAAGAAATGTTCTCTATTGAACCGGCCGGCGCCGGTCGCATACACCACCGGGTGTAGAAAGGAAAGAAACAATGAGAACTAGGGAATTCGGAGTCTTGAGCCTGTTCGTCGCTGTAATCACCGTGGGGGTCCTCGTCCTGGCAGCGTGCCAGGCAAAAGCCGAGGATATCCAGGGGCTGTTGCAGGCGGCCGAGGGCAAGGAAGTAATCATTACCACGAACGACGGGAAAACCGTCCGGGTAACTGTTGACGACCAGATGCTGAAAGAGGCACGCAGCCTGGTAGGCGGCGAGGTAAGCCTCAAGTTCCGGGCCGACGATAGGCGCGGCCTCGAGGTCCGCCGGGTTGGCGAAGACCAGAAGTTCAGCGGCATGATACAGTCGATGACGGCGGACACCTGGGTGATAGGGGGAAAGACATTCAAGGTCACCGCGGCCACCGTGCTTGACGGCGGTCTCGTCAACGGTGCATTGGCCCGCGTTGAGTTCGTCACGATGCCGGACGGCGCGATGCTGGCGACTGAGATCGAGACCGACCGGGAGCAGGAACATTTCGCGGCCCCGCTCGGGTCGATCAGCTCGAGTTCGGTGACGCTGAACGGAAAGACGTTCCGGGTGAACGCCGCCACTCGAATCGAGTCGGGAATCGCCCCCGGGACGCCGGTCCGGGTCAAATTCACCGTCCTGCCCGATGGCTCCATGGTGGCAATCGAGGTGGAGAGGGAGCAGGCCCAGGACCGTCTCAATGGTGCGGTGCAGTCGGTCAGCGGCGATATGTGGACTGTGGGTGGTAAGGCATTCAAGATCAATGAGGCGACCAGGCTCGAGCCGGGCCTGACTGCCGGCGTGAATGCCAGGGTCAGGTTCATCGCTATGGCCGACGGGACCATGGTGGCCACCAGGATACAAGTTGACAAGAGCGGGCCGAATGGCGCCAAAAAAGAAGATGAGATTAGCGGCAAGGTTGAATCTATCGGAGAAAACGCCTGGATGATAGGCGGCAAGACAATAAAGGTTAACCCGGCTACGAGAATCGAGGAAGGATTGGCGGTGGGAGAGAGCGCCCGGGTCCGGTTTATCACCGCTCCCGATGGCTCTATGCTGGCGACGCGGGTAGAAGCCGACATGAGCGGTAAGCAGCGCGAAGAACAGTTCCGCCAGGAGCGCCAGCGAGAGCAAGAGCAGCAGCGCGGGCGCGAACAGGAAACGGAACGGCAGAGGCAGCAGGAGCAGGAACGCATCCGCAGCATGGAGCAAGAAAGGGAACAGGATCGGCAGCGGGAGCAGGAGCGAGAGCGAGAACGGAGCCGCGAGCGGGGGGCCAGCAGCCTGCCGGTGCTCAGCAGCATCGTCCAGTTCGTAAGCGCTGACAGCGTGGTGGTCGGCGGCAAAACGTTCAAGGTGAACGCGGCCACCGAGCTCAAGCCGGGCGTGGCGGTGGGGAAGGAGGCCAATGTCAGGTTTGCCGTGATGCCGAATGGCTCGATGGTAGCGCTACAGATAGAGATTGAGAAACCGGAAGCCCAGAAGCCGGAAGACCGGCCCAAGGACCGCTCGTCGGTGGCTTTCCCCGTATTGGAAGGAACAATCCAGTCTCTGTCCGCTGATACCGTGGTAATTGGCGGAAAGGCCTTCAAAGTAAACGCCGCCAGCGAGGTCAAGCCTGGACTGGCTCTCGGCGGCAATGCGAAGGTCAGGTTTGTCACGATGGCAGACGGCTCGATGCTCGCCACGCAGGTTGAGCCGGAGCTTCCCCGCCAGGCAGACAGACAAGCTGACCGGCAGGCCGATAGACAGGCCGACAGGCAGGAAGACCGGCAGGCCGATAGGCAGGCTGACCGGCAAGCAGATAGGCAAGCTGACCGGCAGGCCGATAGGCAGGCTGACCGGCTGGGGAGGACAAGCGGTCTCCTGCCCGTGATGGCGGGATCAGTGCAATCTATTGCGGGCGACACCGTGAAAGTCAACGGGAATACTTTCAAGATAAATGCCGCCACCGAGGTGAAGCCCGGGGTGGCTGCCGGGGCCAACGTCAACGTCCGGTTCGTGGTGCTGCCCGATGGCTCGATGCTGGCAGCGCAGGTAGAAGTGGAGAAAGCTGAGGCGCAGCGCGCCGGAGACCGTGCGGGGGACCGCTCCGGGCCTGGCGGCAGGGGCGCCGAGCCGAGACTGGACGGCGTTATTCAAGCCATAGGCGCTGATACGATTGTGGTGGGCGGCCAGGTGGTTAAGGTAAACACCGCCACCGAGCTAAAGCCCGGCCTGGCGGTTGGGACAGAGGCCAGGGTGCGCTTCAGCGTGCGGCCCGATGGCACCATGCTAGCGACCCAGATCGAGCGTGAAGCCGACGCGCGGGGACGGGAGGCCGAGGCCCGGGGGAGGGAGGCCGAGGGCGAGGGAGCGCGGGGGCGCGAAGCTGAGGCCCGCGGCAGAGCGGCCGAAGGTGAAGGGCCAAGAGGGCGAGAGGCCGAAATAGGCGATGACCGGGGCGGCGACCGCGGCGGCGGTGACGACCGTGGAGGCGGGTCAGGAGGCGGTGGAGGCAGTGGGAGCAGCGGAAGCGGGAAATAGCATACGGAGCGCCGCACGCAGCGCCAAGATGCAGGCTCTGGAGAGCCTCTCGTTGAGAGGCTGGCGACGGAGCACCAATACAGCAAAGGAATGTGAGCCCGGTCTGAGAGATTCTCAGGCCGGGCTTATTCTTTTTGTCCCTTTCCTTCGATGCCCCGATGGGCCCTCAATGGGGACGGTCAGGGTCAATCCCGGCGACAGATCGCCCCCTCACCTCAGTCCTCTCACGCAAAGGGGAGAGGAAACCTACTATCATCCCGACGGTGCGGCCTCAGCTCATGGGTGCTCCGAGAATGTCACCCTGAGCGCAGTCGAAGGGTCTTTCGGCTCTGCGGGAGAACCGGCCATCCCGATTGTATCGGGGCCACTTCGACTCGGTTGCGCTCATCTTCGCTTTCAATGACATCGATGTCATTCCATGTGTCCGGCAGCCTTCCGCTGCCTACTGAAGCTCAGAATGACATTTTCATCGTTCATTGTCCCGACTCGTGGGGACGGGTGATTGTTTCGTTGTCCGTACTTTTGGGCCTCAGGCCTGCTTGAGTTCCTTACCCGCATCGTCCGCGGTCACTGTCACACTATCCGCCGTGAAACGCGTGCATTTGCCACACCCTCTCCAACCTCCTTTTTTGTCCGACATTATGCCGCTGAAAAGGCTTACCTGCCCGCCCTTGATGTTGGCAAACTTCCCGACGGTCTCGGCGCCGGTCGCCTTGTCCTTCACTTTTACTGCCATTGCTTGCCTCCTGTCATTGCAACTCTGATAATAATCAACGCCACAGGCGTCCTTGCGATTCCAAACTGCCAGTGTCACAGGCGTCCCGCCTGTGGCGGCCCCCCTGACGAGCGAACATCGACGATGTTCCCATATTCTAACCCCGGACGTGTGCAAAAACAACGACTGTGAACCCCGGGCCGGAGTGTGATAAGATTGCAGTGCGGAATGGAACCCACGCCGGTATAATGGGCATCCTGCCCGTTGGGGGCTTCGGAGGGCACGGGCGAGACGCCCGTGCTACCGTTCTGCTCTGGATTTGAGGGACAATACCATGGTTGAAGTCAAGAAATCGGTCTGCAATTGGTGCAAGGGGGAATGCGGCGTCCTGGTGCACGTCAACAACGGGAGACTGGTCAAGGCCACCAACGACCCGGACTTTCCGGAGCAGACCTGGCCCCGGAGCACCGCATGCCTGCGTCTCAAAGCGGCCAGGGAGTTCTTCTACCACCTGGACAGGGTCAATTTCCCCTTGAAGCGGGCCGGGGAAAAAGGCGAAGGGAAGTGGCGGGCTATCTCCTGGGAGCAGGCGCTGGACGAAATAGCCGAAGGGATGAAGAAGGTCATCCGGCAATACGGGCCGGAGGCCCTTTCCTTCACCCTGGGGACCGCCTACAAGCAGGAAAACCCCCTGATGACCCGCCTGTTTACCCTCCTCAATAACCCCTTGAATTTCGCCAGCGCCACCAACGTTTGCTTCTGGCCGCGCAGCATGGTAGCCAACGCCATCGTGGGGATGTTCCCCCATTTTTCCGTCCGGCCCAGCACAAAGTGCATCGTTTCCCTGGGCGCGGAACCTCTCGTCAGCCGCCCCACCACCGCCGAGCAGATGCGCCAGGCGATCAAGAATGGCGCCAAACACATCGTCATAGACCCCCGGCGAACGTACTCGGCATCTAAAGCCGACGTCTGGCTCCAACTCCGGCCCGGCACCGACGCGGCTGTGCTGATGGGCATGGTGAACGTGATCATCGAAGAGGGCCTCTATGACAGGGAGTTCGTCGAGCGCTGGTGTCACGGCTTCGAAGAGCTGAAACAGCGGGCCAGGGAGTACCCGCCGGAGAAGGCGGCGGCGATTTCCGACGTGCCGGCGGAAACAATCCAGGAGGCCGCCCGCGTTTACGCCGCCAACCGGCCCGGCGCCATGATCGAAGGGATGGGCATCGAAGAGCTTACCAGCAATGCCGAGGTGCTCCACGCCCGCTGGATTCTGGCAGCCCTGGTGGGAAACCTCGACGTCGAAGGCGGAGAGGAACTGACCGGCCCTCACCCTACAATGCTCACCATGAAGGAGCTCGAACCCCGCGTGGACTTCAAGCCCGAGGTCCTGGCCAAACAGATCGGGGCGGACAGGTTCAAATTCCTGGCCATCCACGGGCAGCGCATGATTTCGAGCAACATGGGCAGAGTCTGGCCGCGCCTCCCCTGGCAGGGCATCATCGCCCACGGCCCTTCGATGTGGCGGGCCGTCCTCACCGGTAACCCGTATCCCGTGCGCGCTACCATAACGATCGGCAACAACCCCCTGGTGACCCTGCCCAACACCAAATTGGTGTACAAGGCGCTGAAATCGCTCGACCTTTTCGTGGTCATAGACTACTGGCGGACGCCCAGCGCGGAACTGGCGGACTACATCCTGCCATCGGCCTGCTGGCTGGAAAGACCGATGCTGTGGGACTTCCAGGGCTACGACCGGTGGATCAAGGCCGGCGAGGCCGCCGTGCCTTCGTCGGTCCCCGGACTTTACGAACACAAGAACGAATACGAAATATGGAGGGAGCTGGCCATAAGGTTCGGCTACGGCGACTACTATCCCTGGAAGACGCTGGAGGAACTTTTTGACGCCAGGCTGAAACCCATCGGCTACACCCACCGGAACTACGTTGATAAAGTAAGGTGCGAATGGAAAGGCGGCCACTACAAGAAATACGAGAAGACGGGCTTCGCCACCCCCACCGGCAAGGCGGAGCTATATTCCACCATCATGGACAAGCTGGATTACGACCCGCTGCCGCATTACCAGGAGTCCGCGGAGACAAAGGTCAGCCAGCCCGAGCTGGCTAAAGAATACCCTTACGTCCTTATCACCGGCGGCCGTATCCGGCAATACTACCATTCGGACTTCCGGCAAATAGACTCGGTGCGGAAGGTCCACCCCGACCCGCTGGTTCAGATAAACCCGCAGACCGCCGCGAAGCTTGGCATCGCCGATGGCGACTGGGTCTGGATAGAGACCAAACGAGGCCGCGTCCGACAGAAGGCCGAGCTTTTTGACGGGCTTAAACCCGATGTTGTCCATGCCGAACACGGCTGGTGGTACCCTGAGCTGCCGGGAGAGGAGCCCTGGCTCCACGGTGTCTGGGAAAGCAACATCAACGTCTGCCTGGATGACGACCCTGAGGTGTGCAATTCCCTCACCGGCGCTTATCCCCTGAAGACAGCCCTGTGCAGGATTTACAGGGCGAAGAGCTACGCCCGCCCGTAGGGGCAGACCCATGTGTCTGCCCGCCGGCGGACGGGCGGCGGATTTGCCTTTCGGATTTCGTCATTCATTCGTCATTCGGATTTCGTCATTCGTCATTTCCTCTACCCCTGTCTCATCTCTCTATCTGTTTTGTGTTAAAATAGGCGCTTGGTTGTCCCCCTGGTGCTCCGTTGCGGAAGTGACGTCGTAATCGGCACTCTGTAGCTCCTCCGCAGATCGGAGAGCAACAGTGTACGCACCCGTAAAGGGTGCGGCTACGGGAATATCTCTGAGAAAGGAGAGGCATGCCCTTCAAAGACAACAGGGAATTCGTTGACGCTCTGGTAAAGACGGGCGACGCTGTCCGAGTGAAAAAGGAGGTCGATTGGGACCTGGAGGCCTCGGCCATCACGGGCCGTACCTGCGAGATAGGCGGGCCTACCCCCCTCTTCGAGAAGCTCAAGGACTATCCTGAAGGCGGCCGCATCCTCGGCTCGCCGGTAGCCACTTTCCGCCGCCTCGCTGCGGCAATGGACATGCCACCCGAATCCCCCATCGGCGCCATTTTTGACGAATGGGAACAAAGGGTAACGAAACCTCTGAAACCGGTCACCGTCAGCAACGGCCCGTGCAAGCAGCGCAAGATGCTCGGCGACAAGGTGGACCTTTACCGCTTTCCTGTTCCGGTGGTGCACGACGGCGACGGCGGGAGGTACATCGGCACCTGGCACTGCGTCATCAGCAAGCACCCGGATAGCGGCTGGACCAACTGGGGAATGTACCGCCTCATGGTCTACAACCGCAATACCATAAGCGGTTATCTCCGTCCCTACAGCCATTTCGGCATGGCCCTGGAGAAATACGAAAGCAAGGGTCTACCGATGCCCATTGCGGTGGCCATCGGTCCTGACCCCCTGTGCGCCCTGACGGCGGCCTCCCCGTTCCGGATAGGCGAGGACGAAGCGGACTTCGCCGGCGCCCTCCGGCGACAGCCGGTCGAGGTGGTCAGGGCCGAGACCAATGATCTGCTCGTGCCGGCTCACGCCGAGATCATTCTCGAGGGGGAAATACTGCCGAACGTCAGGTTGCCGGAGGGACCGTTTGGCGAGTTCCCCGGCTACCGAACCCAGGGGTCCAGCCCCCAGCCGGTGTTCAAAATCAGGGCCATCACCCACCGCATCAACCCCATCATCTGCATGAGTCCCGAGGGGGTGGGCGCCAGCGATGGCAAGATCGGACCTTCCATGGCCGGCGCCCTGGGGATGAAGGACAGATTGAAAAGGCACGGCATTCCGGTCACCAGCGTCTTCATCCCTCCCGAAATGGGGGCGTTGGTTGCGGTAGTCAGCGTCAAAGTCAGCGATCCGAACATGGCGGAAAAGGTCACCTCCGTCCTTCACGCCCGCCGCGTCTCGGTACCGAAGATAATCATCGTCAATGACGACATCGACGTTTTCAACCTGGCCGAGGTCGCTCATGCCCTCGGGACCAGGTTGCACCCGGTCCGGGGCATATCGTCGGACCCGGACCGCACCGGATGGACGCTGGTTCCATATCTCAGCCCGGAGGAAAGAAAACAGGAACGGCTGGCATCCGGCGTCTTCGATTGTACTTGGCCGGCCCACTGGACCAGGGAAAGCGATGTCCCGGTGCGCATGTCCTTCAAGACATCCTATCCCGAAGACATGCAAAAGCAGGTGGTCAAAAAGTGGAAAGAGTACGGGTTTGGGGAGTAGGAGGAAGTAGGAGAAGTAGGAGAAGTAGGAGAAGTAGGAAGGGTAGGAAGAGTAGCCAGTAGCCAGTAGCCAGTGGCGAGTAGTGAATAGCGAGTAGCCAGTAACCGTAGCGGCACGCTGCCGCGTGCCAGTGTAGTCAACACCGACGGCTGATAGCTGTTAGCTGTCAGCCGATAGCTGAATGGAGAGACACATGGCCAAACAATATTTAACTTTCGTGGAACGCCTGGATAACCTGCCTGAAGGCAAAGAGGTGGAGTTACTGGTCAAAGACCTCACCCCCGGAAGGCAAAAATACGACGCACGGTTTGTCAGGGCCATTATTTCCCGCCAGCCTCAACCCGGCGGCGACACCCTGGTAGTCAGGGGGCTGGTGGGACTGCCCTATCCCGGGGACCGCGGCATCAGAATAGTCAAGGAAGTCGGTGAGTTGCCCTCGAACTATGGAAAACAAAGCTAGACCTCGCCTGACCCAGACGGTCCGCTGCGCCGGCTGAGCCGCCAAGCTGGGTCCAGGGGACCTGGACGAAGCCCTGCGCGGACTGCCTCTCATTTCCCACCCGAATATCATCGTCGGCATGGAAAAGCCCGACGATGCCGGCGTCTACAAATTGAATGACGAAACGGCCCTGGTCCAGACCGTCGATTTCATGACGCCCATCGTGGATGACCCCTATTCCTTCGGGCAGATCGCCGCGGCCAACTCCCTGAGCGATGTCTATGCCATGGGCGGCAGGCCCATCACCGCCATGAACATCGTGTGCTTCCCCATCAAGGACATGGACATATCCGTCCTCAGGGATATGCTGAGGGGCGGTCTGGACAAGATGAGGGAAGCCGGCACGGTGCTCATCGGGGGGCACAGCGTCGAAGACCAGGAGCTTAAGTACGGGCTTTCAGTCACCGGACTGATCCACCCGCAAAAAGTGCTGGCCCGCTCCGGGGCGCGCCCCGGCGATGTGCTGGTCTTGACCAAGCCGCTGGGCGCCGGCGTATTGAGCACGGCGCTGAAAGGCGGCATCCTGGATGCTTCATCGCTCGAGGCCGCCATCCGCAATATGGTCCTCTTGAACAAGGAAGCATCCGAGCTGATGCAGTCCATCGGCGCCCATGGCTGCACCGACATCACCGGGTTCGGCCTCCTGGGACACGCCTCAGAAATGTGCTTGCAGAGCAACGCCGGCATGAAAATCGAGACCGGTAAGGTCCCCCTGCTCCCCGGAGTCGTCGAGTTCGCCAGGAAAGGGGTGCTGCCCGGCGGCGCCTACCGGAACAAAGAGTTCCGGTTGCCCATGGTCGACACGGGCTCAACGCCCGACTGGATGGTCAACGTACTTTTCGATCCCCAGACCTCGGGCGGGCTTTTGATCTCTACAACGCCCCAGCGCGCCAGGGAAATCGTTGCCCAACTCCGCGAACGGGGGCAGCCAACCGCCGCGATTATCGGCGAAGTGGTAGCAGAACCGAAGAACAGGATTGCCCTGGTCTAGTCGATAGTCGGCGGTCGCCAGTCGGCAGCCCGACCACCGCCAGTACCACCCCGACTCGTCGGGGCCTGTGAAGGCTGGATTTTCGCCAACGTCAATACAATAAGGTTCATCGAGTTCGCTGGGTTTCTTGAGTTCTTTGAGTTATTGAGTTAGCTGATGGCCGCAAGCTGTAAGCTGTTAGCCAATGGCAGATAGCGGATAGCCGACAGCCGATAGCAATTTTTCCATTTTGGCCTGTCATTTTGATTCTTGGATTTTGCTTTTTTGATTTCGTTTGGCCATTCGTCATTCGGACTTCGGATTTCGCTAAATGTATGTCCTAGGCACTGCCGGGCACGTTGACCACGGAAAATCAGCCCTGATCCGCGCCCTGACCGGCACTGACCCCGACCGTCTCCGTGAGGAAAAAGAGCGGGGGATGACCATAGACCTCGGCTTCGCCTGGATGACCCTGCCCGGCGGTCGCGAAGTGAGCATTGTGGACGTGCCCGGCCATGAGCGGTTCATCAGCAACATGCTGGCCGGAGTCGGCGGCATAGACGTGGCCCTTCTGGTCATCGCCGCGGATGAGGGGGTGATGCCTCAGACCCGGGAGCACCTGGCCATCCTGGACCTCATCGGCGTCTCCTCCGGCATAGTGGTGATCACCAAGAAGGACCTGGTAGACAAGGAATGGCTGGAGTTGGTCTTCGCCGATGCGGCCAACGTCATCAAAGGGACCACGCTGTCCCGGGCCCCTATCGTCGCTGTCTCGGCGGTCACCGGCGAAGGCCTCGCCGAGTTGACGCAGACCATAGAAAAGGTCCTGGACACGACCCCTCCCAAGAAAGACCTGGGCAGGCCGCGTCTCCCCGTGGACCGGATTTTTACCATCGCCGGTTTCGGCACCGTGGTCACCGGTACCCTGATTGACGGCCGGTTCTCCCTGGGCCAGGAGGTAGAAATCGTTCCGTCCGGGCAAAGAGCCCGCATCCGGGGCCTGCAGAGCCACAAGAAAAAGGTTGAGACCGCTCATCCCGGCAACCGGGTAGCCATAAACCTTACCGGGGTTTCCACCGAGCAGATCGAAAGGGGCCAGGTGGTAACCACTCCGGGCTGGCTCCGGCCCACTTCAGCCATGGATGCCAGAATGCGCCTGCTGGCCTCGGTCAAGAGCCCCCTGCCGCACAACGCCGAGATCGAGTTCTATTCCGGGTCGGCGGAAGCTCCGGGCGTCATAAGGCTCCTGGAAAAAAACGACCTGCCGCCCGGCGAGTCGACCTGGGTGCAAATCGTGACCAGGAAACCGGTCCCGGTGGTCAAAGGCGACCCCTTCGTGGTGCGTTCACCGAACGATACCCTGGGCGGCGGCGCCATAGTGCAAACCCACGCCTCCCGCCACCGCCGGTTTTACGAACCGACCCTCAGGAAGCTGGCCGCCCTGGAAAAAGGCAGCGCCGAAGAGATCTTCCTGACCGTGCTCCGCGCCGGCGAACCCGCCGACCTGGAAAGCCTGACGCCCAGGACCAATCTCAATGCCGGTGAAGTGGAGGCGGTGGTGCAGAAGCTCATCTCCGAGAAGCAGATTTTCCAACTGGCAGGCAAGGGTGGTAGGGCGGTCTTAATCAGCGCCGGTGGTTATGGCCAGAAAAAGGACCAGGCGATCGAAGCAGCCCGGAACTATCATCAGCAGTTCCCCTTGCGACACGGCATCCCCAAAGAGGAACTGCGCAGCCGCCTCAAAACGGCCCCTCAGCCCTTTCTGGGGTTGCTCAACCTGCTGATTCAGGACAGCGTTCTGGTGGAGGAGGGCGCCGCGGTGCGTCTGCCTTCGTTCCAGCCCGCGTTGACGAGGGAACAGGAGCAGTCTGTTGAGAAGTTCCTCCAGACCCTGGTGGAGAACCCCTATTCCCCTCCCTCGGAGAACCTGCCCGGCGAAGAAGTGCTGGGCTACCTCCAGGAGCAGGGCAAGGTAGTCCGGGTCTCAGCCGATGTGGTGTTCAGCAAGGCTGCGTTTGACGAGATGGTGAAACGCACAATCGAAGAGATCAGGACGAGGGGAAAGATTACCCTGGCCGAAGTGCGGGACGTCTTCCAGACGAGCCGGAAATACGCCATGGCCCTGCTGGAATACCTGGACGAGAAGAAGATCACCCGCCGCGTCGGCGACGAGCGCTTCCTGAAATAGCCCGTAGCGACACCCCTTGCGGGTGTCGAAAAGCAGTAGGGTGCGTTAAGCGCAGACGGGCGTCGGGCTGCTGCCAGGGGCGGCTGCGCGAACCCACCGTTTCCGGGTACCACAGGCCGCCGTGCCTGTGCGGGCCGAACCAGACCAAGTGCCTCGCAACATTCCAATCACCAAATTCCGAATTCCAGTTCCAAGGCCCCGCTTTCACCGGTCATTGGCGCATTCGTCGTTGCTACGAAAATGTCACCCTGAGGCAGAGCCCTGAGCGAAGCGAAGGGGCAGTCGAAGGGTCTTTCGTCTGGCACCCCACCACAAACGATTCTTCGACTACGTTCGCTACGCTCGCTTCGCTCAGAGTTTGTGAATTTATTGAAAGCCCAGATACAAAACTAATTGTTTGCCAGATAGGGCCTGACCAATTTCTTCACAAGCTCTCAGAATGACAGATGACCCAGGCGTTTTCATTCTTTATGGCGCGCCTCCAAGCGCATAGTTGATTCAATCGTCATTCGGATTTCGTCATTCGTCATTTCGTGTGGTGGGTTCGCGCACCCCCCACATCAACCCCATCCACCCCCTGTGCGCTTAACCCACCCTACCACGGGCTACTTCAGCAACGGCTTGAAGTCCTCCTTGGACTGCTGCACCACTTTGTCGGCGATCTTGCGGAATTCGTCATCGCCGAAGATGTATTTCTTCCCGGGTTCCCGCACCAGACCCGCGCCCAGGTGGGCCTTGGAAACATCTTCCCTGGCGCTCTCAATCCCGGCGCCCTCGGCGTACAGCGTCTGCCCTTCCTTGGAAAGCAGCCAGTTGATGAAGACCCTGGTCGCGTTCGGATGCGGCCTCTTGGTCATAACCGAGATGGTCCCCGCCCCCGGTTCGATCATGGAGCCCTCTTTGGGGATGACCGGCAGAAGAGGGGCTCCCGCCCTCAGGAACTCCGCTATCGGATCGGGCTTGGTCCCTATCAGGACGCTGTACTTGCCCCGCGCCACCCACTCGGTCAACAACCTCTCGTCGCGAGACATGAAGGGTTCCTGTCGTATCAGCGCCTTGATGTAATCGGGTCCCATGAGGTATTCCGAGACCAGGGCAACAAAGGAATTCGATGCGCCTTCGATGGTGGGATCGGCCATGGCTATTTTGCCTTTGAAGGCCGGTTTGAGCAGGTCGTTGTAAGAGGCCAGTTCTCCGGGTTTCACCAGCGTCGTGTTTATGGTGAAGGGCCAGAAGATGCTGCCGCGGAAGCCCAGCAGCCGTCCTTCCTTATCGATATAAGGCAGCTTGTTACCGTACCATTTCGTGGCGTCGCCGACTTCGGGCACAATAAACTCCGGGCCCATTACATCCATGACGCCTTCCGGCACCAGCATGGACATAGTCGAGGTACTGCCGGCCATATAGGCGTCGCCGGTATACAGTCCCGCCCGCCGCTCGCTCAATATCTTGGTGATCATCTCGACGCCCTTGCCGGTAACGAACTCCATCTCCAGTCCGTATTTCTCCTTCAGGGAGTTGGTGAACGCCGTCCGGATATCCGCCCCGGCCGTGGTGTAGAGCACCACCTTCCCTTCGGTTTTAGCCGCGGCCAGCGTCTTGTTCCATTGCTGTTCCCAGGCCGGCTTCTCCCCTCCCAGGGCCGCACCTCTGGCCGGCGACTGCGGGGGCGCGACTGCCGGCCCCACCGGCGGCGCGCACGAATTAATCACCAGGGCCAGCAAAAGGGTTGCGGTCATAATGATCCATAGTTTTTTCATCGTCTCTCTCCTTTCATAACCACAGGACTTGAAATCCCTGCATAAGCATTATACCCCATTTTCCACCCGGCGTGGGACCGGTGTATCTCAAACACGGCCAACATTATTCCGCGTTTGTCCGTCCATGCGTACCGGGGACGTGTAACCACCAAAAACACAAATTAACACGAAAGTGGCCAGCTACTCGCTACTTGTTACCCGCTACCCACTACTCACTACTACCCCGCGAACGACCTGAATTTGTCTTTCATCCGGCTGACCACCTGCGGTCGGAAGGTGACCGTTTTGGGGAACTCGTCTATCCACTCGAAGGGCTTGCAGGCATCGATGATAGCCCTCGAGTTGAAGAGCGCCTCAGCAGGCTTCCGGATCGTCGGGTCAACGGAACTGCTCCGGGTTCTCCGGATGATGTCGATGCCCGTCTCCGGGTTGGAGCGGCTGGCGATGGCCCACATCACGTCGTCCATGTCCGTGGGATCGATGTCTTCGTCCACCACCACCACGTACCGGTTCATGTAGGAAGCCCTCCTGAGCTGCGATGTCAGCAGCGCGGCCTGCCTGGCATGGCCGGCGTAACGCTGCTTGATAGAAATGGTGATGAACTGCTGCTGGCCCACCTCGCTGAAATAGACGCCCCTGATGTCGGGGACGCCCGCCTTCGTCAGCTCGTTGAAGAGCATCGCGCTGCTCATCAGCACCATGAAGTAGCTGGTGTCGCTGGGCGGCCGGCCAGGGGGAGACCCCACCAGGACCGGATTGTTGCGGTGATAGATGCGCTCGACTTCAATTATGGGCGCGGGCCTCTCCTTGCTGGCGTAGTAGCCATGCCATTCGCCGAAAGGCCCTTCCGGAAGCCGTTTGTCCTGGGGGACCCACCCCGCGATGACGATTTCGGCGTCTGCCGGCATCGGCAGGCCGGTCACTTCTTCCGTGATGAGCTCCACCGGTTCACCCCGCACCGCCCCCATGTAATGGAACTCCGTTCCGAAGGGTACCTCCAGGCAGGATATCCGGAAGACCAACGGATGATGGCCGACTGAAACCAGCACCGGGCATGGCTTGCCCGCCGCGTGGTATTTCTGCAGGTGCAGGAACCCGTGCCGGCCCGGGGAGATGTAAAGGCCGGTGGTCTGCCGGTCCTGGACCATGACCCGGTAGGTGCCGGAGTTCACCTGTCCCGTTTCCGGGTCCCGGGTGATGACCGCATCGCCGGTCCCGATATACCTTCCCCCATCCTCCTCATGCCATTTCGGCACGGGGAATTTCAACAGGTCCACATCTTTACCGGACAGCACGTTTTCCAGCACCGGGCCGGTGGAGACCGTTTTCGGCGGATAGGACTCCAGCTTGCTTTCCCACTCCTCGAACTTCCTCCGCACCACCTCCAGCAGCGGGAGGCCTGAAAGCCCTTCGGGCAGCCCGAAGGTGAGGCAGACGCGGCTGGGCGTGCGGGTCGAACCCGTCAGCACCCGGTAGCCGCGGGGATAGCCGGTGATATTGTCGAACAGCAGCGCCGGGCTTGGCTTCCTCTTCCAGTTGAGGGCGGTCAGACACCCAATCTCGGTATCCCAATGGGCGCTGTCCAGTTTCTCCAGCTCCCCGCGTTTCTCCACCCGCTCCAGCCAGCCTCTAAGGTCTTCTGCCATGATGTACCTCCTTGATGGTGAGTGTTGGTCCAGGTTCCGTCAGCAGGACATCCATCCCTGCGTGTTCAGGGGATTCAATTCAAAGCGATCACAGCCAGCCTCTCACCGGACCCACAGTTTACCCCATGCATACCGCCTTTGTCTGTCAAGCCAGGTCGACAACTCTTTGTCGGCGTGACGTCGCCAAGCGCCTGAGTGCGGCCTTGTCATCAAACGGATACCGGAGTCAAAGTATAGATCCTGGCGAGCCTTGCCGCTGATTTGATGTCCCCTCGTTTGAGTTTTTCTCTGACCTCGTCTAGCTTATATGCGTCATCCAGTGAAAGATAGGGAGACCACCCTTCTTCGGCGTGCATCATTTCCACATCGACCACAGCCACGTATCTGCCCTCGTGAATCATCCCTTCGTGGTGGTGTTTCTTCATTGCTTCCTCCTTAAGAAATCTCCCTCCCAGCGCTTGGGGTCCGGGCGGTATGCGGTAACCAGAACGGACGGCGCAGTCCTCCCTTTCGGAATTCCCCAGACCACATGTACGGACCTCCCACGGCCTTCTTTTTGGAGAACCAGGACACACGGTCCTTTGGGATAGTCCGGATACTCCTCGACAACAACAGAGTTCCTAACCGATGAGAGAAGATATCCCGGACGAAAAGACCATCCGCAGCGAGTTCATCGTAACCATGATCCGAGATTCCGATTTGGCCTCCTTCGATTAATTGTACGACATTCTCGAATATCTGTGCCATGTCTTTCCTGTCAGCGCACAACGCCGGTTGCATGCCGCTCTGCCAATCTTAGAAAGGAACCCGATCACGGACCTCATCAGCCCCTTTGGAGGGTGCCTCCGCCGGCCGCGAACAACCCGAGAGCCAGCCGGCAACTTCAATTTCGGTCCGCCAAACCCGTAATACTGAAGGATAGCATGATTTGGAAATGCCGGTCAACACCGCGCCGCGCCGGGCGCTTGGAGCCAAACCGTCCGTTGTCTCCGTCCCCTGGATCTGGTCCAGCATTTCATCAATCTATATCTATCATGGTCGCACTAATCACACTCTTGGAACATTATGTCATATCTTTTCACAAACAGGCCCTGCCACACACACGCCTTCCCCCTCTTGCACAACTACCCATCTTTGGTGTAAGATATTGGCAACTGAACCCACTTGAGATTCAGCGGTGGGGTCACCGTTGAACCTTTAAGTCAGTCCCGTGAGGCTGGCAAGGGGATACCGGGGTGGGTGCACCGAATACACCCGCACACCTCTCAGGAGTAGTAACCTCTTGCCGCCCGCTGCAAGAGGTTTTTTTATGCCTGAGAGAGTCATCATGACGGAGCCGGAGATCCGCCGGGCCGTGACCCGCATCGCGCACGAGATCGTGGAGAGGAACCAAGGCTGCGAAAACCTGGTCTTCATGGGCATGCACACCCGCGGCGTTCCCCTCGCCCACCGCCTGGCCCGGCAGATAAAGGAGTTCGAAAAGGTTGAGGTCCCCGTCGGCGCCCTGGATATCAGCCTCTACCGGGACGACCTGGCGTCCCGGGGTCTTCAGCCGGTAGCACAGCCTACCTCGGTCCCCGCGGACATCGATGACAAGACCATCATCCTGGTGGATGACGTCCTTTATACCGGGCGCAGCATCCGGGCCGCCCTGGACGAGCTCATCGATTTCGGGCGTCCCCTTGCGATTCAACTAGCCGTCCTCGTCGACCGCGGGCACCGCGAGCTTCCCATCAGGGCCGATTACGTGGGCAAGAATGTGCCCACCGCCAGGACCGAGGACGTGGCGGTCAGGCTGCGGGAAATAGACAGCAAGGAAGAAGTGGCTATCGTGAAGAAGGAATGACGAAATTCGAATGACGAAGCCCGAATGACGAATCAATGCTCAAAACCCCAATGACGAAACAGAATCACGTTGGAATTTGACCGACCACCGAGTTCCTGCCCCTGAAGAAATCGGCCGGCATACGTGCATTTCACAGGCGGGACGCCTGCGCCCCGGGTAAGCTATGAGCGTGAAGAAAGAAGAACAGGTACTCCTGGCGGAGAATGAAACGGCCCCGGCGGGCTGGGGGCATAAACACGTGCTGGACCTGGACGGCTTTACCCGCGCCGACATAGAGCTCGTGTTCAAGAACACGAATGTTATGAAGGAAATCCTGAGCCGGGAAATACGCCGGGTGCCCACCCTGAGGGGGAAGACCATCGTCAACGTCTTCTATGAGCCGAGCACCCGCACCAGGGCTTCCTTCGAGATGGCCGCCAAGAACCTCAGCGCAGATGTCATCAACCTCACCCCGACGGGCAGCAGCATCGAAAAAGGCGAATCCCTGCTGGACACGGTCCTCACTCTCCAGGCGCTGGGCGCCGACGCCATAGTAATCCGTCATCAATGCTCCGGCGCGCCCTACTTCGTGTCCCGCATCTTCCGGCACAGCGTGCTCAACGCCGGCGACGGCGCCCACGCCCACCCCACCCAGGCCCTGCTGGATATGTACACCATCCGGGAGCACCTGGGCCGGCTCGGAGGCTTGAAAGTGGTGATTGTCGGGGACATCCTCCACAGCCGGGTCGCCCGCTCCAACATCATCGGGCTGACCACCATGGGCGCCGAAGTATCGGTCTGCGGCCCGGCCACATTGCTGCCTCCAGAGGATATCTTTCCCCGGGTCAAGTTCCACCACAATCTTGACAAGGCGGTTGAAGGGGCTGACATCCTGATGCCTTTGAGGCTGCAACTGGAACGGCAGCAGGGCGGTCTTTTCCCTTCCATCAGGGAGTATGCCCGGCTCTACCAGATAACGCCGGAAAGGCTCTCCCGCGCCGCGCCCGGGGCGCTGGTGATGCACCCCGGCCCCATGAACGAGGGCGTCGAGATCGCCCCCGAGGTGGCCCACGGCGCTCAGTCAGTAATCGAAGAGCAGGTAGCCAACGGGGTCGCCATTAGAATGGCGCTGCTGACCCTTGTCCTGCTGGGGACGGGCCATGTCAACTAAAGCCCGTATCGTGTTTTGTCCACCAGATTCCGTGCTCATCAAACACGGCCATATCATAGATCCCAGCCACAACATTGACTTTGTGGGCGATATCCTCGTCATTGACGGGAAAGTGGAGACAACCGGCAAATCCGTGAGGGCGTCTTCAGATACCTTGATCCCAGTGGTCGACGCTTCCGGACTGATTGTCTGCCCGGGCTTCATCGACCTGCACTGCCACCTCCGGGAGCCGGGCTTCGAGGATAAGGAGACCATTGCCACCGGCGCCAGGGCGGCCGCGGCTGGGGGCTTTACCACGGTCTGCTGCATGCCGAATACCAATCCGCCAATCGACTCCCGCAGCGTGGTCAATTTGATCCTGGAAAAGGCCGCGCAGTCTGGCGGCGCCCGCGTTCTTCCCATCGGCTGTGTCAGCAAGGGAAGAAAAGGCGAGGAGTTGGCCGAAATGGCCGAACTGGCCGAAGCCGGCGTGGTGGCTTTCAGCGACGACGGTTCGCCGGTATCCCGCGCAACGTTGATGCGCCATGCCCTGGAGTACAGCCGCTCGTTCGGCTTGCCAGTCATGAACCACTGCGAAGACCTGGAACTTTCCCGCGGCGGCGTCATGAATGAAGGCAGGATATCCATCCTGCTGGGACTTCGTGGCTCGCCGGCAGCGGCGGAAGAGAGCATGGTGGCCAGGGATATCGCCCTGCTGAGGCTGACCGGCGGCAGGCTCCACCTGGCCCACATCAGCACCCGCGGCTCTGTCGAACTCATCCGGCAGGCGAAAGAGCACGGCCTGCCCGTCACCGCCGAGGCCACGCCCCATCACCTCACCCTGACCGAAGATCGGGTGGCAGGACACAGGCAGAATAGCCGCACCGCCCTGGACAGCAATGCCTACGATACCAACGCCAAAGTGAGTCCCCCCCTCCGCACCAGCGAAGATGTCGAAGCCCTTATTGACGGAGTCAGGACCGGGGTCATCGATGCCATCGCCACCGACCACGCCCCCCACGCCACGGTGGACAAGACCGGAGAGTTCGATTCGGCGGCCTTAGGGATCAGCGGCCTGGAAACAGCTCTGGCCAGTCTTCTGGGTTTGGTCCGCCAGGACCGGTTAGACGTGAATACCCTTATTCTGAGACTTACGTCCGGTCCCGCCAGGGTGCTGGGGGCATCCGCTGCAGGCAGCGCCGCCTTGAAGCCCGGCGCTACGGCCGATATCACGGTTTTCGACCCTGACAGGGAATGGACCGTCCTGCCCGAGGCCCTGCTTTCTAAGGGAAAGAACACGCCGCTCACCGGCCAGAAAATGAAAGGCAAAGTGATGCTGACCCTGGTGGGGGGGAGGGTCGTCTACAAGGATGAGGCCGTGCGCCCGGAAAGCCCAGACCCGCGAAAATGATAACACATGTCATTCTGAGCGAAGCGAGCGCAGCGAGCGGAGTCGAAGAATCCTTTGGCGGTGGGCAGAGCACAAAAGACCCTTCGCCTGCATCTTCCCTTCGCCCAGGACCCCGGCTCAGGGTGACAGGTCCAGCGAGCGCAGCCAGCGCAGTCGAAGAATCCTTTGGCGGTGGGCAGAGCACAAAAGACCCTTCGCCTATCCCTTCGCTTCGCTCCGGGCTCCGGCTCAGGGTGACAGGTGGAGCGAGCGAAGCGAGCGCAGTCGAAGAATCCGTTGGCGGTGGGCAGAGAACAAAAGACCCTTCGCCTATCCCTTCCCTTCGCCCGGGACCCCGGCTCAGGGTGACAGCAACTCAATGAACTCAACGGACTCAAACCCCGCCATCCTCGTCCTCGAAGACGGCGCCGTTTTCCGGGGATACTCCTTCGGCGCCCGGACCGACGTGCACGGCGAGGTCGTTTTCAATACGAGCATGACCGGCTACCAGGAGATGCTCACCGATCCGTCCTACGCCGGGCAGATCGTGGTCCCCACTTACCCGATGATCGGCAACTACGGCATAAATCCGGAGGATACCGAGTCGAGACGCATACAGGTGCGGGGGTTTGTCGTGCGCGAAGAATGTCACCAACCAAGCCACTGGCAGGCTACCCGAACGCTACACGACTATCTGGCCGCCAGCGGCATTCCAGGCATCGGCGGCATCGACACCCGCGCCTTGACCCGGAGATTGCGCCTCGCCGGGGTGATGATGGGCATGATTTCCACATCGCTATCTCCAGACGAAGCCCTGAGAAAGCTCTCCATCCTGCCCCGGTACGACGATACGGATTTTGTGGGGCAGGTTAGCGTGTCCGAACCCTACCACTGGGTGCCCGAAAATCCGGAGCCGGATTTTCGTCCGTCGTACAAGGTGGTCGCCGTGGACTGCGGGCTGAAGTTCAACATCCTGCGCCTGCTGCGACGCAATGGCTGCGACGTGACCGTGGTCCCCGCCTTCGCCACGGCGGAAACCATCCTGGGATTCAAACCGGACGGGATTGTCTTCTCCCCCGGACCGGGCGATCCTGCCAGGCTCGGCGCCATAGAGGGGACCATGCGGGGTTTGATCGGAAAGAAGCCCATCATGGGCATCTGCCTGGGCCATCAGGTCCTGGGGCGCGTGTTCGGGGGCGGGACCTTCAAGCTGAAATTCGGGCACCGGGGCGCCAACCACCCGGTAAAGGAATTGGCCACGGGGCGGGTATACATCACCGCCCAAAATCACGGCTACGCCGTAGACGGCGGCAGCCTGAAAGGAGGACTCGAGGTCAGCCACATCAATCTTAACGATGAGACGGTGGAAGGCTTCAGCCACAGGGAGTTCCCGATATTCTCCATTCAATACCATTCCGAAGCCTCCCCGGGACCAATGGACAATGTTCATCTGTTCGGGCAATTCATCCACCTGATGGACAAGGAGAAATAGCGGGCGAAATTGTCATTCTGAGAGCTTGTGAAGAAATTGGTCAGGCCCTATCTGGCGAGTTGTCTCGCTCATATCTGGGTTTTCAATAAATACACAAACTCTGAGCGAAGGCGAGTCCCGATAATATCGGGACGAGCCGTAGTCGAAGAATCCTTCGGAGTGGCGGGAGGAAAGACCCTTCGCCTGGCCCTTCGCTTCGCTCAGGGATGCGGCTCAGGGTGACATTTTCGGAGCAAACCAGAATGTTCAAGCACGAGGACGACCCCGGCCTCTGTCATTCGGACTTCTTCATTCGTCATTGATTCGTCATTCGCCCCCGATCCAGTCGGGGGTCGTCATTCGTCATTTCAGGGTCACTGTTGATTCGTCATTCGAAAGGAAGTAGGTCCAGAATGGTCTCAGCCGACGTGTTCAAGGAGTTTGCCATCTTCGGGGGCCTGAATGAAGCGCAATTGAAAAGAGTGGCGGCCATCGCCCGGGAGGAGAGCCATCCCGCCGGCGCCGTCCTGTTCAAAGAAGGCGATTCCGCCGGCAGCCTTTACCTCGTCAAAGAGGGCAAGATCGTCCTGGAAATGAAGACCGAGGCCAGTCCTCACCGGCCCATCAAACAGGTCACGGTGGACATGATTACCAGGGGAGAGGCCCTGGGCTGGTCGTCGCTCATCGAACCTTACAAGTATACCCTCAGCGGCCTGTGCATCGACCCTGCCAGGATCGTGGTCATCGACGGCGCGAAATTGAGGGAATTGATGAAACAGGACAATGCCATCGGTTTCGAGGTCATGAAGGGGATCGCCAAACTGCTTTCCACCCGCCTCAATCATACCCGGATCATGCTCATGTCCGAACGCGGTCTGGCAATGCTGACCGAGTATTGATTGTGGCTTTCCTCTCCCTTGATGGGAGAGGATTAAGGAGAGGGTGACGTCACCCACCGCCGGGACGCGCCTTCTCAAGCCCCTCATGGACAGGACACAGATTAACATAGCAGAAATCAAGCTCTCACAGGCAGGGACGCCTGTGGTACCGGCGGACTTACTGGTTCGCCACAGCTAAACATGCCAGAGTTTTCCAAGCCAAACAAGGTACTCGTCATCGGCTCCGGCCCGATAATCATCGGCCAGGCAGCCGAATTCGACTATGCCGGAACCCAGGCCTGCAAGGCCCTCCGTGAAGAAGGGGTGACCTCCGTCCTGGTCAACTCCAATCCGGCCACGATCATGACCGACGAGGGCATCGCCGATATCGTCTACATCGAACCCCTCACGGTGGAAGTGCTGGAGCAGATCATCAAAAAGGAGCGCCCGGACGGCCTGCTGCCCACGCTTGGCGGGCAGACCGGGCTCAACCTGGCCGTGGACCTGTCCAGCGCCGGCATTCTTAATAAATACGACGTGCGACTACTGGGCACTCCCCTGGAAACCATTCAAAAGGCCGAAGACCGGGCGCTGTTCAAGAAGATGCTGGAGGAGATAGGCGAGCCGGTGCCGGAAAGCGCCACGGTTACCTCCATGGACAAAGCCTGGTCCATTCTCCGCAAGATCGGCCTGCCCGCCGTCATCCGCCCCGCGTTCACGCTCGGCGGGACCGGTGGAGGCATCGCCAACTCGGAGGAAGAGTTCGAGCAGGTGGTGCAGGGGGGGATGAGGGCCAGCCCGATACACCAGGTACTCATCGAGCATTCCATCGCCGGCTGGAAAGAGGTCGAATACGAGGTAATCCGGGATGCCGCCGACAACTGCATCACCGTCTGCAACATGGAAAACCTTGACCCCATGGGGGTCCACACCGGCGACAGTATTGTGGTGGCCCCCAGCCAGACCCTGTCCGACAAAGAGTACCAGATGCTGCGCTCCGCCAGCCTGAAGATCATCCGGGCCCTGGGCATCGAAGGCGGCTGCAACATCCAGTTCGCCCTGGCGCCATGCCCGCTGGTGGCGGAGAAATGGGCGCCCGCGCTCGGCAACAACGGCCGCGCTTACTACGTCATCGAAGTGAATCCCAGGGTCAGCCGCAGCTCCGCTCTGGCCAGCAAGGCCACCGGTTACCCCATCGCCCGGGTGGCCGCCAGGATCGCCGTGGGACGCAAGCTGGACGAAATACCCAACAAGGTCACCGGCAAGACCACGGCGGCCTTCGAGCCGGCCCTGGACTACTGCGTGGTGAAGATACCCCGCTGGCCCTTCGATAAATTCGCCTCGGGAGACCGGTCCACAGGCATCCAGATGAAAGCCACCGGGGAAGTGATGGCCATCGACCGGTGCTTCGAAGCGGCCCTGCAAAAAGCGGTGCGGTCCCTGGAATTCGGCAACAAGACCATCCTCTGGGAAGACCGCACCTGGGGCAAAGAACATTCCCTGAACGCCTATCCCCTTCACCCCAACGACCTGAGGCTCTGGGCCATCCTGGCCGCCTCGCGCCGCGGGTTTAGCACCGCGGATATCAGCCGCCACACCGGGATCGACCCCTGGTTTGTCCACAAGCTCCAGAACATCGTCGAAATGGAGAAATTCCTCCTTTCCCGGCCGCTTGATAACGACCTCCTCTGGCAGGCCAAGCGTCTCGGCTTTCCCGACGATGAAATAGCCACCCTGGCCGACCGGCTGCCGGAGCAGGTCCGGGAGATGCGCCGCAAGTGGAACATTCGGCCCGTCTATAAGACGGTGGACACCTGCGCCGCCGAGTTCGCCGCAGTAACGCCCTATTTTTACAGCACCTACGAGCAGGAAAACGAAGCCCAGCCTATCCCGGTGAAAAAGGCCCTCGTGGTGGGGAGCGGGCCCATACGCATCGGGCAGGGAATCGAGTTTGACTACTGCAGCGTTCATTCCGCCTGGGCATTGTCCGCCGCCGGGGTGAAAAGCATCATGGCCAACTCCAACCCGGAGACGGTCTCCACCGACTTCGATACCAGCGACCGCCTGTACTTCGAGGCCCTGGACGAAGAGAGCATCCGTGACATCCTGGAAAACGAAGGGGCCTCCGATGACCCGGTTGCCGCTCGGGCCCCTTCGATTGTCCAGTTCGGAGGCCAAACAGCGATCAACCTGGCCGAACCCCTGGCCCGGGCAGGGATGCCTATCATCGGGTCCGGCGCGGAAACCATCGACCTGGCAGAGGACCGCCGCCGGTTCGAGGACTTCCTGACCAGGCTGGGAATCCCCCAGCCCCCGGGCGGAGGCGCGACCTCCGTCGAAGAAGCCCTGAACATCGCCAAGTTCATCGGCTATCCCGTCCTGGTGCGCCCCAGCTATGTGCTCGGGGGAAGAGCCATGGAGATCGTCCACAACGCCAGCGAGCTGATCCGCTTCAGCACCGTGGCTATCGAGGTCGGCACCAAACATCCGATTCTGGTGGACAAGTACATCGAGGGCAAGGAAGTAGAGGTGGACGCCGTTTGCGATGGCGAACGGGTCTTCATACCGGGGATCATGGAACATATCGAACGGGCTGGCGTCCACAGCGGCGACTCCATGGCCGTGTACCCCGCGCCGAACCTGACCCCTGAGGAGACCGATACCATTGTGGACTACACCGTGCGCATCGGCCTGGCCCTGCAGGTGAGGGGCCTGATGAACGTCCAGTTCGTTATCCTCCGCCACGGCCCGGAGATATCCAACGGGTCCCGGAAATCCACCGTCTTCATCCTGGAGGTAAACCCACGAGGCAGCCGCACGGTGCCCTTCATCTCTAAAGTCACCGGCGTCCCGCTGGTCAGGGTCGCGGTCAACGTGATGCTCGGACAGACCCTCCAGGGACAGGGCTATCAAAACGGCCTTTACAAGAAGCAGGCCCTGGTGGGAATCAAGGCCCCGGTCTTTTCCATGGCCAAACTGACCGGGGTCGATACCTACCTCGGTCCGGAAATGAAATCTACCGGAGAGGTGATGGGCGTGGACTATACCTTCAACGCGGCCCTTTCCAAGGCGCTCATGGCCGCCGGCTTGATGCTGCCGGAAAAGGGCGCCATCCTCTTCAGCGTGGCCGACAAAGACAAACCTGAGGCGATGCCCATCATCCGCAAATTCGCCTCGGTGGGCTACAAGCTTTACGCCACCGAAGGCACCGCCGCCATGATCCAGGCCGCTGGCCTACCGGTGACCCTCATTACGAAAAAGATGGGCGAAGGCCATCCCAACGTCATCGACGCGATACATGACGGGGTGGTCAATGGTGTCTGCAACACGGTGACCGGGGACCGCATCCCCCTGAGAGACGGCTTCGAAATCCGCCGCGCCGCGGTGGAAAAACGTATCCCGTGTTACACCTCTCTGGATACCGCCCGGGCCGTGGTAGAGTCCCTCAGCAACGGCGCCTCGGCCTACAACGTCAAGCCGATGAGCGAGTACCTGAAGGGGAAAGTAGTGAGTAGCCAGTAGCGGCACGCTGCCGCGTGCCCCCGTACCGCAGGCCTCCGTGCCTGCGAGCCGTTGTCTTCATTCATGGTGGTTCTTTGTCCTCCAGGCATGGACGATTGAATCTGCAATCTGCGGTCTTCTACTTTATGAACCTTGCGCCCCGACTCGTCACCGCCACGATCACGTTCAACCGGGAAATGAATCCGGGCCACTATCTGCTCTGTTTCGAATCTCCCGAGATCGCCTCGACCGCCCGGCCGGGGCAATTCGTCATGGTCAGGTGCGGGCGCGGCCAGGAAATGGTCACCCGCCGCCCTCTCAGCATTCATCTGGCGCAAGGAGCCGACGTCTGGCTCTACTTTGCCGCGGTGGGTGACGGCACACGCTGGCTGGCGTCTTTGAAACCGGGTGAGGCCCTCGACATTGTCGGTCCGCTGGGCAACTCCTTTGATATAAGGCCCGGGACCGGGCGGCTCCTGCTGGTGGCCGGAGGGGCCGGCATTTCCCCTCTCGTCTTTCTCGCCACGGAAGCCCTCAAACAGGGCTGCCAGGTCCGGCTATTCCAGGGAGCCGCCACGAAAGACCAACTATACACTCCAGCTCTCCCCCTTTCGCAAACAGGAGATATACAGCCCTGTCTCCCCCTTTCGCAAAAGGGGAATGCACAACCAACTCTCCCCCTTTCGCACAAGGGGGATAAAGGAGGATTCCCCCCGTTGACCCCGGAATACTTCACCGAAGACGGCTCTCAAGGCAAAAAGGGACCAGTCACCGATTGCCTGACAGCGCACGCGCCATGGGCCGAGCAGATTTGCGCCTGTGGCCCTGCCGGCATGTACGCCTCGATGGAACAGCACAAGCAACTCTGGAGACGAAACTCCTGCCAGGTTTCCCTGGAGACCCGCATGGGCTGCGGCATCGGCGCCTGTTTCGCCTGCACCATCAAGACCAAGAACGGCCTTAAACGCGTCTGCCGCGACGGTCCGGTCTTCGAGCTGGATGATCTTATCCTGTCTGAAATCAAGGTGTGAATCGCTAAAGGTCTCTCCCCTGCGGCTCGCTTTGGCGAGCTTCATGCAGGGGGAGACCTTGCAAAAGAGCCATGGCACACGAACAAAGGAATTGGCAGCAAGGGGCCGAAATGGTGAATTCGCGCAACCACCCCAATCCACACCATACCCTTGCGCTTAACCCGCCCTTCGCATCGCCGGAGTCTAGCCAGGAATGGACCGATGTGCTAAGATTGACCAATGCAACATTGGGGTATTATCCCAATGCCTCAAGGAGGAACCCTGCGATGGTCACGCTAGCAAAGCTCACGGCAGGGGGACAGGTGACCCTTCCCAAAAGAATACGAGAGAAGACCCACATACAACCAGGTGACTTCGTGGAAATCAAACTTGACGAGCAGGGCAACATAATTCTAACGCCCAAGAAGCTGATTGACGGCAGCCAGGCCTATTTCTGGACCGAGGAATGGCAACGGGGAGAACGCAAGGCCGACGAGGATATCAAAGCCGCGCGGGTAATGCGGTTTAACTCGGCTTCCGATGCGGTCAAGTACCTTGAAAGCAAGGGCTAGCCATCCCTTTCACCTTGAGGAACACGACTTGAGATGCCGGGCAATCGTGTCCAACGTCTCGAAGAAGTCCAGCTCCGGCAAATAGTCCCAGGTGCGTATCTTATAATAGCCGTACCTTTGCCGGGGATATATCCAAATCCCGCGCATCAGCCCGCCCACGTACCTGCTGCGTAACAGCTTCTGCCGCAGACCCCAATCGCTGTTGAGGGCAGCGGCCAGCAACCCCTCCCCCTTCCATTCAATGTCGATGACCTCTCCCACCAACCAGCATTTCCGCTTCTTTATCATCCTGGTCGTTTTCGAAGGCCTGGATAGCAGCCAGCTAGCCGCCTTGACAACGTAGTTGATGTAGTACCATGTTCTATCGCCTATCATGTAATCGACAAAGATGTACTCAACGTTCCTTCCGTGGATCTCTAAGACACTGTCGGACCGGCCAATATATAGCAGTATATCTCTCTTTTCAACAGGTGGCTGTGCGCGCGGCGCTTCTATTGGAGATCCTTCCACGCCAGCCTGCTGAAGCCGCTTCAGGACATCGGCCAGTCTTTCTGACGCCCGTCTACGTGCCCAACTGAATCTAAAGAATAGGACGCCAACAGCAAAGGCAAGGGCACCAATTACGGTCAGAATAGCAACCACTGCTCTTACACTAGTCTCAGCTATCATGTCGCGCGACACCCGGTAATGCTACAATTGCTCAAATATACCACACGCAAGTAGCGCTCTCACCAAAAAGGAGGAAACGCACCATGGTAGTCACCAAAAACCTATACTTGAAAACCCAGGGACAATGTGACATCGTGGACATTACGCCGCGAGTGGCGAAAGAGGTTTCGGCCAGCGGGGTCAAGGACGGTCTGGTCACAGTGTTCGTGTCGGGCTCAACCGCCGGGCTGACCACCATCGAATACGAGTCAGGCCTGATTGCCGACTTCAAGAGCCTCTGGCAACGGATCGCTCCCGCGGGCCTACCCTACGAGCACGATGGCCGCTGGGGAGACGGCAACGGCTTCTCCCACGTCCGGGCCTCCCTCCTCGGGGCCTCCTTGGTTGTCCCTTTCGCCGGCGGGAAGCTGGCCCTGGGTACCTGGCAGCAAATCGTTCTGGTGGACTTCGACAACCGTCCCCGTTCGCGGGAGGTCGTCTTGCAAATCATGGGAGACTAGATTTATAATCGGCTGTTTTCCAGAAAGAACCCAAGCCGGACGAGCTGGAACCAAAATGACGAATGACGAAATTCGAATGACGAATCAATCACCCATGCCCCCTTGCCAGGGGGCGCCATCTGTCATTCCGAGCGAAGCGAGCGCAGCGAGCGTAGTCGAAGAATCTTTTGGGGTGGGGCGCGAGGCGAAAGACCCTTCGACTTCGCTCAGGGTGACATCTTCGTAGTAACGCTCAAAGCTCGAATGTCAAAACAAGGCTTACATGCGTCATTAGTCATTCGAATTTGATTCGTCATTCGGACTTCGAGTTTCGTCATTCATTCTTTTCATTTTGCCTAAGACTATATTCTCAACGGACCAAGAGACTCATGGCTAACCGAGTCAGAACCAAACAGAACACCACCGCCAATCACATATCTGAAGCCACAGCCGAATTCACCACGCCCCCCGCCGCCTGGGCGGGCGTCGAACTTTCGCAGGTAAACCCCTTCGCCATGGCCAAAACAGTCCGCCGGCACATCGTGACCATGATCGCCCGGGCCAACAGCGGCCACCCCGGCGGGTCTCTATCCGCCGTGGAAATCCTGACAATATTGTATTTCCGCGTGATGCGGCACCGCCCCTTCGAGCCCGGCTGGCCGGACAGAGACCGGTTCATCCTCAGCAAAGGCCACGCGGCGCCGGCCCTCTACGCCGTGCTGGCCGAGTGCGGCTATTTCCCTATCGAAGAGCTGGCCTCCCTGCGACAACTCGGCAGCCGGCTCCAGGGCCATACCGACCGCAACCTGACCCCCGGGGTGGAGATGTCCGCGGGCTCCCTGGGTCAGGGACTATCGTTCGCCGTCGGTACTGCCCTGGCCGCCCGTCTGGACAAGAAGGACTATCACGTCTATGCCCTGGTGGGAGACGGCGAGTGCCAGGAGGGGCAAATATGGGAGGCGGCCATGGCCGCCGCCCAGTTCAAGACAGACAACCTGGTCTGCATAGTCGACCACAACGGCTTGCAACTGGACGGCCGGGTAGCCGAGATAATGAACGTTGAACCGCTCAAGGACAAATGGCGCAGCTTCGGCTGGCAGGCCTTCGAGGTGGACGGCCACGACCTCATCGACGTCCAGCGCGCCCTCGAAAGGGCCAGGTTCGCCAGGGGAAAGCCCACGGCCATCATCGCCCGCACTATCAAGGGAAAAGGGGTCAGCTTTATGGAAAACAACGTGGACTTCCACGGCAAGGCGCCCACCCCTCAGGAGTTGGAAAAAGCCATGCTGGAGCTCGGCAGTTGACCCCCGTAGAAGCCTCTCCGCGGGAAACCTACGGCAAGACGCTGGTCGAGCTCGGCCGCGAGAATCCCAACATAGTGGTGCTGGACGCGGACCTGTCGCGCTCCACCATGACGCAGTACTTTGCCCGGGAGTTTCCCGACCGGTTCTTCGATTGCGGGCTCGCCGAGCAGAACATGATCGGAATAGCCGCAGGCCTGGCGGCCTGCGGCAAGACCGTTTTCGCCAGCACGTTTGCGGTGTTCGCGCCGGGCCGGTGCTACGACCAGATCCGCATGTGCCTCGCCCAACCCCACCTCAACGTCAAAATCGTTTCCACCCACGCCGGCATCACCGTCGGCGAAGACGGCTCTTCTCACCAGGCCATCGAAGACCTGGCCCTGGCCACCACCTTTCCCGGCTTCACGGTGATTTCCCCTGCCGACTCGGTCGAGACCGACCGGGTAATACGGGCCGCCGCGGCCAACCCCGGGCCTTTCTACATCAGGATCTGCCGTCCCAAGGTACCCAACATCTACCCGCCGGACTATCGTTTCGAGATCGGCAAGGCAACGGTGGTCAGGCCGGGCAGCCACATCGCTCTGATCGCCACCGGCGTCATGGTACACTACTGCATGAAAGCGGCCGAAATCCTGGCCGCCGACGGCGTCGATTGCCGCGTCGTGAACATCTCCACCATCAAACCTCTGGACGAAGCCGCCATCATCCAGGCCGCGAGGGAGACCGGCGCTGTCGTCACCGCCGAAGACCACCTGGACCGCGGCGGCCTCGGTGACGCCGTGGCCAGGACACTGCTGCTGAGCTGCCCGGTCCCTTTCTCATCCGTGGGCATGAAGGATGCCTACGCCAAATCCGGAAGACCCGACGAGCTGGTGAAGAAATACGGCCTCGCCCCCGAAGACCTCGCCCGCGAAGTGAGGCGGACGTTGGCGAAGAAGAGCCTCAGAGTCTAGAGTCTAGAGTCTAGAGTCTAGAGTCAGTCCGTAGCGGGCACGCTGCCGCGTGCCCCCTCGGTGGGGAATCTTGAATCCGCGATCTGCAATCTCTTCTCACTTGTGACCTGCGGCTTCCCTCTCAAGATAGGTCAGGTAGCCTTTCGCATACATCGGCGCAGCCTCCAGGTTTAGCCAGTCCGGCATAAACGGGTTGTCCTCCCTTATCTGCGCCAGGAGCTTCTGGTAGATATGCTCCGGACCCCGGTCTTCCCGGGCGGCTTCCTCTACTATCTGCCCCCAACAGGTGTGCTTGGCAATCGCCGAATCAAACAGCCTTTCCACTTCGGCGCTGGGGCCGAAATGGGAGAACAAGAGCATCCTGATATCCATCTGCTTCAACCGGTTGATGGTTTCCACCGTGATACGGAGATTGAACTCCGGGGCCGGGGTGGTGGGGGAGAGGATGTCGTAAGGTTTGTTGTACGTGCCCAGCAAATCGCCGCAGAACAGGGCGCGGTGCTGGAGTTCGTATGGGCAGATATGGTGCGGGCAATGTCCGGGAGCGGCCATCAGCTCCAGTTTGCGGCCCTCCAGGTCCAGGTTTTCTCCCCCTTCCACGGTGTCCACACGAGCAACATCCACCGGCACCACCAGGTCCAGGCGATAGCGGTCGGCCACCATGTCGCCCAGGGACCTCCGGGCGCCGTTAAGCAAACGCGTGGGGTCAACGAGGTGGGGAGCGCCGGATTTGTGCACAACGAGCCTCGCCCGCGGAAGTTGTTTCATCAGGATACCGGCGCCGCCGGCATGGTCAAGGTGGGCATGAGTCACAACGACAAAGGAAATATCTTCAGGTCGGAAGCCGAGTTCCCGCATGCCTTCCAGGATGTAGGGCGCGGAAGTAGACAGGCCGGTCTCCACCAGGGCGACGCGGCGGCCCACCACCAGGTACACCGATGCCAGGCCGGGGAACCACATGTGAGCATCGATGAGGTATATGCCTTCGGCGATCTTTTCCGTGACTGTCATGTTCGTACGATTCCCGTTAAGCGGGAGACATGCCGAGGGCGGGGGTCGAACCCGCACGGACTGTAAGGTCCAAGGGATTTTAAGTCCCTCGCGTCTGCCGGTTCCGCCACCTCGGCGAAAATAGTCGTGAGTCTTGAGTCATGACTCTTGAGTCTGCCGCCCCACAGTCAACGGTGAGGTGGGTTAAGCGCAAATGGGGTGGTGTAGACTGGGGCGGTTGCGTGAACCCACCACGCAGGGTTGGCTTTCGCAGCTTTGCTTCCTTCTTTTGCTCCGGTGGGTTGGCACAGCCACCCACTCTACGTGGCTTGCGGGGATGGAGAAGAAAGCCCAGGAATGAAATGGAGGCGACGGGCGGATTCGAACCGCCGAATAGGGGTTTTGCAGACCCCCGCCTTAACCTCTTGGCCACGTCGCCCCACCAACGGTTACAAGGTTAGAAAGTTTGAAAGTTAGAAGGTTCAAAGGTTAAAAGGTTAGAAGGTACGTGCCGTGCAACCCACGAACGTTCTAACCTTCAAACTTTACAAACTTTATGAACCTTATGAACTTTTTCTGGTGCCGGGGAGGAGACTTGAACTCCTACGAGCTTTCGCTCACTGCCCCCTCAAGACAGCGTGTCTACCAGTTCCACCACCCCGGCAACTTGCAGTCAGGGCTTATTTTCATCCTGTTCACGCCAGGAGCTGCAACACCACCCTCCCCACCGGCGCCGGCGCGCCAGGAACATGAGGCCAGCCAAGATCAACAACAGCGGCCAGACCCATCCCCAGATGCTACCCTGTATTATGTCCAGCTTTACAGCCAGGGCCACCAGGCCGATAACGAGAAGCGCGATCCCGATAATCATATTTGTGACCTCCGATTTGGGAGTGACGTGGCGATTCAGCGTTCCCGGGTGCTTTACCAGACTGAGCGTCATCAGAAATCAGGTCTTGAATATACCTGCGGCTCTTCTGCCTCTTGATAAAGGCTTCTCTTTGCCTGGCCTGTTGAAGCGTGCCACATGATTCCGAATAGACGACCGTCAAAGGCAATATGTATTTCGTGGCCTGGACCATGCCCCGGTTGTGCCTCTCTAACCGCTGCTTCAGGTCCACGGTAGAACCCACATAGTAGGCGCCGTTCTTCCCACTCTTGAGATTGTAAACGTAGAACATTGGTTTTTGCTGGCAGGAGTGGCAGGATTCGAACCCGCGACCGGCGGTTTTGGAGACCGCTGCTCTACCAACTGAGCTACACTCCTGCGATATCGTTATTAACCTATTAAAGCGAACCCGCGACCGCCCCGACGTGTCGGGGTGCTCTACCAACTGAGCTACACTCCTACAATTTCGTTACTACCATAAGATCAATGAATAGCGCCGCATATCTTTCACCGCAGAGACGCAGAGCGCGCAGAGGAATTCCTGGAGCCGAACGAGAAATTGCCGAATTCGCCTGCCCTACCGTTTTCTCCGCGTTCTCCGCGCCTCTGCGGTGGACGTTCCTCTTTTTCGTACCATAATCAAGAAGCGACACCTATTAGCACGTTTGTACTGAGCTATTATCGCGAACCCGCGACCGCCCCGACTTATAGGAGAATCCGACAGGGCCTCGCCCATTCTTTCCAACTTCTAACTTCCCATCTCTCACTTCTCACTTCCAGAATGGTACCCCTGGGGCGACTCGAACGCCCGACACGCGGTTTAGGAAACCGCTGCTCTGTCCACCTGAGCTACAGGGGCAATCAAATTGAACGTTGCTCACAAGATGTCACCCTGAGCCGGATCCATGAGCGAAGCGAAGGGGCAGTCGAACGGTCTTTTCTCCCCCGGCCGAAGGATTCTTCGACTCCGACTCGCCTGCGCTCGTCTTCGCTCAGAATGACATTTTCATTCCTTGACCTTTCGTCTGGCCCACCAACCCCGGGCCCCGAACTATTCGTTTCTTAAGGTGCTCCCGCCCGGGAGTCCCGGGCACACAGCTTTCTCCGGATCACTGGCTGCACAAAAAGTATATCAACACCACCTTCAAATTGCAACGCCCCGGCGCGTTCCGCGCCATCATGTCACTCCCGGCCCCGGCAGTTTGTAGCGCCAAGCCGCGCCATAGTATAATCGAATACTTTCAAAGTGGTCCAGTTTAAAGGAGAGCCAGACCTGCCGTGCGCCTGCCAAAGTTTGATTACATAGCGCCCGTGTCCGTACCCGAGGCCCTATCCCTCCTTTCCAGGAATTCGGAGGAGGCCCTGCTGCTGGCCGGAGGCACCGACCTCATCGTGCGCCTGCGTCAGAGGGGCGTCTCGCCGCGCCTGCTGATCAGCCTCAACACCCTTCCGGACCTCGACTTCATCACCTCCTCCCCCGGCGACACCCTCCGCCTCGGTCCGCTGGCTTCGATTCATTCCGTGGAAACCTCCGCCATCATCCGCCCGGACTTCGGCATTCTGGCGCTGGCGGCCGGCAAGATAGCGTCGCCGCAGATACGCAACACCGCCACCCTGGGAGGCAACCTCTGCCTCGACCCCAGGTGCTGGTTCTACAACAAGTCGTATTCCTGGCGCCGCTCCCGGCCCCCCTGTTTCAAGACCGGCGGCGCCTTATGTCACGTGGTCAAACACGGCAAGCGCTGCTACGCCCTGTTCAGCGGGGACATGGCCCCGGCTCTTGTCGTCCTGGATGCCCGGGTCAGACTATCCTCTTTCGCCGGACAAAGAGTCGTCCCCTTGCTTGACGTCTATAGCGGCGAAGGTAGCCGGCCATTGAAACTTTCCCCCGGCGAAATCCTCACGGAAATCGAAGTGCCCCGGCCGGGGCCGCGTTCGGGCGCAGCCTACCTGAAATACAGTCACCGGAAAGCGGTTGATTTTGCCATCGCCAGCATCGCCGTCTCACTCTCCCTGGACCCGGACGGCGCCTGTTCGGAAGCCCGCATCGCCATCGGGTCGGTGTCCCCGGCCCCTGTCAGGGCAACCAGAGCAGAACATCTCCTCCAGGGCAGCAGGCTGTCCGCAAAACTGCCCGGCCAGGCCGCCGGCGCCGTCCTGAAAGACATCGGCGCTGTCGTTTCCATCGGCGCTCCGGTGGACTACAAGAAGAAGATAATCACCGACCTGGTGGGCCAGGCAATCCGAGCCGCCTGGGAATCAGCCGGGCGGAAACCGGAGGGGAAGGCATAGAATGCACGCCACGGTGGGGAAGCGCATACCCAGGCTGGAAGGCGTACTGAAAGCCACTGGCCAGGCCCAGTTCACCGACGACATCGTCCTTCCCCGGATGCTGCACGCCGCCATCCTGAGAAGCCACATCCCCCACGCCCGCATTCTGAACATAGACACCACCAGGGCGGCCAGCCTGCCGGGCGTCAAGGCTGTTATTACCGGTAAAGACACCTCTGGGCGGAAGTTCGGGGTCTATGCCCGTTCGGCCGACCAGGCCCCTCTGGCGCTGGACAAAGTACGCTACATCGGGGATGAGGTAGCTGCGGTCTCCGCCATTGACGAGGAGACGGCTGAGGAGGCCCTGGACCTCATCCGGGTAGACTATGCAGAGCTCCCGGCGGTCTTCGACGCCGAAGAGTCCATTAAGCCCGGCGCCCCTCAAATCCACGACGTCCCGGACAACATTGGCGGCAAGACTTCGGTGGACGTTGGCGACGTGGAAAAAGGCTTCCGGGAATCCGACTATGTGCGCGAGGACCGGTACCGGACAAGCTGGCAGGCGCACTGCCAGATGGAACCCCACATAGCAGTGGCCCAGAGCGACAGTTCCGGCAACGTCATGATGTGGACCCCCAACATGTCGCCTTTCACCAAACGCCACGTCCTGGCCCAGCTTCTCGGCCTTCCCGACAGCAAGGTACGCGTCTGCAAAGCCTATGTCGGCGGGGCCTTTGGCGGAAAGTCGGAGGTGTACTCCCTGGACTACTGCGCAGCCCTTCTCTCCCTCAAAACCGGCCGGCCGGTCAAAATCATCTATTCCCGGGAAGAGGTCTTCAGCACCACCCGTTTGCGCCACCCCATGATTATCCACCTGAAGACCGGTGTCAAGAAGGACGGGACCATCGTGGCCCGGGAGTGCAAGGTCATTTCCGACACCGGGGCCTACAGCAGCACCGGCGTGATGGCCGTCTATCTTTGCTGTGACAGCCTCATCAAGACGTATCGCGTCCCCAACGTTCGCTACGAGGGCATCAGTGTCTACACCAACAAGTCCGTTTGCGGAGCCATGAGGGGCCACGGCACCATTCAGATGCGGTTTGCCGACGAGTCCCAGCTCGACATGATCGCCCGCGAGCTTGGCATCGACCCGGTCGAGATCAGATTGAAAAACGCCAGGCAGACGGGTGATGTCCTGCCCAACGGCTCGCGAATTACCAGTTGCGGCCTCAGCGACTGCATCCGCCAGGCGGCCGAGAAGGCCGGCTGGAAAGAGAAATTCGGAAAACTGCCTCCGAACCGCGGCATCGGCATCGCCTGCAGCACGGGCCGCACCTTCATCAATGTTAACCCGGTGTCCGCCTCGGCGGCCTTTGTGAAGTTCAATGAAGACGGCAAGGCCACTCTGATCACCGGGGCGGTGGAGAACGGGCAGGGCACGGAGACGATGCTGGCCCAGATCGCCGCAGAGGAGCTCGGCATACCCGTTGAAGACATGACGGTAGTGGCCGGCGATACCGAACTCACGCCAATGGACGTCGGCAGCTTCCTCATGGCCGCCACCTTCATTACCGGCAACGCCGTCAAGCAGGCCGCCGCCGACGCGAAGCGACAGCTTTTTGAGACCGTAGCACCCCGCTTGGGCGCGGAGCCCAACGACCTGACAGCAGACAATCGCCGCATTTATGTGAAGAGCCACCCCGAAAAAGGTATGTACTATGCCGATGCCATACGCAGAAGCACGGTCAAGGGGATCCCCATCATCGGCAAGGGCTATTTCAATGCCAAGACCGAATACCTAAATGTCTTGACCGGCGAGGGCAGGTCCTCGCCAACCTACAGCTTCTGCGCCCAGGTGTCCGAAGTGGAGGTCAACCCACATACCGGACAGGTCAAAGTCCTTAACACAGTGATAGCGGACGACTGCGGCGTGGCGATTAACCCCATGGACGTGGAAGGGCAGGCCGAGGGTTCCGTGGCCACCTCTCAGGGCATGGCTGTCTCCGAGGAAGTCGTATGGAAGGACGGCCAGATTATGAACCCCTCCTTCCTCGAATACGGCATCCCCCGGGCGCCTGAAATGGCAAAGATAGACACCATTATCGTGGAATCCCACGACCCGGACGGGCCCTACGGCGCCAAAGACGCCGGAGAACCCCCAACCCACGTCGGCCCCGCAGCCATCGCTAACGCGGTCTATGACGCCACGGCCGTCAGGCTCAGCGAGGTCCCCATCACCCCGGCGAAGATGCTCAGGGCGCTGGAAGAGAAGAAGGCGTGAGAACGATAACCGGTACCGCAGGTCTCCGTGCCTGTGAGCCGTTTGTCTGATTCTTCGTGGCGCTTGGCCGACCAGGAATGAAATCGAGGATTAATTTGTATCTTCTTGTCAGATTGGTCATTCGAATTTCGTCATTCTTCGTTTTCTTGTTTGATTCGTCATTCGAATTTCGTCATTCGTCATTCTTCTGGCTATGAAACGTCAAATAGCTCTCACCGTAAACGGCGAACTCTACGAGCTGGACATCAATCCGTGGAAGACCCTCATGGAAGTCATCAGGGAGGACCTGAGTCTTACCGGCACCAAGAAAGGCTGTGATACCGGGGACTGCGGCGCCTGTACCGTTCTCATCGATGGCAAGAGCGCGCTTTCTTGCCTGGTGCTGGCCGTGGAAGCCCAGGGCAAAGACATCACCACCATCGAAGGTCTGGCCCGGGGCGGGCGACTGCATCCTGTCCAGGAGGCCTTCATTCAGGCGGGGGCCGTCCAGTGCGGCTACTGCACGCCGGGGATGATCCTGACAGCCAAATCCTTCCTGGACGAAAACCCTTCCCCGGACGAAGAGCAGATCAGGATGGGCATATCCGGGAACATATGCAGGTGTACCGGCTACGCCAAGATCGTGGAAGCCATACAGAAAGCTTCGCAGAAGCTCTCCTCCCCCTCGATGGGAGAGGATTAAGGTGAGGGTGATAGAAACAGTAACCACGAATAAACACGAATTCACACGAAGAGAGAGGCAGACCTCTTTGCATCCCCGTGGCGGCCATTCACGTTTCGTTTCGTGTTCATTCGTGTCCATTCGTGGTTTCGAGCCCTTTCCTGCTTCCTGGCCAAACAACGGCGTCACGCGCCGGTAGAAACCAGTCCACGAGGGGAGAGAGAACACTGGCAATGTGCTCCAAACCGGTTATACTCATAAAAGGCGCCGGTGAGGTTGCCTCCGGCATCGCCCATAAACTGGCTGTCTGCCATTTCCGGCTGTGCCTGACGGACCTGGCCGAGCCGACCGCCGTAAGGCGCGGCGTAACCTTCAGCGAGGCGGTCTTTGACGGACAAAAGACTGTGGAGGGCGTCACCGCCAGGCTGGTGAAGTCCTACGAGTCGATCCCCGGCGCCTGGGAGCACAACGCCGTCCCCCTCCTCGTCGACCCTTCCGCCGCAGTCAGGGACCACCTCAAGCCGGATGTCCTGGTTGACGCCACCATGGCCAAGAAGAACTCCGGCACCCGCCTCACCGACGCCCGCGTGGTCATCGGTGTAGGGCCGGGCTTCCGGGCCGGCGTTGATTGTCACGCCGTGGTGGAGACCAACCGCGGACACCACCTGGGCCGGGTCATCCTAGACGGCGAGGCCGAGCCCAATACCGGCATCCCGGCGCCGGTCCTGGGGGTCATCGAAGAAAGAGTCATCCGGTCGCCGGCCGGAGGCGCACTTTCCACCGACCGGAACATCGGCGAACACCTCAGGGAGGCTGACACCGTGGGCAGTGTGACAGGAAAGCTTATCAAAGCGGAGACTTCAGGAGTTCTCCGGGGCTTACTGCGAAACGGGGCCAGAGTCTGGGCCGGCATGAAGATCGGCGATATCGATCCACGAAACGTGGAGGAATATTGCTTCACTATCTCCGACAAGTCCCGCGCCATCGCCGGCGGGGTCCTCGAAGCGATACTGAGTCTGGAGTCTGCACAAGGTGGGGTGGGTTAAGCGCAGACGGGCGTGGGGTTCCGCCGGGTGGCTGCGCGAACCCACCACACGGAATGGCGAGTGACGAAGCCCGAATGACGAATGACCAATCAAATGGAGAAATGACCAAACCTGAATGACAAACTGCTAGCCGGGGCGGGGAATCCTGTAATCTTGCCACGAAAATGTCACCCTGAGCGAAGTCGAAGGGTCTTTGGTCCGGCAACCCCATCTAGAAAGATTCTTCGGCTACGCTCGCTGCGCTCGCTTCGCTCAGAATGACAGCGCACGCAATTTTCATCCTTGATGGCGCGCCGTCAGCGCATAGGTGATTGAATCTGTAATCTTGAATCCTTGCTGGTGGGTTCGCGCCCCCCCCTTCACACCATCCCCTGACCCCCTGTGCGCTCAACCCACCCTACCGTTCTGGAGTCAGTCCGTAGCGGCATCTTGCCGCGTGCCCCCCGCCGGGGTGGGGAATCTTCGAATCTTAGAATCCCTCACTCCATGCCCAGCGCAAAGCGCGCCGCTGCCTCGAGTTCCTTCAGCTTCCCGGCGCTCAGCGTTGCCAGTCTGTCGCTCAGGCTGTCCTTCGGAATGGTCGTAATCGCCTCCAGGTTGGCCACACACTCCTGCGGCATGCCATCAGCAGCGTCCAAACGCAACTCCGAAGGAATGCCCCGGACCCTGGTGCTCACCGGGGCCACCAGCACGAGATTCCGCACGGCGTAGGCGTCGTTACGCGATAAGAGCAGCACCGGACGCCGCGACCCCGGCGACCCGAGGTCCGCCCACCAGATTTCGCCGCGTTTCACCGCCATGGCTCCTGGGCCAGCAGACTGCGGGACGCCCGCCGCGCCGCCTCGATCTCCCCCGCCGTCTCCGGCTCCTTCATAAACGCCCTGGCATACGCATCCGCGATCTCGTCCCCCTCTTCGCGCCCCAGAAACGTCACCACGGCCCGCCGCAAATACTCACTCCGGCTCTCCCCGGTGATTTTCCGCTCCTTTTCGATGATGCCCAGTAGTTCGGAAGGCAGGCTGATAGCTATTTTCGCTGTTTTGGTCACGGTCATACCTGATTCATACTGTGGTATGACCATAGTATGACCTATCTGAGTGCATATGTCAAGAGAGTTATGTCAACCTGGGAGAAAGACTTTGGGGAATCATCACGCCCGGGGGCCAGCCCGGTCAGGGTTCCTGACCACGTGCCGCACCTCTGCCGGAGCCATTACAAGTACGGTGGTTAAGCGCGAAAGGGCAATACGGACGGGGGGTGGTCGCCCAAAACCACCTCTTTGGGATTTTGGAACTTGGCTATTGGAATTCACTTGGTATGGTGGTGGGTTCGCACAGCCACCCCACCTCCCTGCCACCCCCCCCCCGCTTAACCCACCCTACGCGGCCATGCCCCACCCCCGCAGGCTAAAGACCTGTCCCGACAAGGTCGAGGAC
>JACQUA010000068.1 GCA_016210565.1 Chloroflexota bacterium
AAATCCCCCTGTGTCCCCCTTTTCCAAAGGGGGAAACCCCATCACCTCCCCCTGGAGTGGGCGTTGCATCCAGGGGCCTGTTTCCGGAAACAGGGGTGGGTGCGGCGGTGGCCCTAACGGTGGGCGCCGGGGTGACCGTAGCGGGCGCGGCCTCCGCCCATGCGGGGACCGGCAACGCCGGGACGAGAATCGCGAGGAGTATTACCAGGACAACCAGGAACCTGCCAGGACGGGACTTCGCCAATGCCGACCCTCCAATGTACCCAGGGACAGGTGCGTCTCAGGTTGGAAACCGGTACAAACGATAGCATGACCCCGGAGGGTTGTCAAGATCCCGAATTGAACTGAGCCCGAATTGAGAGCAACTGCGGTCCTAAATGACCTTCAGCCAGGCAGGGCACGGATTCAGGCTCTCCACAAGACGCCTGTCGGCTGTCCAGAATTCACAGCCTTCCATATCGGCCAGAGCCAAGTATTGAGCGTCGTAGGCATTGTTGAAGGTGTAATGCGCAGCCAGTTCGAGACTCCTTGCGTATAACCCTGGCGGCTCGACTGCCTGCACCTGATTCCAGGATGGTTCCCAGCGCCAGCTTCGCTTCCGATGCGGTGATACGCCCCCTCTTCGACGAGAGGTACAGGGCATTGGTGATTTCGGCGCGGAATAACGGCGGCGCTACCATTTGGGTCAATTGCCTCATCCATCGTTCCAAAAGTTCGTCCGCGCGGTCCTCTTTCTCGTCCCGAAGCACCCAGCGCAAGGCAATGCTTGCGTCCACTACCACACTATTCATAGGCGGGCTTTCCGTCTCTCTCACGCATCTCCCGTATCAGTTCATCAATCTCGGGAAAACTGCCATGAGCCTGGCAAATCTGGCGGCGGACATCACGCAGTGCCTTCAATGCTGCCAATCTCCTCTCCAATTCCCTATCGGTTTTTGACAATTTCTGCTTTTGAGTGGCCATCACCAATCTGCCTTTCCTTGTTAGAATACCTCGCCGGGGTCAAGCCGGAAATCCGGCAGCGCCTGGGAGACCAGGCTTTCGCCCTTCTTGTAAACGCCGGTGGTTTCCAGGCCGGTTTTCCCCGGAACGGCCACCTCGACGGCCTGCTTGTCCGGGTCGACGGTCCAGAGTTCGCGCGCGCCGTGCCGCTACGCTGAAGGCGCCGGTACGACAGGCTTTCCAGCCTGTCGCTCAAGACGGCTACTCCTTCACGGGATTGCTTCGTCCGCCTGAGGCGGACTCGCAACGACACCATTCTAGTATCCTGCCGGAACGGAGTCAATTTCCCGCCGCCATCGTAGCTTCCATCGAAAGGGGGAAGATTGAAAGATCGAAGATTCCCCGGTGCCAAGTCGCCCCCTTACCATTGATATGCGCTCCACGATGCTGGTCCCTTAGAGCCGAGGCAAGAGGCCGAGGAGTCTATTCGGCTAACTTAGTCTTGAAAGTCTTTTCATCAACACCCGCTTGCCGCAACATTTCATGAAAGGTCCCCTTGGGAATATCACGTTTGCCGTGATGGCTAAGCCTGACCTGAAGAACTGCCTTATTTTCTAATACTTTTTCCCAGGTCTCATGTTTACGCGCCCGGACGAGTTGGAACCCAAGTTTGCCTAACACATGGCGCATATCATCGTAGCTGTACGCGGCCATAACGCACGCCTGTCAACTCATGATTTCCCAATCTTCCTTACAGCCGGCGATCCTGTCAACGTAGGGTTTATGGTGGGCCCGGTTTGGGCTCCTCAAGAAGAGTTCCTGCCTTTCAAGAAAGTCCGCAGCATACTCGCGGATCATCTCCACCATCGCTTTCAAGGCCGCTTCCGCCGTGTCCATCTCAGTGACCAGGTCAAGTTCGAGACACTTTGCCATATATCTGCCATCGTCCCTGGCAATGATCACCGTCACCAGTGGCGAAGTAGCAACCACATCCCTCTGAGCTTCGATTGCAGTACTCATAAGAATTTCTGTTCCTCTCATTCTACGGGGCGAAAACCTCAGCCAGGTCAATCCGCAGATCAAGCAATACCTGGGAGACCAGGCTTTCGCCCTTCTTGTAAACGCCGGTGGTTTCCAGGCCGGTTTTCCCCGGAACGGCCACCTCGACCGTCTGCCTGTCAGGGTCGACGATCCACAGCTCGCGGACGCCATGCCTGCCGTAAAGCTTCCTCTTGATGCCGCGGTCTTTCGCCGAGGTTGACGGCGATAGTATTTCAACAACCAGGTCGGGAGCGCCGCGAATCTCATCTTTGGTGATGATGTCGAATCTTTCAAGCGAGATGAACATAATATCGGGCTGGACAACATTCTCCCCCAGGACGACATCCAGTGGGGCATCCAGAACCTTGCCAAGTTTGTTCTTCTTGACGAAGTTACCCAATATGAGGACGAGGTTGAAAGACACAGACTGGTGATCTACGCTGGGCGATGGGACCACGACCAGTTCTCCTTCCAGAAGTTCATAGCGTTTGGTCTCGCTCTCCGGCAGTCTCTTGTAGTCTTCGTAGGTAAACTTTATGTCCGACCTTACCATGTTCATTCTCCGGGATATCGTATGTGCTGATACAAACGCATTAATCGACGCCGGGTAGGGGCAGCCCTGCGTTTCTGCCCGCGGGCGAACACACAGGTTCGCCCCTACGGGATCGATGCGCCATCGTTTATTCCGTTTGTATTAGTAGCCGGTACGACAGGCTTTCCAGCCTGTCACCACGGCACGGCGCGGCGCGCCGCTACGCTGAAGGCGACTCCTTCACGGGATTGCTTCGTCCGCCTGAGGCGGACTGGCAACGACACCATTCTAGTATCCTGCCGGAACTGAGTCAATTCCCGGCGCCCGTCGGAGCTGCCAGGCAAAAGATAGGAAGATTGAAGATTCCCCGCCGCAGAGTCGTAGCCCCGGGTGTGTGGTTCAAACAGCAAGTCCCTGTAAGGCACCATTCCGCCCAAGCGGAAAGGTGGTATAATGCAGAACCTGGAAAGTAAGAAAATGACCAAGGAACGTGTTCGGAAGTTTACAATAGTTTTGGAACCGGAGGAAGATGGAGGGTTTTCGGTGCACTGCCCTGCCCTGCCGGGTTGTTCCAGCCAGGGCGATAGCCTCGAAGAAGCCGTGACGAACATTGGAGAAGCCATAGCGTGCGTTATGGAGGTCAGGCGCAACCGGGGATTGCCCATGCCCCGGGAGAACCCTGAAATGATCGCAGCGGAAATCAGGGAAATTCTGGCGGGCCGGGCGGAAGATGGACTCCCCCTTACCATTGAAACCCGAGAAATAGAAGTACCGGATCGGATAGCCGTTTAGTGGGGCGGCTTCCGGTTGTTTCGGGGAAGGAAGCGGTCAGAGCCTTCGAAAAAGCGGGGTGGGAAGTAGCAAGAAGAGAAAGCAGCCATGTCATACTTGCCAAAGCAGGCTCCAAGGTGGTCCTTTCTGTTCCGGACCATAGGGTCCCCCTCACCTTAATCCTCTCCCGCAGGGGGAGAGGAGACCGCGCCAGCACACATACAGTGCTCGGATGTCATACTTTTTTTATCTTTTCCGCCGGTATTTTATGACTTATTCACCTGGCGCGGGCTATCTTGAATAGATGCCACAGGGTTGGTATACTACACCCAAACTTGAGGAGGGACCAATGGCCACTACCAGCGCCGCCATCAAGATCTACACCACCCCCACCTGACCGCACTGCAAGAATGTCAAGAGGTTCTTGACCGAACGAGGGTTCCAGTTCCAGGAGATGGATGTGGCCTCGGACAAAGTCAACCGCGACGAGATGGTGAAGCGTTCAGGCCAGTGGGGAGTGCCGGTAATAGACATCGATGGCGAATTGATCGTGGGCTTCAACCAGACCAAAATCAAGGAAAAACTGGGTATCAAGGACTGAGCTCCCGAATGTATGACCTGGCAATAGTCGGCGGAGGGCCGGCAGCTATGACGGCGGCGGTCTATGCCGCTCGCAAGAAGCTGGATATTATTCTGGTAGCCAAAGATATCGGCGGCCAGGCAACACTCACCAGCGTCGTCGAGAACTACATGGGCTACCAGTACATCGAGGGCTCGGAACTGATGGAGAAATTCGCCGACCAGGTCAAGCAGTTCCCCATAACCCAAAAAGTCGGCGAAAGCGTGGTCAACATTTCCACCATAAACCGGTCCTTCGAGGTGAAGACCGAATCCGGTCAGGCCTATCAGGCCAGGGCGGTCATCTTTGCCAGCGGCAAGCGACCGCGCCAGTTGAATGTGCCGGGTGAGGACCGCTTGCGGGGCAGGGGGGTAACCTATTGCGCCATATGCGATGGTCCCCTTTTCGCCGGCATGAAAGTGGCCATCGTCGGGGGCGGCAACTCGGCCCTGGAAGCGACCAACGACATGGTAAAAATCGCCGAGCACGTTTACCTGGTTTCCATCACCCCCCTGACCTGCGATCCGATTCTTGCCGAGCGGGCGCAACGAGCCCCGAACCTGTCTATTTTCACCGAACACCAGGTGGTCGAAATCCTGGGCCAGGACCAGGTGGAAGCCATGGTAATAAAACCGGTCAAGGGCGATAAGACCACCAGCTTTGAGGTACGAGGCGTTTTTGTCGAAATCGGGCTTGAACCCAATTCGGAGCCGGTGAAAGGGCTCGTCCAGCTTAACAAGCTAGGCGAAGTCATGGTCGACTCCTACTGCCGCACCAGCGTTCCCGGACTATTTTCCGCCGGCGACGTCACCGATGTCCCGGAAAAGCAAATTGTTGTCGCTGCGGGTGAGGGAAGCAAGGCGGCCCTCGAGGCGCAACGCTACCTTTTGAGGATCAAAGATTAAAAAACCGCCGGTATCAGTCGCCATCTCCCCCTTTGAAAAAGGGGGACTAACCCCCTGTATCCCCCTTTTGCGAAAGGGGGATGTAAACTGGGTCTCCTCGCGTTGATAGGCCATTTTCATCATTTGATGCTCGCCGGCGAGCATGAGCGATTGTCTTGAGAATACTTCCTGCCATACTGACTGATCGCGCCGACGACCTCGAAAAGAAGATACGCCAGGCGGAAACATGTACCCGCCTTGTCCAGGTAGACATCATGGATGGCCGTTTTGTTCCTTCGCGCAGCATTAACGCCGCCGACCTGTCGCGGGTCAGGACCACCCTGGAGCTGGAGCTGCATCTCATGGTCCTCGAGCCGGAAAACCAGGTCGCCGACTTCGTGCGCGGCGGCGCTTCCCGCATCGTCTTTCACTATGAAGCGTCCGCCGATCCCGCTGCGGTCATCCGCACCATAAGGGCCATGAACGTCAAGGCTGGCCTGGCGCTGAACCCGGAAACACCCATCGAGCCCCTGGTCCAACTGGCCCCTGAAATCGATTTTGCCCTGTTTCTGTCGGTCAATCCC
>JACQUA010000070.1 GCA_016210565.1 Chloroflexota bacterium
ATACGAGGTTACACGGAATGTTTGGATTGATAACCTGGACGAAATCTATATCCGATTCAAGCATAAGATCGACCACTGGTCGAAAGACAAAATTAAGCAACTATGTATAATTAATTAATGCGTTCGTATTAATACAAAAGCAATGAATAGCGCCGCATTCTTTCACCGCAGAGACGCAGAGGGCGCAGAGAATTCCTGGAGCCGAGGGAGGAACCGCCAATTGCGCCTGTCCTGGCGTTTTCTCTGCGTTCTCGGCGCCTCTGCGGTGGACGATCCTCATTTTTATATGATTGTCAAGATGCGACATTTATTAGCGCTTTTGTATTAGAAGGTTGGTTACAGTTCGGACTTACCGCTTCGTACGGTATAAACATCATCAACCTGGGTGACAAAAACTTTCCCGTCCCCAGGGTTGCCGCTGAATGCGGATTGCACGATGGTCGAGATGGCTTTCCCTACCTGGTCATCGTGGATGACGAGCAGTAACATACATTTGGCGAGTCCCTCATAGACCTGGTCTCCCAACTGGATACCTTGCTGTTTGCCGCGACCTGTCACGTCCCATTTGGTCAAGGCAGGGAAGCCCGCCTCCACAAGAGCAGTGGTTACTGTCGATTCTGTCTCCGGTCTAATTACAGCTCTGATCATTTTCATGGAGCGACTCCGTGGCGCGGCCCACGCGCCGAGAATACCGGAACCACCAAAACGCGCTTTTCTCCGACACGCGGCCGTCTCACCCTATTTAAGACATTCAAGTTCTCCAAAATCGAGGGAAGGACTTCACCTAGCAAAGACACTGGCAAGGCTTCGACAATTCGTTCACCGGATTTGGCGTTCACACCGCTTCGGCCCCCGACAAAGATGCTGACCGCCTCCGTGGCCTCTCCGTTCATCTGGGCTTTCACGCCCTGAAAACCCATATCGGCCACCTGGTGGTTGCCGCATCCCGCAGAACACCCTGACCAGTGCATAGTAACAGGAGAGGCATCGGGAAATTGCCGGGCCATTTCTTTGGCCAGACGCAGTCCGAGGCTCTTGGTCTCTATTTGCGCCAGCTTGCAGTAATCAGTGCCGGTACAGGTGACCAGACCTCGCAGGAAATGGTGAGGACTCGGTGAGAGGCGCTGGAGAAGAGGTTCAGAGAGAAGACCAGAAAGCCGCGGCTCCGGTAAATTGACCAGTATCACATTCTGGTCGGTAGTCAATCTGGCATCACCGTTGCCGTACCGCTCGGACAGATAAGCCAGTTCATCGAGTTGATCAGCCGATAGCCGTCCTGCGGGGACGCAGAGACCTACAGAGACCATACCGGGCTGTTTCTGACGACGGACGCCAAGGTGGTCTACTCGACCGGTGAGACGGGCATCTCGCTGAGCTTTTTCCAGGAGTTTGCCCCAGCGTCCCTGCAAGACCTGTTTGAAACGCTCGACACCCCAATCCTCGACAAGAAATGAAAGACGGCTCCGGGCGCGCTGCTCCCGAAAGCCTTCATCGCGAAAGAGCATAGCGACCTGCGCCGCCAGCGAGGCGGCTTCCCGTCGCTCCACAAAGACGCCCAGAGGTTGGGCGATTTTCATCATACCTGAACCCATCCTGCCTCCCACTGCCACATTGAATCCGGGAATACCATCGGATTCTCGCACCGCCGGAGTCATAGCAAGGTCTTGACTCTCGGCATGGGCACAATTCTCGGTGCAGCCGGTCATAGTCACATTAAATTTGCGGGGCAGGTTAGAGAAGGCTCTATTTCCCAGGAACATGCGAGTAAATTCGGCGACTATCGGAGAAGCGTCAAATAACTCCTCCGGGGAAAGTCCGGCCAGGGGACAGCAGACAACGTTTCTCACATTGTCCATCCCCGTTTGTAGACTGGTCAGGTCGACTCCCCGTAACGCTTCTAATATCTCAGGCACGTCCCGAATCTTGATGGCCCGTAATTCCAACTGCTGGCGAGTAGTCAGGTCCACTATGCCGTTGCCAAACCGGCGCGAGAGAAGGGCGAGCAGACGGAGTTGACTTGCGGTGACCTGACCGTTTGTCATACGGATACGCATCATGAATTGACCCGGGGCCGGTTGACAGAAAAAGGTTCCTATCCACTTGAGCCTCTCCCTTTCGCTCGCCTCGATGGTTTCCCAGCGGTCATGATATGCTGCCAGTTCCTGGATGTTCCGAAGAATATCCAGGCCGTCCTTTTCCCTTTTATAAGTCTCAATATGGTTATTCATTTCCCTCGTGGTCCTCCGCGGTTAGCGCGCCGTCCCGATCTTGAGGTGGACAGGCACCTACCCGGTTCCTTGCTCCCGCTAACTTTGCCAAACCCCAGGCGACTCAGCCGTACTTTGTATGTTATCCACAGGGCAAACAAAAATCTTACCATCGCCATAAGTGGAAGTGCGGTTGGTCCGGATGATGACCTCCACAATTGCTTCCACTTTTTCGTCAGTGACCAGCCAGGTAAGCATCCGCTTGGGTAAGAACTCAATCACCCCTTGAGATTGCTGCCCCCCTTCTGGTCTCAGGTAGCGCAGCCCGCCCTGCCGTCCGCGTCCCAGAACCCGCTGTTCAGTAGGCGCTCCCAGTCCCAGTTCCCTGACGGCCTCAGCGGTCAGGAGACATTTCTCCGGCCTGATAATAGCAATGACCTCCTTCATTTGGCTATGCTTTCAAAGCATCCCTGGCGAAACTGCAAGAAGGTCAAGAAGCGGAGTTTTCCGCTGGTGTTCGCATCTTTTTCTCTGCCGGTTTTGGCTAAAAAGGATTCTTCCAGTGACACCGCGCTTTCGGCGATCTTCTCTTTCTCATGACATTGAGTTCCTGCCCGATTAGTCTCAGGGCAAATCTCCTTTTATGTTCACAAATTTTAGGCGGGGGGCCGAGCGCAGTTCTACGGGTGAAATGCTAGAAATTCACGGGGATTTTTTGTGCAATATGCACAAGTGAAGCGACGGCCGCAACCGTAGCGACGGGGCTTGCCCTGTCGACTTGTGGCAAACCACCAATGGTTTTTCGACACCCGCTCCGCTTGGAGAGAGTCCAGACGCGTCGGGACAAGGGGTGTCGCTACGGCGCTCACAGGCGGGACGCCTTTGCCACCATTCGTGCGTTCACAGGCACGGTGGCCTTGTGGTACCAGGCGGCGGGGCTAGCCTATGCGGATGGCTTCACCGGCGCGAAGGGCAAGGTGAAGAATCAGGCGCGTCTCAGCGTCTTCCAGGTCCTGGCCTGATATCTCCTGTATGCGCTGGAGACGGTAGAGGAGGGTATTGCGGTGGATATGAAGGGTTTCCGCCGTTTCCGCGATAGTGTTGGACCTCAACCGGGCATCAAGGGTAGCTATCAGCTCGCCGCCATGTTTCTGGTCGTATTCCAGCAAGCGTCCCAGATACTCCTGCTGAAAGGCCTCCAACTCCCCAGCCGTCTTGAGGGAAAATAGCAGCCGGTATACACCTAGGTCACCAAAGTAAGTGGCCGACCCGGGGCCGAAGAGACGCACCCCCAGGGTCAGGGCCTGCTCCGCCTCCTGGAGGGACAGCCGGATGCCCCCGGCGCCGGGATAGTAACGCCCCAGTCCGAGCGCCACCGTCCCTGCCAGGTTCGACGCCAGCCTCTGGGCGACTTCCCGGGCCAACTGGCGCAAACCGGCCGCCGGCATTGCCGCCACCGCCGGGTGGAGTATTACCAGGATGTCGCCGCGGTAGTGACACCATGTCTTCTTCAAAAGAGAGTTGGTCTTGCCTTTCAGGGTTTCCCGGTCGTGGGGCGAATCCGTAACCCGCACCGCCATTGCTACGTATTCGCGGGAAAGGTCCAACCCCACCCGTTTGGCCCTTTCCGCCAGCGTCTGGATAGAAGAAAGTTCGCCACCCAGCAGGCTCTCCACCAGTTCCTCCCGGAAACGGTCCTCTGTTTCTTCAACGGCGTGCCGCCGCGACCGCTCCACCTCCAGCGCCAGGATTCCCGCTCGTACAATTACCCGGTCGGCCTCCTCCAGATTCCGCCGGGGCGCAGTCAGTACCAGATATCCCTCGACCTTCCCTCCAGCGGTGACCGGGCCAAGAAAGCCAGAAAGCTTCGCCGTGATTTCCACCCCGATTACGCCGGCGCCGCCATATCGGTCGGTCATCGGGCGGACGGCGTTGCGGAGGGCGCTGGCTACCCCTTCATCGAGGTCAAAGACGGGGTTGAGATTGGCGTCGGCCAGCCCGACGGCCCGGCCGGTGAGCGCCCTGAGTTGTTCAATAATCGTGGGAGCGTCCTTTCCGGCCAGGGCCAGCGGCATCAGGCTCTGGCTGAGCTCTCGCTCGAGCTGGTACAACCGGCCCCGTTCCTCATTGATGAGGCGAAGAATATTGGTTTCGAGGGCCGCTATTGGCGTCCCGGAGGGAAAAGTAAAAAGGGGCAATCCGTGGGATCCGGCCTCTTTGACGGCATCGGCGGTCAGGCGTCCGGCAAAGCCGATGGCGCTCACCCCGCGTTCCGCCAGGGACGAGACAAGACTGGTGAGACTGACCCCCAGAAGGGACACCACCTCTCCACTCATCAGGGCGAGTTCGCTTCCCTTCAGGTTATCAAAACCCGGCGGCGAGGGCCTGAGGACTACAACCCAACTGACCTCACCAAAGATGCCCTCCTCCCCGGCCACCAGCTCGGTCCCCGGGGGAAGGGCCTGAAGCCACAGTTGCTCTACCGTGGGCATCTACCACACTCCCAGATAGCGGTCGATTTCCCAGGGCGTGACCTGCCGGTTGAACTCCTGCCATTCGCGCTTCTTGGTGGCCAGCAACTTTGTGAAAAGCAGGTCTCCCAGGGCTTCCCTGACCACCTGGTCGGCCTCCAGCGCCCCCAGCGCCTCTCCCAGGTTCTCCGGCAGGGAAGCTATCTGCCTTCTTTCCAGGGTCACCTGGTCCAGGGCAAACAGGTTCTCCTCGACCGGCGGGGCGAGAGGAAGCTTCTGCCCGATTCCTTCCAGCCCGCATCGCAACATCACAGCGAAAGCCAGATAAGGATTACAAGTGGGGTCCGGGTTTCTCAGTTCCACCCGGGTTGTTTCCAGCTTCTGAGGATTGACCCGGGGCACCCGGATAAGCGCCGAGCGGCTAACCCTCGCCCAGGTGACATGGACAGGCGCTTCGAAGCCTTTTATCAGCCTCTTGTAGGAGTTCACCAGCGGGCTTAGAATGGCGCTCATTCCCCGCGCATGAAGCAGTTGCCCGGCGATAAAGTGGCGGGCAACCGGGGAAAGCCCGTATTCATCAGCCGTGTCGCTGAAGGCGTTCTTCCCTTTCTTGAGGTTGACCAGGCTCTGGTGGATGTGCAGTCCGCTTCCCTCCACACCCTCAACAGGCTTGGGCATAAACGTCACGTCCAGCCCGTGCTTCTGAGCGATGGCCTTCAACGTATACCGGGCGGTGATAAGATTATCTGCCGTCCTCAGGGCTTCTTCCGGCGCGAAGTCGATCTCGTGCTGGCCCACCGCTAGCTCGTGATGGCTCGTCTCCACTTCGATGGACAGGTCATGCAGCGCCCATACCATCTCTTTGCGCACCGAGGCGGAAATGCCGGTCGACAGGTCGAAGTACCCACCCCGGTCCTGGGGCAGCAGGCGCATCCTGTCTTCGTCCCCCGGCCGGAATAGAAAGAACTCCAGCTCGGGCGCGACCATAAAGCGATAGCCCGCCGCCGCCGCCTTTTCGATGGCCCGTGCCAGGGCGCTGCGAGGATCGCCCGGAAAGAGCTCGCCATCCGGCGTCAGCATCCAGCAGATGACGCGCGCCGCCGTCTGCCCGTCCTGCTCCCAGGGAAGCAGCCCCAGGGTTGACAGGTCGGGTTTCAAATACATGTCGCTTTCCAGCACCCGGGCAAAGCCCTCCACCGACGAGCCATCAAACCACTTGCCCCGCTCGATGGTATCCAGGAACTGCTCCAGGGGGATGGTCACGCTCTTCACCACCCCCAGGATATCCGTGAACTGGAGATAGACGAAACGCACTCCGAGTAACTGAAGCTCATTGACCACATCCCCGACTTGTTTGTCCTTCTTATCGATAGCCATGTGTTGCTCCTTGAGTAGACCCGGCAGTGCGGGCCTCCGCGCCCGCATGAACCTTTTGTCCGCCAATGTGTTCCACGAATCCAATTATTGTACAAAATGCACAAACAAATCAAGGGCGCTCTTCCGGCTGTCACCCCAATGCGTCCGGGTACTCCGTTAGCAATCAAATCGCGCAAGAAATGGAAAGAAACACGAAACCACGAATAAACACTAATAAACACGAAATAATTTGCAAAGGGCCGAGATGGGGAATCGTTTCCAATTCGGTAAACCAGACCGGAACAAGGAACGACTATTCGTGTTTATTCGTGGTTTAGATTATTAACGCTTATCGGTTCCGCCTTGTCCAGGTTAGAGATTACAGATTGCAGATGCGCCAAACGCGTGGCGTCCCAGATTTGCGAGCCGCGGAGCGGGAGTCAGCGGTCGATTTCATGACCGCCGGAGCGCCTGTTGCCTGCTCGTCTGCCGTGACGACACCCGCTCCGCTTGGCGATCCCGATGCATCGGTGACGACAGGTCGGGACAAGGCGCGTCGCTGCGGGTTCCTCAGTCTTGTCCGGGTTGCAAAGAGTGTGCAGGCATGGTAGTATCGTCCACAAATCACTCGTGACCTCCACCATGGTATGGCCGCAACAGAATCCGCAGATGGGGAGAACGAGTTGTCGGGAAAAGTCTATGCAAGGAGATACTGGTATGCAAAAGCTCACGGTGGTAGTGGTTTCCGTTCTTCTCGTCGCTCTGGCCTGCGCCCCTCCCGCCCCGCCCGCCCCAGTCGTTGCGCCCGAAGTCGGTCTGGTCTTGTCCGAAAAGCCGGCCTGGGAACGAGACTGGGAAGCCACGGTAGCCGCCGCCCGGAAGGAGGGCGAGGTCACCGCCTACGTATCGTACGGGCCGGACTGGCGGTTGGCCATGAACGAGGTCATGGAGAAGAGGTACGGTATAACTGTCAATACGTTGACGGGCAAAGCCCAGGTGATTGCCGAGCGAGTAATCAAGGAACAGCAGAACAAGCTCTATCAGGCGGACGTGCTGTCAGCTATCAGCAGCGGCGTTTTCATGGATACCTATCAGGCCGCGGGGGTACTGCAGCCTTTTGAGAGAATGCTGATCTTGCCCGAAGTCGTGGACGGGAAAGCCTGGTTCGGAGGCAAACTGAACTGGTTTGACCCGGATACCAGGACCCTCCTGTGGTATCGGGATTTTGTGTCCGCGCCGATACTCATCAATACCGAACTGGTCAGGCCCGAGGAGATGAAGGTCTGGGATGATTTGCTCAACCCGAAATGGAAGGGGAAAATAGCCATGATCGACCCGATTATCAGCGGGTCCGGTCAAACAACGCTAACCATGCTGGCCTACGCCATCAAGGACTGGGGCTACATAGACCGTCTTCTCGCCCAGCAGCCCTCGATTCAGAGGGATTACCGCCTTGTAACCGAGTGGGTGGCGCGTGGGAAGACCCCCATTCTCATCGGCCCCGGAAAAGAAGAAGCCTATCAGATGATGACCCAGGGCGCTCCCATAAAGCTGGTGAACTTCCAGGACGGTTCCATTACCAGCGGCGGTTCCGGGTCGGTAGCCGTGCCCAGGAACAACCCCCATCCCAACGCCACCAGGGTGTTTATCAACTTCCTCCTCGGCAAAGAAGGACAGACCATCACCGCCAAGATCGGCGGCTATGCCAGCGCCAGGGTAGATGTGCCCACGGATTTTCTGGATCCCGAGGTGGTCCGCCAGCCGGGAACAAGATATTATTCCACCAGCGACATGGACTATCTGCAAAAACTGGGGGACATAAACCGGAGGATCAAACAGGCCGTGGCGCCCCTTTTGACGAACTGAAGACATGCGGTTTCCGTGGGGCCATCCAGCACGCACAAATAACCGTGGCTGTGACCATAGCGGCACGCTGCCGCGTGCCCCCGGTTCAAGCAATGACCCGCCGGTGCGCGGTCTAAGGCTTTGCCAGAAGTCCGCGGCTCACAGGCACGGCGGCCTGTGGTACCGGTTGGCCACAAGGTCCCTCGGTTTGTCGTCGCGGCGGTTGGCACAGTGTACTTTCCGAACAACAGGAGGAGTTAGTTAGACAATGCCACAGCACAAGGGAATCTTCAGCTTCTTCCACCTGCCCTACCGGACGGCCAAACCACGGACCACCGGTTTGACGATGGTTGAGGGAGATTACATGCTGGCGGTGGCGGGCATGTACTGGCTCCACGACCTGGTGGACTGGGGCGCGGCCTACGTTGACCTCTTCAAGGTTGGGCCCACGATGATGTTCCAGCCGGAGGAGCTGGTTGCCAGGAAGTTGGGACTTCTCAACCAACACGACATCCGGCCGTATCTCGGCGGCAACACTACCGAGACGGCCATCATGCAGGACTGTTTCCTGCCGCTCTGGCGGGAGGCGCGGGGCCTGGGCATCAACACCATCGAAATCTCCGACACCATTCAACCACTGACCCTTCCACAAAAGGTGAAACTCATCAAAATGGCCAGGAAGGAAGGGATCACGGTTTTCGCCGAGGTCGGGAAGAAGCTGATCGGCGCCGGCGGGCCAAGGACACATATGCCTCTTTCCGAAGTCACGAGACAGATGAAGGAATGTTTGGATGCCGGAGCCGACAAGATAGTCTACGAGCACACCGAGCTTGAGGACCTGGCCGAGAAGGGGGAGGGCCTGGGTTCGCTGCTGGAGGTGGCGGGGACCATCGGGGCCGACAATATAATGTTCGAGGTGCCGGTGGGCGAATGGAAAAGAGTGTCCCCCTTTGCGGCCTTCTACATCCAGAATTTCGGCACCAACGTGAACATAGGCGATGTGGACCCGCGCCACGTCTTGCAGATACAGAAATACCGGATGGGGTTTGGCACACGAAGCTCGGGCAAGGTAGCGCCGATTTGATGGCTGGCCCGTCATTGCGAGCGAAACGAAGCAATCCCACGGCCTGTCAAGCCATCCAGGAGATTGCTTCGCTTCGCTCGCAATGACATCTAAGGCAACACGAAGGGGGAAAGGTTGTGGATGATCACGTCGTCCAATGTCAGGTAGTCGCCGTGCCTGCCCTGCGGGTCAATCTTTTGCCTGATCGCGCCCCGGATGACCGCCGGCGGCCTGTTCACCACCCTGGCCCCGATGGTCCTGGCGATGGCGTCCCGGTCCAGGGCCTGCGCCTTCCGCACCAGAGAATTTATGTGAGTTGCCGGGTCGGCGGCCCGGACCAGGCCTTCATACAGCTTCAGCCAGACGCTCGAAGGAACGCGGCCCTCAGGGTAGCCGGCTTCGATAGCCGCCGCCCACAATGTCCTTATGGTGAGTCCCGCCGAGAGATTCTCAACAGGGTCGCTCGCTTTCAGACTGGAACTGACCCAGCTCAGGTCGGTAAGATAAGAGACGTCAGTCAACCCGCCCCAACCGAACTTCTCCACCAGGATACTGGTCCCATAGGCCTGAAGAAGGTCCAGGTCAAATTCCCGTGACAGACTTCCCCTCATTCTGGAGGCCGTTTCAAAATTCCTCTGGTAGGAATAGGTCCCACCCAACTCCCTCAACAGGAGGGGGAGTACCTGCACCAGAATCCCCTCCCGGAGCGTAATGGACGATTGCACTCCGGGCGTGTTCCCAGGCTGCCTGGAGGTGCGATTGACAAAGGCAAAGCCAAAGCCGTACAGGCTGTTGTTTTCGGCCGCCCGTACTAACGCCGCTTTTTCTCCCGGGGTCCTGCCGGCTTCGCCGTACAGTTTGTTGAACTCGTTGAAAGGCAGCACCTTTACGCTCATCCCGTACCAGTCTATCGGAAGGTCCTTGAAGACCTCCCTGGCAACGGCCAGCAGCTCGGGGAGATTGTCATCGGTAATCCACCGGTAGCCCTCGAACATCTGTTGGATTCTAAGTCCGGCGGGGGACGAGGCCGGTGCGCTCCGGACGGGCGGCCGGGCCACGGCGATGTCGAACTCAGCCGAGAAGACGTTGTTCGACTCGTCGAGTTCTTCCACGGTGATTTTGGGATCGACAACCACCGTGAACCTGTGAGGCCCCGGCTCCAGCCTGTAAAGGTTGACCAGTTCGTCCAGGCCCAGGATGGCGGAAACAGTCTGGCCGGGAAGCAACTGCGGAACGCTGGCGGTAAACACCAGTCCGTTGTCGATGAGGAGCCAGTAGGCCACTTCGCCGGCGGCTTTTGTTCCGGAGTTGGTTATGGCCAGGCCCACCTGTCGCCCGGGCGCAAAGGGCGTCCCGGTGCTCAGCAGGCCGGCCTTGCTATCCAACAACACTACCGGTGTCTGCCAGCCGTTGAGCATCCCGGGCTTGAGATCGGGGAGATTGGTCGCAATCGTGAATTCAGCCAGATATACGCTGGCCTCACCATTGACGCGCAACTCAAACTTGTGCTTTCCGGGTTTCAGGGAGAGGTCTCGCACCATCTCGTCCAGCCCGATCTTTTCGACTACGATTTCCCCTGGCTCCAGACCATGCCGGTGCCATCCGCTAACGAGGATACCGTTCACCAATAGCTCCCAGTTGAAATGCTCCGCCGGGTCGAGGCCGCCGTTAGTCACCGCCAGTCCCACTTCCCGCCCCGGCAGATAGTTGTCACCGTCGGTCAGGAGGTTGCCGTCGCGGTCCAGGAGAACGATGGGCGCCGGCCAGCCGCTAGTTTCCGACACGTGGGGTTTAAAAACGGACAGGGGACGGGCCACGGAGATAGGATGACTTTCCACGGACGAAAGGGGCAGAGAAGGGATTGCCTGCAACGGGGCAACAGCCGCGGGGGGAGGCCCTGTATCGGGCAGCGGAACGGCCTTTCCGTCTGGCAAGGGGGTCAAGACGAGAATCAGGGCGGCGGAGACGAGCGCGGCGCAGCCAGCATTATACGCGGGACGCCCTGGCCGCCTGGCTGACCGCCTCCTATCACCGGCGCGGAGAGACCCCCTTATCCCGGACAGGATTCGCCTGATCCCGGGAACGGAATGTCCTGGGTATTCTTCTAGAGACAGGTTACTGACACTTTGCCGGCGGGTCGCGGTCCGCCAGCAGCGGAAAAGATGAAGCATTATACCACAAGACCACTGTGAAAACGAAGACCCCGGATCCCAATTTCTAAATACTAACCCGGACGAGCCGGAACCAGGAAGGTCGTGGAAATCCCAAATCCGGAGCACCAAATCCTAAGCAAATTTAAAATGCGGATGTTCAAATGGCCGAACCGGTCCCGCCGAGGCCTCAGTCTCGAAATTCGCGAATATTGGAATTCCCTTGTGATTTGGAATTTTGGCAATTTTGACATTCGAATTTGTTTAGAGTTTAGAAATTCGGATTGGGGATTTTCGGGGATCTTATTGCTTTGACGATTGGTGATGGGCTATAATAATCGGCAGCAGAGAGACGCGAGACCCATCCGCAGTGACGTTTGGCCCGCTGGGGCTAACGGCGAGAGCCGCGCCCGTCTGCTGTGCCGAAGTGGCGGAATGGCAGACGCGCTACGTTCAGGGCGTAGTGTCCGAACGGACATGAGGGTTCAAATCCCTCCTTCGGCACCATCTCTATTGGCGCTTGTAGCTCAGTTGGATAGAGCGTAGCCCTGCGGAGGCTAAGGCCGTGGGTTCGAGACCCGCCAAGCGCGCCACTTCCTTTCCCAACCACCGGACGCGCCCCAATGCGCGATTGTTCCCGACCCAATGTTAGGGGCGGACCCGCGGGTCCGCCCGCCCCGCCGAGCCTCCAGGCTCGCACCACCACACCGGGGGCGTAGCCGCAGGTCTTCAGCCTGCGGGGGTGGCCACGGCAAACAAAGCCATGCCGGCCTCTTCGTAGCGTCTGAATCTCAGAACAAAGCCCTTGTGGACTATTGATAATGGTGTATAATTGAACAAGGGCGGTTAGCTCAGTTGGCTAGAGCGTCTGTTTTACACACAGAAGGCCAGCGGTTCAAGTCCGTTACCGCCCAGTTTCTCTGTTATCAAGTAAACACGGCGTTACTGCAAAAAGCCATCCTTCTGTTACAATGAGCAGAAAATGAGATACAAACAACAGCTCGAAATTCAGGTTTTTGACCTTTTTGCAGTAACGCCAAGCATGTCTATATTCAGATTTCCAAGTGTGCATTAGGCGCAGCAACGAACAGATATGGACACGAAACTTGAAGACAGCGGTAAAGAGTACTTATGGAACGGCGCGCAATGGGTGGAAGCCAAATCGAGAACGGTCGTGTCCGAATCCGATGCAAGCAGATTGAGTAAGAAGCTACAACGCAAGATTGGTTCTTCCAATGTGCCGCGAACGGTTACGGGTTCTGTCTTCTTCTTCTTCTGGGATAAGTACAAGGAAGATATGGAGAACCTAGGAAGAACAAACCAGCTAAATCAAGACAACAAACTCGTTAAATCCCTGAAGAAACGAGAGCATGTTTGGGCTTTTGCCCGGAGAGAAAACGCGACATACATTCTTGTAATGGATTTGGTGGTTGCGTTCACGCGTGACAAATACACGCGGCGACTTTGGGTTTAGGTACGGCAAATACTGTGCTGTCGGCAGCGACGAATGCCGGTACTTTGACGCGGATTCTTGTCCCGACGCTGAACCTTTAATTAGAGGTCTGAGCTTTTTCAAGAAGGATACAAAGGTGAAAACAACCGGGCAGATGTTCCAGGGTCGAAATGCAGTACGCCCTCTGACTATGGCAGATGAGTCCAGAATTATGGAACTGTCGAAGAAATGCCCGGCTATCCGCTAAGCTAACGGTATTTCAAGTGTCCTGGTGCTGTCTATCGTCAAGTACTGTCCATTTTCGGAACCTCGCCGCTGCGCCCGGCGCCGCTGAAGGAATCATTTCATCAGCGGGCCGAAGATCCCTTTGCTGATACCTATCATCTCGCCTTTTAGCATGACCCCTTCCTCGTCCTCGACCACGACGGGGTCGCCCTGCCGGGGCACGAGGCCCTGATAGTCGGCTGGAAGGGGGACATCCGTTCTGGCGCTGGGCCGGAAGATTCCCCGGGCAAATACGGTCTGCCCTTCTCTGGTCAGAAGCCAGTTGATGAAGACTTTGGCCGCGTTGGGGTGGGGGAGTTGCCCGGCCGGTATGGAAACACAGCTACCGCTGGCGGTGACCAGCCCTCCTTCTTTTACCCGCACCTTGGCCACGGGGGCGCCGGCGTCTTTGAACTCCAGCAAGGATGGGGCGTGGAGCGCGGAGCCCACGGCATACTTACCCCGGGCCAGCCATTCCGCTGAAAGGCGCAGGTCCCTGATCGGCGCCGGCTCCTGCTTCACAAAATCGCGAAGATAGTCTCTGGCCTTATCGCGCCCCCAGACACGCGCCATAAACGAGACCCAGGCGTTCCCCGAACCGGCGACCGTTGGGTCGCCCATGACGATCTTGCCCTTCCACCTCGGGTCCAGGAGGTCCAGATAGGACGTTATGTCCCCCTCTTTGACCAGATCGGTATTGCGGTCCACGTAGGAACTGTATTCAGCGCTGAAGGGGACGACGAGCTTCTCCCGGTCCATGAAAAGCCTGCCGCCCATCCAGTTCTTGAGGTCCTTCACCTCGGACAACATGAGCATCGGTTCGATGGCGCCGAGTATGCCGGCAGGTTTCATCTCGTTCAGGGTGGTTGTGGCGCCCAGCCCAATGATGTCTATCAAATATAGCCCGGCGCGGCGCTCCGCCGTCAGCTTGGCCGTGGCCTCCGTCCCCTTGGCCACTACGGTGAACTCGACGTCGATGCCGTACTTTTCCCGAAAGGCATTGATGATGCCTGTCCTGGCTTCGGGACTCCACTGGGTAATGATGCTGACCGTCCCTTCCCTCCGGGCAGCCTGGACCACTTTCTCCCACTCCACCTCCGACGCCTCCTTGACGGTTTTGACGGGAGGACCGGCTGCCTCAGTGGGTTTGGCCGGCGGCGTTTCCTTTGCGCCACAGGCCCCCATGACGAAGGCGATCACCACAGCGACGCCAATCAATAAATATAAGCCTTTCAATTCTTGACCTCCTTAGCCGGACAAAGCCGGAAATTCCAGGTTCCGACAATCAGCATTGTTACGAAAGTGTCACCCTGAGCCGAAGCCCTGAGCGAAGCGAAGGGGCAGTCGAAGGGTCTTTCGCCGCGCGCCCCACCCAGAAAGATTCTTCGGCTACGCCCGCTGCGCTCGCTTCGCTCAGAATGACAGGTGACGCAGCCATTATCATTGTTCATAGTGCCTGGCGACCAAGCATGGAGGATTGATTCGTCACTCACCCCCGATCCAGTCGGGGGTCGTCATTCGTCATTTCGGTTAGGCCATCTGGCGGCAATGAGCGCCGCCAGATCCGACACATCATCTACCTCCTCCAGCCGGCGCAGAATCTCCAGCATCCGGTCGCACCTCCGCTTTGGCAGCACGGATGCGACCACCTTGGTGAACCTGTTTTCCCTCTCCTCCGGAGTGAAAGGGTTTTCAGGAGTCCCTTTTACCCAGCCGTTGTGACCCTGTCGGAACTCCCTACCGTCTTTGGTCTTCAGGGTAAGAATGCAGGGCCACGTTGCGGGGTATAACTTGTCCAGATCGGGGTCCGCGACGACATCGATCCGCTTGAACAGTTCGATGTGGCGTGGGTCCTTCACGTTAGCCTCAGACTTGAACTGGCGGGTGAACTCAGTTCCGGCCTCCCCTTTGTAGGCGGCGAAGGCGAGCATATACCGCATGCTTCTGCTTACAGAACCCGACCCATCGACAGAGGGATAAGCCGGTGAACCGACCAGCGCCACATGGGCGGTCGCCAGTTGGCACGTAATCCGCTCTATGTCCTCGGCGCGAATCTGGTTCTTACGGAGCACCTCGAAAAGCGTCTCTATGCCCGGGACCATGGGTCCTCCTACGCCAAACCGGCTGCAGGTGGTGTGCTTTATCTCGTACACCTTTCCCAGATTCTCGGTCAGCTTTGCCGGGTCAGGGTTTCCCGAATGGGCGGCCAGGAATCCGCGGGGTCCCTCGAATACCGCGCTGATGCCCACCACACCCATCTGCGCCAACAGAGCTGCCAGGACTCCGCCCTGCGCCGCTCTGCCGCAACTGACCCTGTGGGCAAAGGGGCTCCGGCCGGGTTGCACCAGGGGAGGGGCCCCCGCCCCTTGTACAGCGGCAATGCTTATGGCTTCGGCCAATATGTCTCGTTCCAATCCGAGAAGCTTGCCTGCGGCTACGGCACAGCCGATGGGTGTGCAAATAGCGGTGGGATGAAAGCCCCGGCCGTAGGCATTGCCGGATCCCAGCCCCATCCCTACCCTCGCCATGATCTCGCAACCGACCACTGTTGCCAGTATCAGGTCTTTGCCACTGGCATGCTCCCGCTCGGCAACAGCCATGGTGGCCGGGATCACGCAGGAAGAAAGATGCAAAGAAGAAGCATGGTGTGTGCTATCAAAGGCGCCGAAGCTAAGCACCGTGTTGGCGAAAGCTGCATTGATGCACGGCACTTTGCAACCCTCCGGCACCAGGCTGGACTCCTTGGTCCCGCCCATTTGCCTGAAGAATGGCGGCAGACCCATGACATCTACCTGTAACTCCCGTTCGGGATCGATCCTGGCGGCGACTGCGGTGCTGCCAACCTGATCCCTGATGAAGAGCCTGGTGAATTCCACAACGTCGCGTGGCAGGTCCTCGAATCTGAGACTGCAAGAGAAGTCAGCCAGTTGGTCCCGGATCGCCATATCTCTAATTCCTTGCTACGAAAATGTCACCCTGAGCCGGAGCCCTGAGCGAAGCGAAGGGGCAGTCGAAGGGTCTTTCGTCTCGCATCCCACCCCAAAGGATTCTTCGACTATCCCGATTCTATCGTCACTGCGCTCGCTTCGCAAGAATGACAGGTGACTCAGGCATGTTCATGCTTCATCGCGCTGGGCCGGCCAAGCATGGAGGACTGATAACCAGTTGATGCTGTAATGGTTCAGTCTTTGCTGCTCAACCATGAACGACCCGGCTCGTCGGGGTCGCTCGGGGGAGAATCCGGCAGGCCTGGGTCACATGGCGAGTCCTACTCCAAGCCCTGGAGCTCCGGGAACCCGCATGGCGCCGTTTTTGATCTCTACGCCGCGGAAAGGATCATTGACAAACCGGCTGAACTCGGCGAGCTGGCAGGCGTAGCCGATGTTGATGGTCGAGGCGATGAAATGCATGGCAGCGGCCGAAAGAATGCTGGGGCCCACACAGGCGACGAGACACTTCAGCTTGCCCAACCGGCAGATATCGGCCACTCTTTTTGCTTCCCGCAGGCCGCCGTGCGTCACCCCAATGGAGACACACCCGGCGAACCCGTCCTTTACCAGGCGAAAGACGTTTTCCGCCGTTTTCGCGCTCTCGTGGGCTTCAATCAAGCAGTTCACGTTCCGGCTCACCCTGACCAGACCGGCGAAGTCATCTTCCGGCACCGGCTGCTCCACCATCTCTATCCGGTACGGTTCCATCTGTTTGATGGATTCGATGGCCGCGTCTGCGGAGTAGCTCTGGTTCGGGTCGGTGGTCAGGTGGATATCGGCGCCCACCGCCTCCCTGATGGCCCTTACCCGGGCCAGGTCTTCGGCGGGATGGCCTTCCAGCTTGATTTTCAAGTACCGGTAGCCTTCCCGGGTCAGCCGAAGGGCGTTTTCCGCCATTTCGGCCGGCTCTTTTATGCCCAGCATCCTCAGTACGGGAATCTCGTCACGTACCAGGCCGCCCAGCAATTGGTACACAGGCAGGCCGGCGGCCCTGGCCATGATGTCGTGGAGGGCCATGTCGATCGCCGACCGGGCCGATATCCCCGCATTGATGCGGTCCGCGGGGTCACCGGCCGGAATCTCGGACAAGGGCATCTGTTCCAGGTCAAGCAGTATCTTCGCAATGTCATACGGGTCTTTGCCCGCCAGATACCGGCCATAGCTCTGGAAGACAGCTTTGAGGATGGGAGGCTTAACGCCATCGTAGGGGGGGTTGGCGCTGGCAAACCCCAGTCCGGTGATGCTGGCGCCGGTATTTATCTTCAGGACCGTCCCCTCTCCCACCGGTGAAGCCGAAAGAGCGGTCTTCCACTTGGGATCGTCCTTGACCAGCACCATGGGCGTGGTCTCGATGTCTTTGATCTTCACGGTGACTTCCTCTCCTGCGCCGGCGCCGCGGCGGGCAGCTTCCCCCCGGCCCAGTCGGGATGCTCTCCCTGCTGTGTTCTTATCATATCGACGGCATCCGTGATGGGCCTGAACCGGAAAGCTATCCAGACGGCAGGATTCTGGATATCTTCGTTGAAGTGCTGGTGTTCGCAGCCCCCCGGCTTTATCGGCAGGACGATGAGGTCATCCTCCTCCCAATCGAAGCGGGCGCCTTCCACCACGCTGTATCCTTTGCCCTCCAGGACGAATATGACCACGCCCCCCTGATGAGTATGGCGGCCGGAATGCTTCTTGATGTTTTGAATGAAGATGTTCCAGCCGGGAGCGCCCACGGTATCCCATTCCAACTGAGAGGTAAGATGACGGCTCAATGACTGCCGGTTCTGTTGCCAGGGTCTTTCTTTACCCTTGATGATTACTTTGCCTTCGACCCGCTTGCGGACGGCGTCGTTCTGCAGCCTCATGCGGAGGTCGTAATCGGTCTCCCTGGGTTCGGGCTCTCTCTTCTTTTCAGTAATGCGTTCAACCAAGATTAGACTCCCGTATTCGGCGAACAATCACCCATCCCGACGAGTCGGGACAATGAACGATGAAAATGTCATTCTGAGCGAAGACGAGCGCCAGCGAGTCGTAGTCGAAGAATCCTTCGCTTCGCTCAGGACAAGTTCTTTTAGAGGGGGGAACCAAAGACCCTTCGCAACCCCTCCGCTTCGCTGGGAGCTCCGGCTCAGGGTGACATTTTCCGAGCAAGAATCCAGAATCCAGGAGTGAGGCGCTCGCTTCTGAATTCTGGATACTGGATACTGGATTCTCCTGGTCATTCGTCATTCGGATTTCGTCATTTGTTCACAAATATCTTCTTCGCAATTTCTACATATTCATCCTTCTTGAGATTGTATTCGTAGCTTATTGTATCATGGTATTTGGCACCCGGCTGCCGCAGAAGCCAGGGTTCGACGAAATCCGTCGGAACGTCTGTGCGCGCACTCTGGAGACCCTCGGCTTTCGACACCACGGTCTGGCCCTCTCTGGTCAGTATCCAGTTCAGATAAACGATGGCCGCATTGGGATGGGCCGGCTTGTTCAAAAGGCTGACCGCCCCCCTGCTCTGCGACAGATAGCTGCCTTCCCTGGGGATAACCACATCCATATTCGACACACCGGCCCTGATCAGGTCGCTCATCTCCGGGGCATTCATAGCCAGGCCAACGCTGTATTTGCCTCTGGCGAGCCATTCCACTTCCTGCCGGAAATTTCGCAGCAAGACCGGCTCCTGTTTGGCCAGTTCCCGGAGGTAGTTGATATCCATAATCCGGTGGCCGACCGCGGTCACCCATCCGTTGCCTGAGCCGCCTATGGTCGGGTCATCCATGATGATCTTCCCCTTCCATTTCGGGTTCAACAGGTCCCGGAAGGACTGTATTTCATCCTTCTTGACAAGGTCCGTGTTTATGACGATGGCGGGGAGGGCCTGGAGAGAATAGGCGAGGTGCGTCCGCTCGTCGTCCACCCACCAGAGCTTCCCCTGGAACCAGTTGGCAGTGCCCTTCGCTTCGGGCAGCATCAAGGCGGGTTCCAATGGCTTCAGCACCCCGGCTGGTTTCAAACCGTTCATGGTACTCATCGTGGCGCCGGTGACCACGTCAGCCAGGTTGATGTTGGCCCGTTGCTCGCTGAGTATCTTCTGGACGGTCTCGTTGCCCCTGCCGGTGACCCAGTCTATGCGGATGCCGAACTTGCTATGGAAAGCCTCGCTCACCGTCTGCCGCGTTTCGGGGGAGGTGGAGCCGTAGATGGTCACTCCCCCCTCGGCCTTTGCCGCGGTCAATATCCGGCCCCATTCGTCTCCGGGAGGCTGATTCGAGGATACCGGCTGTTGACCGGCTGACGCGGCGGGAGTTACGGGTAACGTGGCAGGGGTGCAGGAGACTCCAAGCGCCGTGATCACAAGCACCATGAAGATAAGCTGGTCTTTCATTCTGATTTCCCTCAACCGAAGGTTAGCAATTCGAAACATTGGTCATTGACTCGTCATTCGAATCCCCTCCTGCGCGGGGACAGGTTTCGTCATTCGCCATTTTGCATGGTGGGTCCGTCCAGAATACCATCGGGACTTAACCCACCCTACCTTCTGGATTCTGGATTCTGAATTCTGGATTCTTCTTGAACGGCAGGTTGGCCGGGACCCTGGCGTATTCCTTGGGCTTTGCCGGATAGCGGTACAGCGGGACCGGCACCTGTGTGGAGCGCGCGGTTTCCTTACCTCCGTTGCTCTGAACAACCCATTGCAGCCAGTTGATATTGTCCTTGTAGGGAAAATCGATCCTGATGTTGTTGGCCCTGGTCTCCTCCCTTACCGCGCTGCCCCGGAAGACCAACTCGGTGCACTGCAGGTAGGAGGGCAACTTGTTGGCCTTGACCAGATCGTGAACGTCATTGGCCTTGATGGTCCTCAGTTTCGCCTTCCACTCCCGGATACGTCCCAGGACCCCGTCGATGCTGTCGGCGTCACGGAAGACCGCAATCCTGGCAGGACTGAGATAGGTGTGGATTTCATCAAAGAGCTGGTCCGGTTTGATGCCGGACGTGGCTTTCAGCGGCCGGGTGGCCTCCCTGATCAGATGTCTGGCCTGTGCATCGACCACCGGCTTCCTTCCGTTCTCCCGGGCATACCTGGCGGCGTATTCCCCCGCGCGGTAACCGCCCACGCAGCAGGAGGCCAGATTCACGCCGCCAACGGAATAGGTGCCGTGGGCAGGCATGCCGCTGGCTTCGCCAGCGGCGTACAGCCCCGGCAGGCTCGCTTCACCGAAAATATTCACCCTGATCCCCCCGCAGACCATGCAAACCGGACCCGAGGTGACAACGTACTTGACGGGACCCTTCCGGAAATCGATGCCTTCATCCTTCATGGTGTTTACCATGAGACGCGTGGTAGGCAGGGTATACAACTTGTTGATGGTATCTTTGTCCAGGTGTGTCAGGTCAATATGGATCGGCCCCCGGCCCTGCATGCCCTCGCAGACAATGGCCAGCCCCAGGTCTTCCCGTTTCCCCCTCTCCTTCAAGTCGGGCAGGTACCTTTCCATGAACCTCTCCCCGGCGCGGTTGAATAGCCGCATTCCCAGGCGCTGATAGGTGTTCAGGTGGACGCCGATGTACCTGTCTTCGAATCCCATTTCGTCGAAGCACCGGGCGAACTCCATGTTGGAAACGTCGGCGCCGGCCCGGTAGCCCTGAGCGATGCCCTCGCCGGTGCCCCAGAGAAACACGGTGGAGCCGCTGGCTACGACCGTGGCCCCGGCGTTAATGGCGAAACCTTCCCCCGTCCTGGTATGAAACCCGACGGCGCCCACGACGCTTCCCGCGGTGGGCAGGTTCCCATCTGAGGTGGCCAGCCCGGTGATCATCACCCTTTCCAGCAGCGTTACCCCGGTGTTCTCCAGCCTTTTCCTCATCACGCCCAGCATCTCCAGCGAATCGACCGTCGTTATGCGGGTAGTAACATGGTTCAGGCCCACGTGCCGGACCACCTTGCCTTTCTCGTCCCGCTCGAAAGTCAGGCCCCAGTCTCCCATATCTTTCAACCGCGCCGGCTGCTCCTCGAGCACTATCCGGACCCAGTCCTGGTCGTTCAGGTATTGCCCCTTTTCGGAGATTTCCTTATGCCAAACATCCATATCATCAGAAGGCTCGGGGCACAGGATACCGGCGCCGGAGAAAGCGCTTTTGCCGCTTTTCCCCACCCTGGCAATATCCACCAGGATAACGCTGGGCGCTAGCTCCTTAGCCCTGGCCGCAGCCCATACGCCGGCGAGACCGGCGCCTATCACCAGGACATCACATTGCAAACGCTGCATCGTTGACTCCTCTGTCAAGAAATGTCTGCTCCGGCTGTCACCCTGAGCCTGTCGAAGGTCTTTCTTGCTGCTCTGGCTGTCACCCCGAGCCTGTCGAAGGTCTTTCTTCCTGCTCTGACTGTCACCCTGAGCCTGTCGAAGGTCTTTCTTCCTGCCCGGCTGTCACCCTGAGCCTGTCGAAGGTCTTTCTTCCTGCTCTGGCTGTCACCCCGAGCCTGTCGAAGGTCTTTCTTCCTGCTCTGGCTGTCACCCTGAGCCTGTCGAAGGGTCTTTCGTACTCCCGACGGCTGAGCAGCTTTGAGCCTGCAAACGGCTAATCATAGCCATTCCGCAATGCAAATGTCAATTAGCCAGCATCCGGTACCACAGGCCGCCGTGCCTGTGAGCCCTGGTGTTCGGGCAACGCCGACAAGGTGGATTCCCGCCTTTGCGGGAATGACGGGCGACGGTACCACAGGCGCCCGTGCCTGTGAGCCGTGGCAATCGGACAACGCTGACAAGGTTGATTCCGGCCTTCGCTGAAACGACGGGCGACGGTACCACAGGCCGCCGTGCCTGTGAGCCGTGGTATTCGGGCAACGCGTTGTTTCGTGCTTTCGTGGTTCACCCGCCCCGCATCCCCATCATTCCGTTGCGTCTCTGCCGTGAAATCTCCCCGCGCTGTTCGGGATCCGGAACTTGCCACTTGGAATTTGGAACTTCCCCCTCCTACTTGTCTTCGCTGTCGTAGAAAATCCGGGGATGGCACGGTAAGCCACGGAACCCAGAAAAGTCACCAGCGCGATGGACCCCGCAGGGCCATTTTGTTCCTCCCAGCACTCGCTCCCGCCCCGCCACGTCGTTCAATAGCATGATGGCCAGCACCCAGTGCAGGACACCGAAGAGAACTAACTTCAGAATCCACTCCAGGCTCATTGGTTGCTACCTGCTGTCAGAGTGTTGGCGCTGGTCCGGTCTCCGGAACACAGAAAGGTAGGGTGGGTTAAGCGCACCTGGGGTCAGCGGAGCGGAAAGGCGGGTGCGCGAACCCACCGGACTCCTGCCGACCCGGTCTCCTGAAAATCGTCAACTGGCATACGGCGACGTCCGAATCAACGCACGGGCGGGCGGCAACCCGGTACGTCTTTCCCCCGGCCAGAACGGAATCGCAATGAGTTATAGCACCTTTCACCGCGTCTGGCAACCGGCAACCCGGGCACGGCTCGTGGAGATTACCCAGGTATTCGTGGCAAGGACTGCCGGCGTAGTCGCCGAACGCTTCTTGCGCGGGGGACGTGGTCGCTTCCGACGCGCAATGACCACGGCATTCGCGCCACGTTTGGCAATGGGCCCTTCACACCCCACTTCTCCCATGCCCCTCGGCCGTGGTGGGTTACGCTCGCTCTGGCGTTTTTACCGTCGTCTGAGACCAGCAACGCCGGACCCGTTCAGCCGGCGCGGATCCCAACGTCGCTTCACCCACCCTACGCCCCCCTGACTACTCGCTACTTCCCCTCACTTGCTGGCAGGCACGGCACCCATCATCCGGATTTGACCCCTGATTTCACCCCCCGGATTGGCCGTGGTGTGCACATTCACGTAGGCATTGCCGCCATTCATCTCAGCAACCAGGGCGCTCAGCGGCATACCCAACAAGGCGCCGGTCAAGTTTGCACCGCTGATTGTCCCCTGCGCCAGAACGCCGGTGAACTCGCCGGTTTTTGGCGGCCCGGTAAACAATGGCACCACCACCCCGCCGGCCACGCCGAATGCCGCCCGGTGGATATGGGCGGCAGTGACGTTAGTGATTCCCGACACGCTGAGAGTGAAGGTCATGCTGGTCCCATCCGGGCTGAGCATGAACGTTGCCTGGCCGGTGGCCATAGTGTTGACCAGCGGGACTTCCTCCATTCCCGACAGCATGGCCGTGAATTGACCTTCCGCAGCCACGGCCGACGCGCCGCTGGGAACACTGTAGGTCGGGGGCTGGGCTGGCTGTGTGGCGGGATTGCAGCCCGCCAGGGCGATCAGCACTGCCAGGAACCCGGTACTGATAGCGAGAAATACATGTCTTTTCATTGTCCGTACCTCCCTCGGTCGATTAGACGCGGCCATGGTGCCGGGCGCTACTCACCCGGCGTCTGACTGCTTCTATTAATCTACCGGAAGCTACGGCACATGTGTATCCGTCGGCGTACCTAATTCGGCCCCTGACGCACGGACAGACCGCTATGTGCTACTTAGTAGCCGGAAACGTAGGCAGCCTTGCGGTAACTTCGTGAAGAGGTTGTCTTGTCCAGCAACCACGCGTTCAAATTGAAGTTCGAACGCTGCTCCATCTGCCGCAACTATAGCGTGATTTCCAGGGGGAGGCCCTGGAGCTAGCGACCGCCGGAGGCAATGACTTTTTGCCACTCCGGGGCCCATTTGTTCTGCATGATGGCGAACTCTTCGTCCTGGATTGACAGTTTTTCCCCTGGTTTGACGATAAACATGCTGTCCACCCCATCCGGGGCCACGTCCAACCGGGTGCTGGGGGCGCCCATGGCCTTGACCACCAGCGCCTGACCTTCCCGGCTGAGAAACCAGTTGACGAACACGGTTGCCGCGTTCGAATGCGGCGGACGCGTTGGGACCGCCAGGCCGCCGTTGGAAGCGGAAACCCCGATCCCTTCCTTCACCCTGACCGCAGACAGGGGAGCGCCCACTTTAAGGAACTCGATGACCGCGGGCGTTTGCGGCCACATGGCGACGGCGTATTTCCCGTGGGACACCCATTCCATCATCTGACGCTGGTCCCGCGTCACCACCACCTCCTGCTGCCTCAAGAGGGTACCCAGGTATTCCTTAGCCTGCTCAAATCCAATGTTGGCAGACAGGACGGTGGCATTGAATACGGCAGCGCCGGAGATGCTCGGGTCGAACATCACAATCTTGCCCTTCCACTCCGGTTTAAGGAGGTCGGAATAAGAAGTGATGGCGCCGTCTTTCACCAGGGTCGTGTTGTAGACAAGGGGCGGTATCACCTGGGAGAAATAGGCGACCGCCGTGCCGTCTTTGTCGAAAAACGGCAGCTTGCCCCCGAGCCAGCTTTGAGGGTTATTCACTTCAGGGAGAATCAGAAGAGGTCCTATCTTCTGCAAGAAATCATTGGGCTTGACGCTGGCCCAAATAGCAGTCGAGCCAACCATGAGGACGTCCGCCTGGTGTATCCCGGCCCGGTACTCGCTGTTCAACCTGGTATTCAGCTCGGCGGCGGAACCGGAGATGACGTCCATTCTTACCCCGAACTTCGCGTTGAAGGCTGCCGGGATGGCCACCCTGGCCTCGGACGGCGCATTGAAATAGGCCAGAAGTTCCCCTTCCTGCTTCGCCCCGGCCAGAGTTCTATCCCATTTTACTTCCCACTCAGCCCTGGCGGCCTCCGGGCGGGCCACGCCGGGCGCGGGCTGCTGAACGGGCGGGGCTGGCGCCGCAGGGCCACACCCGGCCGCAACGACCAGCGCCAATAGGCCCACAGTCAAAATGACAACTAAGTTCTTCATCCCATTGACTTCCTTTCTCGATACGTGTTCACCGCAGAGGGCGCAGAGTATCACAACCTACTCACTACTCGCCGCTGACTACTGACCGATGGCTAGTTTTCCTGCTCTCCGCGTTCTCCGAGCCTCTGCGGTGAAATCAACCTATGCTCGCTACTCACTACTCGCTTCTTCCTACTTCCTCCTACTTCGCTATTCCCTCTATCTCGATAATGAAATCCGGGTTCCAGAGGTTCAGTATCTGGACGCCGGTGCAGGGCGGGGTGATGGGGCCGAAGAACTCGTTCAGCACCTTCGCGAAAAGCTCCCCACGCCGCAAATACCGAATGTCCTTGGTGAAGAAGATCATCTTGACCACATCCGACATCTTCTTCCCCTCGGACTCCAGCAGCCGCCGGACATTCTCCAGGCTCTGGCGCGTCTGGACCTCGATGTCACCCAGCCCGACCAGTCGTTCTTTTTCGTCCAGGGCGGTCTGTCCCGACCAGTAGATAGTCCCGTCCACATTGACCGCCTGGGCGTAATACACGTTCGGCCGGGAATCCCAGACATTGGGCGGGGCCACGATCTTCCGGCTTCTGGCATTCTTCACGGCTATGGCTTCAATCTCGATGAGGAAATCCGGATTCCAGAGGTTGGCTATCTGGACGGCGGTGCAGGGCGGGGTGACAGGCCCGAAGAACTCCTTCAGCACTTTGGCAAAAACCTCGCCGCGGCGCAGCAGCCGGATGTCCTTGGTAAAGAAGGTCATCTTGACGATGTCGGACATCTTCGCGCCGTCCGCGTCCAGAAGCCGCCGGATGTCCTCCAGGCTCATCCTGGCCTGGGCCTCGATGTCACCCGACCCCACCAGCTTGCGCTTTTCATTCCAGGCCGTCTGCCCGGAAACGTAAATCGTATCGTCCACGTTCATGGCCTGGGCATAGTAGAGCTTGGGCCGGGAGTCCCAGACATTGGGCGGGGCGATGAGTCGGCGCGACCTGGCATTCTTTACCGCATAGGCTTCGATTTCAATCATGAAATCGGGATTCCACAGGTTGCCTATTTGCACGCCGGTGCAGGGAGGTGTAATGGGCCCGAAGAACTCCTTGAGCACTTTGGCGAAGAGCTCGCCGCGGCGGAGAAAGCGGATGTCCTTGGTGAAGAAGATCATCTTCACGATGTCGGACATCCTGGCGCCGTCGGCTTCCAGAATGCGCCTGATATCTTCAAGGGCCATGCGGGTCTGCGCTTCGATGTCCCCAGGTCCCACCAGCCGTTCGCTTTCGTCCCATGCCGTCTGTCCCGAAATGTAGATCGTTTGGTCCACGCTCATAGCCTGGGCATAGTACAGCTTGGGGCGGGAGTCCCACACATTGCTCGGGGCTATGATTTTCCTGGTTGCCACGATGCCATTTCCTTTCTATTAGCCACTCTCCCCCTTCGCAAAGCAGGCAGAAGCCCCTCTCCCCCTTCGCAAAGGGGGACTAACGGGGATTTTTGGAAGGCCCGGCACGACAGGCCACCGTGCCTGTGAGCCACTGTTTTCAGACCTGACGGCGCCCGTTCCGCCGGTGCCACAGGCGTCCCCGCCTGTGGGCGGTTGTTTTCAGCCGTGGTGGCCGCCTCGCCACCAGTATCACCCCGATCCATCGGGGTAAGCCACTGCCTTTGTCCGTGACACTAGTTGGCAGTCCCACCGGGAAGGAGCATTTCGAAACTCCGCATGTTCATCTTTCCTGCTCTGACAAAGATGCTAGAAGTTAACCATTTTGCCGGTGATTTGTCAAGAAACGGATGCCGTCATTCAATATGAACTTGGCGATGAGTGTTCCGACGGTGAAACCGGCGCTTTCATCGCGGAGGACAGAGGGGTCGCAAAGTGGCTGTCCGTGATCCTGTGAAAATCTCGTGGCAATCTGGCGGTTTACTCTCCCCGTTAGCAGTAGGTTTTTCCACACATTCGTGCAGTCTCCGACCGATCCCCCGCTACTCCTTTGCGTCCTTTGGGGTGAAAGGGCATAGCGCGGGCATAGATGTTTCACCCCCGCTTAGCTAAGATGAATCCTGACCATGACTACAGTTGCGGGCGAATTCAATAGACTCGGCCCTTTGTTCCAGACTTTCCCTGAAGTGAAGCTGGCCTATCTCTTTGGTTCGAGGGCACGGGGCGACGCCGGCCCCGCTGGCGGACCATGACTTCGCTGTCTATCTCGTCGAACCGAGCGCCGTGAAGCGGTTCGATATCCGTCTGCGGCTCATGGCTGTCCTGGTGAGAGAGCTGAATACCGAGCGGGTAGACGTCCGCGTCCTGAACGACGTCAAGGGTCCGGAGTTCAAGTACGCCATCATCAAAGAGGGCATACTTCTTTTCGAGAGAGAGACTTGCAAGGTCCTCGTCGAACCCCGCATCCTCAGTGAGTATTTCGATTTTCAATATTGGCTGGTGAAAAACAACGTGACCAGAAACGCATGACCAACGCACTCATGAAATGTGCCCGTACAAGGTTTGTGCTTTGACAGCGTCGCTTCCCTTTGCTATGCTGAGACAGTCTGGCGGAAGTGGGCCACTCAAAGGAGGTGAGAAAATGCCGAAACAAATAGTGTTGGAGTTTCCAACTGAATTGCCAGAGAGAAGCGCAAGAGACAAAGGCGCCCTGAAGAAGGGCAAAGAGGCCATGGTCCTGGAGCTTTTGCGCAAAGGACAAGTATCCCAGGGGAAAGCAGCCGAACTACTAGAGATAGACCGGTGGGCACTTGGTGACCTCATGGCGAAACACGACGTACCTATGGCCAATTTTCCGCCGGAGGAACTCCGTCGCCAGCGAGAAGACGCTGAGAAAAGAAGATAGGGAGCAGTGTCAGAGTTGATTGTAGCTGACAGTAGCCCCCTTATCAGTTTTGCCAGAGCCCGAAAACTCAAAATCCTTGAGAGTGTCTGTAGCCGCATAGTCATTCCGCCAGCCGTCTATGACGAAATCGTGATCAAGGGCAGCGGCAAACCGGGAGCAGAAGAGATTGGAGCGGCGGCCTGGATTGGTGTTCAAAGACCGAAAGACAGAGCCGAAGTCGCCAAACTGAAGGAAACCTTCGGCGCCGGTGAATCCGAAGCTATCGTCCTGGCGGAGGAAACCGGAGCCATTCTACTCGTCGATGAAGGGGCGGCCATAAAGGAAGCCCGAAGACGAGGCCTCCGAATTGCCAGCAGCCATTTGATTTTGGAAGAAGCCAAGAGAAAGAAACTGGTTGTGAGCGTAAAGAAGGAGTTGGATGAGCTGATTGGCAGCAGCTTCCGAACAACCCCGGAGCTTATCAAGGAAACGCTGCAAAGAGTGGGGGAATGGAGAGATTAACGCGTGTAAGGGCCTTCGACGTCACATCGGTTGAGAAGAACGGTAAGTGTACCCGAGCGAAAAGCGGGAGAGGGTGCAAGGGTGAAAGAAGAACAAATAGCAGATTCACAGCTTTCGCCGGAGCTCCTGAGGGATTTGGAAATGATAGACAAAATCGAGCAGACTGATCGCTCGGTCACGGTACGGAAGCTGCTGTCCAGGGCAGCGAAGGACTGGAAGATGGAGTACTTCGCGAAGCTGTATGCAGAGGGCAGAGTGAGCGTAGCCCGCGCCGCCAGAGAATGCGGCGTGTCCATTTGGGAGATGATGGACTACTTGAGGCAAAAGAAGATACCATCCCAATACGATTTCGAAGAATGGGAGAAGGACCTGGCAACCGTGGAAAAAACCGGGCCGGCCCGCGGCAGTAGATCGAAGAGCCGGAGGAGCTGAAGGCTATGTTGGGAGCAGAATAGTGTAGAACAACTCATCGCGGCCAGGGAAGGCAAAATGGGTGGGCAGTTTTCAGCCACCACAGTTCCGGACCAGCACCGACCACCGGGAAGGTAGAACCAGCAGCGCCGCCATCGATAAGGCTTGCTCCAGCCTTCTCAGGGGATGCGATATAAGCCGGATGACGCTGGTCGCCTGGTGGCATAGCCCCGATATCCTGGATTCCAGCAATCCGGCCCATTCCGGCATCTTGTGGCTAAACTCTTTGAGCCACCGGCGCAGGGTGGTTTCATCCGCCCCGGACGGCGCCCAGCACCCTTTCGATCTCCCGCGCCACATAGTGCTTGAAAGAAAGTGGAAACGAGGGTAAGCGGGTGAAGGTCTTCCGGCGCCCCCCGCAGCAAAACCGCCAGACCCGGCGCCACCGCCCGTCCCCACCACCCCTGAACCACGATGGCGAAAGCCATGCTTGTGGACCTTCCCGCCACAACGGGGACATTGGTGAGGTTTATCTTGTGCAGGCTGGTCTGAGTATGGTAGTATCAGGGTGCTTGGCGGAGGACTTACTCATCCGAGGCTTTGGTAGAGCCAATGACGATGAGTAGGTCCTCTTCCCCCCTCCCCACATCATACACCAATACGGTCATCTATAGAGAGCTATACCCGGACATTTACTGGAAACCAGAGAACCACGCGATATCCCAGACAGAGTTCAGCGAGCAGAGTCTTTTCAATGAGCTTCCCATGGCAAAAGAGCGTGCACGTGGCACAATCCTGTTGGCTTGTTCATATATCCCAGTTATGCTTAATAACAAAAAGTAACTCTCGCAGGTATATCAAAGGACGAACACGAGAACAGATGAACATGAGGATGATTCATATTCGCCTGCCCGAGCACATTCATAAGGAACTCCGCATACACGCTGCTGAGAAAGATATTACTATTCAAGATTGGGTGAGCGAGTTGATCGAAAAGGAGCTCACTCGGAAAGAAACCCAATCAACTCATCAACAGGTGTTCTGACGGTTGAATACTAACCATACGTTAATGGAAAAAGAAGTGAAATAACAACAGGAGAGGTACCGCAGGTTGAGAGCCGTTTCGCCTTTCGGGTCTCGGACGACATCAGTGCGCCGGTTAGACTACGCACGGAGATCATGGCAACGTCTAGGACATCTCAAAATGTTATGCTCCGTAGCGAGCCCATCTTATGCAACCAGTTTGGAGGGAATTACTACTCGCTTTCAGACCCTAATCACGGACTTAAAGAAAATACCACCGGAACGTAGGGCTGAAGTTCTTCAATACGTCACTTCCCACAGGTCAGGCCAATATAAATCGGTTGAGAAATTAGACTCAATCGAGCTACAGGACCTCTATTTATCCGACGCCAGATTACCGTCTCATTCGGGGGCTCTAACAGGCCGGCTAAGGCCAGTTAGCTATCTAAATACCGAGTATGTTGAGATACCTACCTGGGCAAACAATCTTCTTTTACTCAGACGAGGTAACTATACACTTACTGACAGGGGTAAGGTGCTGCTTGCTTTACAACCGAAAGGGAAAATTAACTATTCAACCGGTAGAATGGAAGTGAACCCATTCCTTCTATCACCTTCCGAGAAGTATTTTTTTCTGTATTGCATTCTTGAATCAGACGGGGACTTGATTAGGCGGTTGTATGATCGTTTGTTGGCTCTCATCACGTTTAACAATAATGACGTGGGCCATGAAATGAGCGCATCTTTACTGGCAACGCAGCAAGAGTCGACAGGAACTGGCAAATCCGAACTGAGCCGGATAATGAGAGCAGCCGAAGCGGGAATTAAAAGCGGTCAAATCCTGACGACTCGATTGGAACCTTTGGTGGATTGCGGTCTACTTCGCAGGACGGATGCAGTTCAACACGTGTATGAGTTTAATGATGGGACAAGGGCGTTTATTCAAAACCTCAGTGGTGCCTCCTCAGTCGGAGAATTCCTCGTAAGCTCTCTTGCTTCAAATATGGCTTTTTTTCTAAGAACGACCGCGACAGAACCACAAAGAAACATAAGATTCTTCACATCAAGAAGTTACCTTCAGTTGCGATCAGGTTTAGGCTATTGTTCAATTCGAGAATTAGCGCTGCTGACCGTAAGCAATGCAATCTACGAAGGGGTATCTCGTTTTGAGATCGATGATGTTGAGCGTGAATTGATATCGCTTTCCAAAGAATATGGAAGCAAAGTGCGTTTCACGAAAAATAGGCAAGGAGATATTGCATTAGTACGAATCGATAGAGACCTTGCAGAGAACCTGTATGGAATTACTGAGTCAAAGTAAGATTGGCACTGGGCTGGTGAGGGAAGCAAAGGCTGCTGTGGTCCGAAATGGAGTGCAACGGGTCTTCGCGGCAAGACTCCGAATCGCCCGTAATGCTGCGAAAATGATTGTCATTGCATCACCTTGGATCACTGCTCAGACCGAAAAAAGTAGCCCTTTGAATCAGATAATCCATCTTATTAATGAAAGAAATATTCCAACTTATGTTTTTACTAGACAGCCGCAAACGGCATCAGAGCACTTAGGGCAACAGCTCTTGATGGAGTGTCCAACCGTAGAATTAGTGTATAATCCACATTTGCATGCCAAGCTTTATGTATGTATCGCGCCGTATCCATATGGTTTCGCGGTTTTAGGTTCCGCGAACATGACTGTCAATTCGGACGCATTATACGAGATAGGGCTGCTTATTTTGGCTGCAGGGGGCGGTGAAATAATTATCAAAGAGCTTGCCAGTTTCGGCCTGGACTACATGAGAACCAGGGCTGAATCGCAGGTAGTAAAAAAAATGTCAAGGGCGAGGTGAAAATATGGCTTACGAAACTACTTCTCTAAAGGATTACTATTTCCTGCGTAAATGGGAATCTTTCTCCATCGACCCTTGGAGAGACAGCGAGGTCTATTTTGGAGAAGCCGAATTGTTGAAGCGGATATCCGATCGCATAGAAAGTGATTTCGCAAAGCGGCGAGCCGTCCCAAAGTTTTTCCTTTTCGGCGCTTACGGATGCGGGAAGACCCATTCGTTAGCTCACATAAAATATACACTTGAAAAGAACCAACTATATCCAGCGATGCCCATCTATGTAGCCATGCCACCGTTGACATCCAAGGACCATTGGTTACGGATTCACACAAAATTGCTAGACTCGATAGGGCCGGATAGAATCCGGTCTGCTATGGAAATAATGGCTGACAAGATCCAGGGAACCGACAAGGTTAAAGGCCTTCTCGACAACGGAATATTGCCGTTTGGTGACGACACTATGAAAATCTCCCAATCAAACGCACTCAGAAATTTCTTGTTTGGAGGACGCCAATCCCAGTTATCGTGGGAATGGATGCGGGGGAGAAAGAATTCGGCGGAACAGGCTGCCGTACTCGGAGTGCAGAAAGACATCACTGAAGCGACTGACTTCGTTAACTGTCTGCTAAACCTCGGCTCACTCATACGCAACGCCACATCAAAGAAGCTTGTCTTTTTAATCGATGAGGCTGAAGCGGTAAAGTCCGTTACCAATGCTGATTCCCTACATGAACTTCAGCAAATGCTCCGGGATTTGCTAGATGATAACAACAACTGCGTTGGTCTAATATTCGCCATACAGGTTGAAGGCGGTCAAGAAGAAATCGGCGAAGTATTCACTAGAGGAGATATCCAGCGGAGAGTCGATTTTGACCAAGGCTATATTGATTTGACTCCAATGGTCAGTCAGATTACGAGCGCAGAACAATTTATGTGTCATGTTCTGGCTTATCTAGTTGAACAGGACAAAGCACAGTCCGCTATCACCGATGAGGGACTGATCGTTTCGAAAGAGAGGTTTCCATTTTCGGACGAAGCCATCAAGGCCATCGCTACCCACATAGCTGACAAGCCAGAGTGGGCGACACCTGCGTTTATCTTGGCGACTATGAGTACCGCGGCTGTTGAAGCATGGAGAAAACGTAGTCAGTCGGACAAACACGTGATCGTAGATACCGAGATAATCGAATCAACTATCTATCCTGGGGGTTAAGGGATGCAAAAATTCCAAGTCATGCCGGTAATAGGGCACAGAAACAAAGTGGTTGTTTTGGGAGCGACTTCTTCCGACCAGCGTATGATGCTGGGTAGACTTGCCGAAGTCGGCCCTTATAAAAACATCGATATGGACATAGGGAAAGAGCATGTGATTGCGATCGTAGGGAAGAGGGGATCAGGCAAGACACACAGTCTTGGAGTTGTTCTCGAAGGACTTATCTCTACATCGGAGCTCGTGAGTAAACATGCCTCCGACAAGGCTGTGTTAGTGCTCGACACACTGAATCTGTTTCAATGGATTGGGGTCCCCTTGGACTTGGCCCAGGGTAAAATAGCCAAAGAACAGCTGGACCGAGCGCGTCATTGGGGCCTTGCTGCGACACCTCTACCAGTCAAGCTTTGGCATTTAGCCGGCTCCCTACCGATGACAACAAAGGATTCGTCGCCCTTCTTGATACAGGTGAGCGACATGTCAGCTCAAGATTGGGGGTTCCTCTTTGACGTTGACGTTATGATGGATCCAATGGGACAGCTAGTAATGTCTGCTTGTGACAAAGTAAGGCACGCCGGGTGGTCGTCGAATTCGGGCCACAGAAATCCGATGCCCAACCACTCGATTCGACATTTGGTAAATTGTATCGGAGAAGATAAGGAACTCGGCAATGATTTTTCTCCAGAGACGCGGCGCGCAGTCCGCCAACGCCTGATATCTTATGAACATGTTGGATTGTTTTCTACGAAAGGCACTCCTATTAAGGATCTGCTTCAGCCGAATCAAGCATCGGTCTTGCTACTTGGTCGGTGCCCGGAGGACCTCCGCACGGTAGTAGCGTTCCTTCTCATGAGGAAATTACGAGAGCTCCGGTCAATTGCCTCTGAACGTAAGAAAGAATTGCTAATTACCGGGAGCGCACAGGCAGTTGGAGATGCTTATGTTCCTCCAACGTGGGTCTTGATAGACGAGGCGCAGAATATTATCCCTTCCAAAACTGTCTCCTTGGCAAATCAGGAGCTAACAAGGTTTGTAAGGGAAGGCCGAAATTTCGGGTTATCAATGGTTATTAGCACCCAACAACCCCAGGCAATAGATCCAAAAGTGATGTCGCAGGTGGATATTATCGTTGTCCACACCCTGACTGTCCAGACAGACATCTCCTACATTATGAATAATCTCAAAAGCGCACCGCCAGAAAATATAGTTCTGGGTCGTCAGCCTCTAAAACTGCAGGAAGCCATAAGGGAACTCGAAGTTGGACAATGTCTTATCTCTGCCACAGAGTCCCCAAGAGGATTATTCGCTGAGATACGGCCTCGCATCACGGCACATGGCGGCTTTGAGGCTTAAAGTGTTCTTTCGGAGAAATAGGTGGAATAGAATAGAAACCCGACTAACAGGGCTTGAGGTCGCTGTTGGTAGGTTAACGTCTCTGGTTGCAGATTCCCCAATAGCTAATGTTTATCCAGAGCCAGTGGCAACTCCCCTAGCCTTGGAGAAAGGGGCAAACCTACACACAGGCCGTTATTTTAGTCTACTTGATGCAGGGGAGGCGTTCATCAAATACAGTTGGGCAACTGCCATGAGTCTGAAGATGTCTGATGGCGACACTGACCTATTAAAAGAACTCAGGCAGCCTCTATCTATAGGGGCTTTGGTCAAACTGTTACGTGACGTCCTACAATCCAAATTTGTAAAAAAAAACTCTATAGGTAAGTCGCTACAAGTATCCTTTTTCCAGGAAGATGGCAGGCTAACCCAGGCTGGACGGTTTTTTCTCGACGAATACACCAATATTAGGAATACGACTCGTGGTCATTCATCATCTCTACCAGATGGAGCTTACGAGGCCCCCTATTTGCGCCATGCTTCAGAGCTTCACGATGCTTTGGGAAAATGTTCTCATTTACAGTTCCCACTTGTGCAGATTCAATCAGCGAATCCGGTGGGAGAACAGATCAACTACGACGTGAGAATGCTTGTTGGACCTCCGCCTTTCACAAAGATTGATAGAATTGAAACACAAAGCCACCTTAGACTCGGAGGGCTTTATGTGTGGGATCGGAACGATATCTTCGTCGACCTAATGAATTTTCTCATATGTTGTGCTTGTCCCGTATGCCATCTTGACCATACTTTTTTCCTGGAACAGTCGACTGGTAAAGCGGATAAATACCACTCTTACTTCGGAAGTCACCGATTTTCAATCGAGAGAAAAAAAGCGTGAAGGTACCGACGAACGATTTTGCAGTAATGTTGGGCCTCAGAGAGTGGCCTTTTGGTGTCGTACCTGATCCAGATAAAACTCTGATCTGGGCAGATAGACGCGAACTGCTCAATCAATTAAACAGATTGATGCGCCGAATCAAGGGAAACCCGGCATCTACTCTACATCTGCTATGGGCTGATTTTGGAGCCGGAAAAACGCACACACTTTTATATTTGCGACAAAATCTATTATCCGCTAAAAGCGCCATTCTTCCAGTCTACGCTGTGCTCCCGAAAGAAACCAGGTCTTTTGTTGATGTGTACAGAGCAATAGCAAGCAGTCTAACGATTGAGAAGTTGATTGAGATATATCGGGTAAGTTCCAAGACAGCGGAATTGCAGAACGCAGGTCCCTTGATTGGTGAAAAATGGAATGACGTCTTAACCGTCTTAAGAGCTTTGAGCATAGGCTCAGATTCCGTGGTTGAATCAGCTAAGAAATGGATGCTAGCTGACCAGTCGCTAACCAGGCAGGAACTATTCTCTACATCGCTTCCCGACAAGATAAGAACGGTCGACGACGCGATTGCGGTTGTATCAAGCATATTCCGGTTGATGTCTATCGATAGTTCACGCGTAGTTCTTATGATAGATGAATTCCAGAGAACAGGAAGATTGAGAACCGGAATACGGAACGATATTCAAGCCGGTTTACGGACCTTTTTTAATAATTGTCCAACAGGTCTCAGTATTGTATTGTCCTTCAAATTTGGAGCCGCGAAAGAAGTCGAAACATATCTTAGCGAGGAATTGAGGGATTTAGCCGATCCGCAAGTAATCATGATACCGGTTCTCGACCAAGGCGGTGCAAAAGACTTTTTGACCGACCTCGTCGAACAGGTCAAGGTACCCGGGACCGATTGTAGGATTCAACAAGATGCAATTGCAAGCCTTGTCGAATCCGTTTCAACTGTGGGGACTCTAAAGCCCCGGTTGATAACTAAGACTGCAAGTCTGCTTTTCTCCGAAGGAGCAATGGATATAGAAGATGGTTTAGTAGATTCAATAGACGCAGTTTATGTTTGTAACAAATTTAAGCAGTCGCGGTCGACCATAGAGAACATTGATGCTGAACAGGAGGACTAGAGTCGGCAATGGGTCATTATGAATTCGAAAAGAACAAGTCCAATATGGTCCACATTGCTCCTCATGTCTACGAAGGGTATGACGTGATGGATGTAAGGATCTACGCGAAGAATAAGTCTGGAGAGTGGGTACCAACTCAAAAGGGGATATCGATCAACATCGACCGTGTCCCGGACTTAATCCGTGGACTCGAGTGGGCTTTGCAGCAACCGTGCACTGAACTCGACTCCCAGCCTGTTGACCCTCTGTCACGGCAAGCTGAAGTGGAGTTGGCCAATGCGACTTATTCCCTTCTGAAAAAACACGGGGTGGAAGTACATTGGGACATGGCTGACCAAATTGTGCTAAAGGCGCCCAAAATGAGTAAGTATAACAAATGGCAGATCCATTACGTCCTAACGGTGAGGAAGGACCTCTTTGAATACAAGGGCGATGGGTGTTTCAAAGCAATTTGAAGTAATCATCGGAGAATAACGTGCTTGGTCAAAAGATATTCAGAAACAACGGCAACACAAAAATGAGCATATTTTCCTTTTTCTCGGGAGTAGGCTTGTTAGACTTAGGGTTTGAAGATCAAGGGTACGAAATAGCCTTGGTTAATGAGTTGCATCCCCCTTTTCTCGAGGGTTACAAGTTCGCGAGAAAACGTTTGAATTATGCGAATCCAGAATTCGGATATTTTGGCAATAGCGTTGCTGATTTCTTAGACGGAGAAAAAAAGCACGTTCTGGAGCACGCTATTGTTGAAGTCCGGGCGAAAGGTGCATTTGTTGGATTGATTGGCGGACCTCCTTGTCCCGATTTCTCTATAGGTGGCAAGAACAAAGGAAAGGACGGAGAGAACGGAATCCTATCGCAGACCTACTGCGACCTAATATGTCAATTCAAGCCAGATTTCCTCCTCTTGGAGAATGTAAAGGGCTTATGGAAGACCCGACGGCACCGAATGTTTTATGATGAATTGAGGCAAGCGTTTCAACTCGCAGGTTATCTCACGACAGACAGACTAATAAATTCCATTGAGTACTGCGTGCCTCAGAGCAGGGAAAGGGGTTTGCTGTTCGGGATTAGTGCTACTTTTGCACGTGACCACGACTTAGACATTGATGCATCTTCTAACAGCATTCCAGACGACAAGTTCGACTGGTCGCGACACGCGAAATACCCGGGCAAGGTGGCATTTCAATACGCCTGGCCCCGGGTTTCGAAGTTTGAAGAAGACTCGACTCTACCTCCCCCCACCAATTTGCCTCTTGAACTAACGGTTGAGTACTGGTTTCAGAAGAATGACGTTGTAAATCACCCCAACAGTACGCAACAGTTCAAAGCCAGGGCTGGGCTAACGCGATTCTTAACGATTGATGAGGGCGATGATAGTGGTAAATCCTTCAAAAGATTACACAGATGGCGGTATTCCCCGGCCGCCGCCTATGGCCATAACGAAGTGCATTTGCATCCGTATAAACCGAGACGTTTGTCTGTATCCGAGGCTATGGCTATCCAATCCCTGCCGAAGGGCTTCGAGCTGCCAGCAAGCATGAGCTTGACCGATATGTTTCAGGCAATAGGTAACGGTGTTCCTTACCTAGTTTCGAGGTCCGTTGCGCAAACCATACGGGAGTTTTTGTCGAACAGCTCGTTCGCTCATCCCACTCAACAAAAAGAGAGGGTATCTAACTACGAGTGCCGCGGCAACAGAGATCTTCCGGTAACGGTTGATAAGTTTTGACATTCTGAGATCACCAATCGGGTTGTGAGGCCATATTGCAAATAGCTCCTATCAGAACCGCGCTATTATCGTGGTACGAAAGAAATGCCCGCTCTTTTGTTTGGCGAAAGAATACCGAACCCTATGTGGTACTAATGGCCGAGATATTACTAAAGAAGACTACAGCGCCGGCCGTTGACCGATTCTTTCCGCTCTTCTTAGAGCGGTATCCCGACGTTCACACGCTACACGAAACTCCCCTCTGCGATTTGCAGAAAACACTCTGTCCCTTGGGTCTCTCTCTACAGCGTGCTCAGCAACTAAAAGGCCTAGCTAAGGCTCTAGTAGAGTCTTTCGGAGGAAAGATTCCATCTAAAAGGGAAGTCCTGCTAGAGCTACCAGGAATTGGTGATTATGTTGCTGGGGCGATTCTCTCTTTTGCCTGCGGAATGCCAGAAGCGATTGTGGACACCAACATTGCACGGGTCATTGTCAGGCTCTTCCATATTAGGCCATCGCACTACGAAGCAAGACGTAGTCCGGAGGTCTGGGACAAAGCTAGGAAGTTGGTGGGGCGAAATGGCAGACGAAGCAGAAGAGTTAACTGGGCAATGTTGGACCTGGCGGCAGCTGTCTGTAAGCCTAAGAACCCGCTACATTCGGAATGCCCTCTGGAGAAGTGGTGCATGTTTGCTAGGCAGGAACATCGGGGCAGTTGAGACATAAGCGGGGCTTTGGGTGGTCGTCAGGAAGGGAAAATAAAAAGGAGCGACGGTGATTACCGTCACTCCTCGCTTATTGGAATCGCAAGAGCTAGGTTGTAGGCGCTCAGGCTCTTTGACCGTATCCAGCCCGAGTTCGGTGTCCGCCTGGGCGGCTTGATTTAGCTGGCCGGAGCGGAATGGAGCCCACTCCGCTCCGCCCTTGCCTCTTATCCGTCGAACTCGCCTTCGATTACCACGCGGACCAGGTGATCATCGATCAACTTTTGGGCTTGTCCCGCGGCGGCCATGAGACAGGCGGTAGCCACCTTGTTGACTTTCCGGGGGATACCCTCGCAGTATTCATGGATCACCCCCATGGCGGCCTGGGCAAAAATTTCTCCGGGGGCTTTGGCGGCCGCCAGGTGTTTGGCGACGTAGGCCGCCGCTTCCTCATTAGTCAGCGCGGGCAGGTGGAAGCGCATGTCCACCCGCTGCCAGATGACGGCCATTGCGCGCGTTGACAGGGCGAAGGGGAGCGCCATATAATGCCGTTCGGATAGACGGGTATCTACCGAAACGGAAGACAGTATGGCCTACTACCACGACCTCAGGGAATATGTCGCCGCCCTGGAAGCCCACGGGAAGCTGTTCCGCATCAAGCGCGAGATAAACAAGGACACGGAGTTGATGCCACTGGTGCGCTGGCAGTTCCGCGGCCTGCCGGAACGGGAACGCCGGGCCTTCCTCTTCGAACGCATAACCGACGCCAGGGGTAAGAAATACCCCATGCCCCTGCTGGTCGCCTCCTACGCCGCCTCCGCCGACGTCTACGCCATCGGGATGATGTGCGAAACTGGGGACATCATGCAGAAGTGGGCCCAGGCGCAGCTACATCCCATCGCTCCCGTCATGGTCACACACGCCCCGGTGCAGGAGGTCGTGCATGCGGGCGGCAGCTTGCTGGAGCACGGCGGCCTGCTGGAGTTCCCCATCCCCCTGTCCACCCCCGGCTTTGATAACGCCCCGTAGATCACCGCCGGGGCCTGGGTCACCAAAGACCCGGAAACCGGCCTCCGCAACGTCGGCGTCTACCGCGGCATGCTGCGCAGCGCCACGCGCACGGGCATCAACTGTTTCGCTCCCCAGCATCTGCTGCTCCACTGGGACAAGTGCAAGGCGAAGAAGATGCCCCTGCAGGCCGCCATCGTCCTGGGGGCGACGCCGAACATCGGCTACGCCGGGGCCACCAAGATTCCCTTCGGCGCCGACGAATACTCGGTCGCCGGGGGCATCGCCGGCGAGCCGGTCCCCCTGGTGAAGTGCAAGACGGTGGACCTGGAAGTCCCGGCCAACGCCGAGACCATCATCGAAGGGGAACTGCCCACCGACAGCATGGAGATGGAAGGTCCCTTCGGCGAACATCCCGGCTACATGGGCGCGCGGAACACCGGCCCCTATTTCAACGTCACCTGCATCACCCACCGGAAGAATCCCATCGACACGGCCTGGATTGACCAGTTCCCGCCCTCCGAAGACACCAAGATCAGGAACATCGCCTACAGCGCCGTGTTCTACAAGTTCCTGAAGCACGACTGCAACATCCCCGGCATCCTGGACGTGGCCTTGCACGAGGACAGCGGCAGCAACCAGCTCTGCGTCATCAGGATCAAGAAGACCTATGAAAACGAGTCCTGGCAGGCCCTCTTCGGCGCTTCCAGTCTGAACCCGAACTGGGGGAAGATCGTCATCGCCGTGGACGACGACATCGACGCCTACAATCTCGATTCGGTCGCCTGGGCGGTGTGCTACCGGATGCAGCCGCACCGGGACATCAGAATCATCCCCGGCAAGAACGCCCCGCTGGACCCCTCGGCGGCACCGCCCGAGGCGCTCGCGGGAAAGAAGACCTACAAGCCGACTTCCGCCGAGCTGATCGACGCCACCAGGAAATGGCCCTACCCGCCGGTGTCGCTGCCGGGGAAGAAATTCATGGAAAAGGCGGGGCAGATGTGGGAAGCGGAGGGGCTGCCGGCGCTGACCCCGAAAACGCCGTGGTTCGGCTATTCACTGGGAAGCTGGACCGAGGAGAACCGGGAAGAGGCCGACCTGGCGGTGCGGGGGGAGTGGGAGAAGACAGGGGAGAAGTTCCTCAGGAACCGATTGCAGATTACAGATTGAAGATTGCAGATTCCCCACCTCTGGTACCACCCCGACAGTTCGGCGGTGAGACCTGGTTTTCATCCTTGCCGGCGCGTGGGCCATTTACTGCTGATGCTGCTTGCCCCGCTGGCCACCTCGCAATGCCGCCTCGGCCCATGTCCACGCCGCCAGGATGGTCCGCGGGACGGGAGACACCATGCAGAAGCGGGCCGAAACGCGTTCCCTTGTCTGACTATTCGGAGAAAGAGGATGCAGTGATGCAGGGCGCTTCACATGGCGAATCGCCGTGGTGACTGCTGGAAGAGTAAGGGCGGGCGGCGGGAAGGACTGGAGGGTTGGGAGGTTGGGACAAAAAAAAGGAAGGAGATGACGACGATCCCGAAGCCTGAACGTGATGGGGAGGGTGGGTTCGGCTGTTAGGGGATGTCTGGGGAGACGTGAAGGCGAAGGTGTAGGGGTGGCGATGGCATTGGCGTCTGGGTTGGTGCTGGTTTTGGGTTCTCGGTCGGTCTAGCCATCACGGTCTTCGCTTGGTTCGTCGTCATCTCCTTCCGGCAATATTCTTTTTTTCGTCTCTAACCTTTTCTTTTCAGAACTCTCCTCAGCCTTAGATGGTGTTAGTATAGCACGAATCCAATATACACAACGAAGCACCTGTCAGTTTGTTACAATAGGCCCGAAAAATCCTAATGAATTCTTTATGACAAATCGGGTTCGTCGCTCTCTCCCTTGCATTTGTGAAACGGATTGGTTAAAGTAATGGCATTCTCATTACCGAACGGCAGACTGTTCCCTTTGAATGCCGGTTCAAGGAGGGCGTTCCCCTGAACAAAGAGATCCCTAAAGCCTATAACCCCGCCCTGGTGGAAAGCAAATGGTACCAGTTCTGGCTGGAAAAAGGCTACTTCACTCCGAAGATTGACTCCTCCAAAACACCGTTCACTATCATCATGCCCCCGCCCAACGTCACCGGGCAGCTTCACGTGGGCCATGCCCTGACAGCGGCCCTAGAAGATACGATGGTGCGCTGGCGCCGCATGAATGGCCAGCCGGCATTATGGCTGCCGGGCACCGACCATGCCGGCATCGCCACCCAGGTGGTGGTGGAACAGATGCTCGCCAAAGAGGGGACCACCCGCCAGGCCCTGGGACGGGAGAAATTCGTGGCCAGGGTCTGGGAATGGGTGCGCAAGTACGGCGGCATCATCTCTGAACAGCACCGGAGGCTCGGCGCTTCCTGCGATTGGCCCCGGGAGCGCTTCACCCTGGACGAGGGTCCCAGCCGGGCTGTCAGGGCTACCTTCGTTAATCTCTACAACAAGGGGCTTATCTACCGGGGGGAACGCATCATCAACTGGTGTCCGCGCTGCGCCACTGCCCTTTCGGACCTGGAGGTGGAACACAAGGAAGTTGAAGGCAACCTCTGGCACATCAACTATCCCCTGGCAGGAGAACCCGGCTTCATCACCGTGGCCACGACGCGGCCGGAGACCATCCTCGGAGACACCGGCGTGGCGGTCAATCCCTGCGACTGCCGCTACGAAAACATGAGAGACAAGAAAGTGGTCCTTCCGGTGATCGGCAGGACTATTCCGATCGTGGCCGATGAAATCGTCGACCAGTCCTTCGGGACCGGCGCCGTCAAGGTGACTCCGGCCCACGATCCCGTTGACTTCGACATAGCCCAGAGGCAGAAGCTGCCCCTGGTGAACATACTGAATCCCGATGGCACCATGAACGAAAACGCGGGGCCCTACCAGGGCATGGACCGGTTCGCCTGCCGTAAGGCCATCCTGCGCGACCTCGAAGAGCAAGGGCTCCTCATAAAGGTGGACAAGCACGTCCACCAGGTGGGACACTGCGACCGGTGTCACACGCCCGTCGAACCCTGGGCCAGCAAGCAGTGGTTCGTTACCATGGCGGGGCTGGCCGCTCCGGCCATCGAAGCGGTCCGCAGCGGGGAGATCACCATCCTGCCGGAGCGGTTCGCCAAAGTCTATTTGAACTGGATGGAAAACATTCGGGACTGGTGCATCAGCCGCCAGTTGTGGTGGGGGCACCGCATCCCGGTCTGGTACTGTCCGAGGTGCGGGCAGATCACCGTATCAGTGGACGAGCCGAAAGTCTGTTCTCATGCCCACTGCCGCAGCGCCGACATCTACCAGGACCCCGACGTCCTGGACACCTGGTTCAGTTCCGCGCTGTGGCCCCACTCCACCCTGGGCTGGCCGGAACAAACGCAAGACCTCCGCTATTTTTACCCCACCTCTGTCATGGAAACAGGATACGATATCCTTTTCTTCTGGGTCGCCCGCATGATCATGATGGGCATCGAAAATACCGGCAAGGTCCCCTTCAAGACAGTCTATCTCCATGGTCTCATCCGGGATGAGGCGGGCGAAAAGATGAGCAAGCTGCGCGGCAATGTCATCAACCCGCTGGACGCCATCGAGAAGTACGGCACCGACGCCCTGCGCTTCGCCCTGACCACCGGCAGTTCTCCCGGGAATGACATCAGGATGAGCTGGCAGAAGCTCGAGGCCAGCCGCAACTTCTGCAACAAGCTCTGGAACGCCGCCCGTTATGTAGAAAGCAGCATCCCCGCCGATTTCCGGCTGCCGGACAGGGTCGAGGCTGTCCACGTGGAAGATCGGTGGGTCCTGAGCCGCTTTAACCGACTCATCACGGACGTCGACCGGCTATTGAAGGAATACCAGTTCGGCGAGGCCGAGAGGCAAATACACGAGTTTGTCTGGGGCGACTACTGCGACTGGTATATCGAGTTGTCCAAAATCCGGCTGCGCTCCGGGAGCGGCGAAACAGACACGCGACCGGTTTTGCTGTACGTGCTGGAGAAGTCCATTCGCCTCCTCCATCCTTTCATGCCCTTCATCACCGAGGAACTGTGGCAGGGCCTGCGGCCCCATCTGAACGCCACGGCCGACTCCGTGATGATCTCCCCATACCCGCAACCCGATGCCTTCCCCGCTGACGGACCGGCGGAAGCGGAGATGAGTTCGGTAATCGAAATCGTCCGGGCTATTCGAAACGCCAGGGCCGAGGCGAAGGTTGAGCCGGTGCGCTGGATCGAAGCGCAGGTCTTCGCCAGAGAAGATGAGAAAAAGCTCGCCGGCCACCGCGAAGCTATCGAAACGCTGGCCAGGGTGCGGCCCCTCCAGATATCCGGATCGCTCAAAGAAAAGCCTGCCGGGACGGAGGCAGTGGTCCTGGTCCTCGCCGGCGCCGACGTGGTCCTGCCTCTGCGAGGCATGATTGATGTCGCTGCCGAAACAGCGAAACTGGAAAAGGAGATATCTCAGGAGGAAGCAGAAAAACAGAGGCTGGAAACGAAGCTGGGAAACATGGCCTTTGTCTCCCGTGCACCGGCTGGCATCGTGGCCAGGGACAGGCAACGACTGGGAGAGACTGAAGGGAAACTGGGAAGACTGAAGGAGCGCCTGGCCAGGCTGGCGGGTTGAAGCGCCACCCGTAGCGGCACGCTGCACGTGCCCGTTCCCGTAGGGTGGGTTAAGCGTCCCGATGGCGCATCGGGACGCAAACCCACCATTCCGCCAGATTGGCGTTCACAGCTTTGTTCACTTCTGCCATCACGGTGGGTTCGTCCCGATTACCATCGGGACTTAACTCACCCTACCTCCTGCGGGCGCGGCCACGTCGCCCCTACCGTTTTGCTTTGAGGCGATGTAATAGATTAAGGCCCTTGCGCGTATCGCTGGCAAAGACCTCTTTCTCACTTTTCGCCATCCGGTACCCGAACAGCCAGTAAGTGAACGCCTTCATCTCCCCCAGGTCCAGAGAATCACCGGCAGCCCCGCCCTTTTGCTTCCGGAACTCGCCCCATAGCTCTGCCTTCCCGGCCCCATAGATCCTTTCATACACCTCATCTTCGATTCCCGACATGCTCCTCCAGCCCGAGGCCCGCCTCTCTTTGCGTATTTCAGTCTCCACCGCGAGTTCCAGCGCCTGTTCCACCTCAACCCCGTAGAAGTAGTTCAGATAGGCCCGGTATTTTTTTGACCCGATGATCCGGCGGAAGTCGGCCCGGGTGACCCCTTCCGGAAGGTCGCCGGTGAAAAGCAACTCGGACACCTCGGCTTCAGGGACCAGACCGTTTACCGTATCGAGCAGTCGCTGGGCCAGCAGAAGCCAGTCGAAAGCCTCTCCCTTGATCAGGTAACAGTATTTCTTTCTCTTGTACGTCTCATCGGGACTTTGCCACAGGCTGATCGCTTCCAGCAGAGCTACAAACCACAGGGCGCCCTTCCGGATGGCCTCCGCAAGGTGTTCGATGGCCTCCTGGTCAGCGGTGGTAGTTGAGTAGCCGGTTTTTGCCATGCACTTTTTCAGCCAACGTCGAGGGTCCTTCGCCAGGTCTGGGCTACCCAGAACAGGTAGTCTCTTTTACTGTCGGCCTTCTCTCTGAGCGTTCTGGCGACATGATAGAATCCCCTTATCGTTTCCATTATAGCCGAAAGCTTTGTCTGGTAGCAATCAATGACGGTTCTCCCCGTCGCTGCTGATTCCTCTATGGCTGCGGCTGCCCACACGCCGCTCTGCACCGCCAGGCCGATGCCTTCTCCCGTGACCGGCATGATCAAACCGGCCGCATCGCCCGCCAGCAGGGCATTGCCGGACGCCGGCGCGAATTGCCCCGATAGCAGTTGGCGGAGCAAAGCCGGCTCGACACAACCGTCCCTCCTCCGGGCAACGCTTCCCGCGGCGAATCCGAAATCACCGGCCAGGGTTTCCCTGGCCAACTGCATGAAAGGACCCATTTGCTCTTTCCGCGAGCCGATTTCCACCACGGCGAAGCCATCCTTGCGGTAGGCGCTGAAATAGAAAGGTGCGTAGTCAGCAGGGAAGAAGGCGTGGAACCAGCCCTTATCCATATCCAGCCGGCAGCGGTGGTACTCCTGGACGGCTTCACCGTAGTGAACCACCAGATCAGGGACGAGATGTTTCCTGACCGTGGAAGCGGCCCCGTCGGCCCCGACCAACCACCTGGCTCTCAACTCTCTCTCACCCGAGGCGGTCTGCAACACTAACCCGCACCCAGTCGCGTCCTGCCCAACTTCATCGACTCTGACACCGTCCCACACCTCGCCACCCGCCTCTTTCACCTTCGCGTTCATCCAGTGGTCCAGGCGGTCCCGCCAGGCAAACGGGGCCTTGCTCTCAATGGTCTCTTCTCCCGCGCCGGGCACATGGATAACATAGCCCTTCAGATAGGGGGAGTCCGCCAGAACTTCGCCTGGGATGTCTCCGAACTCCTGTCTTATGAGGCCCTGCGCCATCCGGCTCATGATCATCCCGGTGCAGGCCTTAACGCGAGGTGTTCTGGCTTTCTCCAGGAGGAGCGTTTTAAAGCCCTTCCGGGCGCATCTCATGGCGGCTGCCGAACCCGCCGGCCCGGCACCAACAACGATGACATCGTACGCAGGTATATCCACTAGAGAGTCCTCCCGCTATCCAGGGACAAGCCGGCAACAAGAATATTAAACGTCAAAAAGCAGAATGAAGCATGACAAATCAAAATGCAAAAACGAACGGCACGAATGGACAGGGGGTGTAGTGCATGGCTTTAGCCCTGCCGGGTTGGTCGTCATCCCCACCCGCACAGCTGAAGCTATGCACTACACCCCTTACGCCAATGCATGATTTCGGTTAATCCTTCAGCGCCCTTCTCATCTCTTCGTACGGCAATGTGTTGAGAATATCCCTGGCCTGACACCAGCCCCGGCGAGCCACGGCCACGCCATAGCGCATGAAATCGAGCTGGGCCGCGCTGTGGGAGTCGGTTCCCACAACCAGCTTGACCCCGAGTTCCCTGGCCCGGAAGATATGGGTATCCTTCAGGTCCAGCCGGGCCGGCATGGCGTTGATTTCGAGGGCGGTGCCCGTCTCCGCCGCCACCCGGAATATCTGTTCCATGTCGATATCCACCGGTTCCCGCTCGCCCAAAAGCCGGCAAGTGGGATGGGCAATGATATCGACATGCGGATTTCGCATGGCGTCGATTACCCGTCGCGTCATCCGGTCTTTGTCCTGCCCCATCGCCGAATGGACGGCCGCCACCACGACGTCAAACTGCGATAGCAGGTCATCGGGGAAATCCAGGGTACCATCGGCCCGGATATCGACCTCGGCCCCGTGCAGTACCCTGATGCCGCCGGCATTCTGCTCCACCTTCTTGATTTCCTGTTCCTGCTGTCTCACTCTTTCCACATTGAGGCCGCGGGCGATTCCCCGTCCCACGGAATGGTCCGTCAGGGCAATGAACTCATAGCCTGTGGCCCTGGCAACGGCTACCATGTCCTCAATAGAATCGTGTCCGTCGCTCCAGTTGGAGTGGACATGGAAATCGCCCCTTACATCAGACATTTCCACCAGCGGGGGCAGGGCATGGTCCTCGGCCAGCTCGATCTCCCCTGTCGCTTCCCGGATCTCCGGTGGAATGTACTGCATCCCCAGCCGCGCATAGAACCCTGCCTCGGTGGGGAAATACTCGGTGCGGTCGGTCTCGACCATGGTAATTCCGTATTCGCTCAACTTCAGTCCCCTCCGCCTGGCCCTTTCGCGCAGGGCGATGTTGTGCTGCTTGCTTCCAGTGAAGTATTGCAGCAGGGAACCAAAAGACTCATGCTCCACCAGGCGCAGGTCCACCTGGAAGCCTTCGGTGGTGATGACGGTGGCTTTGGTGGGGCCTTTGGCCACGATCTGTTTCACCGCCGGCAGAGTGACGAAGCATTGTATGACCGTGTCCGCATCTTCCGCCGTCCCCATTATGTCAAGATCGCCCACCGTCTCCTTGAAACGCCGCAGGCTGCCCGCCGGGGTCAGGTTTCTGAGACCGGGGCAGTCTTTCAGACCGGCCATTATCTTTTCCACCACCGGCATGGCCTGGCCGAGGGGAATGCGGACATCCTTCCTGCGAAGGGTCTGGACAGCCTTGAGGATATTCTCCGCGCTCTTCTCTCCCATTCTCTCCAACCCCGCTACTCTCCCTTCCAGGATGGCCCTTTCGAGGTCATCAATGGTCTTGACCCCCAGGTCCTGGGACAGCTTCATGGCGATCTTCGGGCCGATGCCGGGGACGGAAAGCAGCGTGTTGATGCCCTCGGGAAGTTCGGCTTTCAGGTGTTCGAAGTATTCGAGCCGGCCGGTGGCGACCATCTCGGTAATCTTCTGGGCGATGGACTCGCCGACGCCCGGAATGTCCTTGAGCTTCCCTTCCTTGAGAAGCAGTTCGGCTTCCGCGGGCAGGTGCTCAATGGCCCGGGCCGCCCGCTGATAGGCGCGCACTTTGAATACGAGCTCGCCTTTTATCTCCAGCAGGTCGGCGATGTCCAGCAAGACCCTGGCAATCTCAACGTTGGTCATGAACTACCGATAGGCATCTTTCCTGTGCCGTATTGCCACCACCTCCACAGACCTTGCCTTATCGTCCACGTTGTAAATAATCCTGTAGTCCCTGAACCGCAGCCGGTAGCCTTTGGCAGTGCCCTTTATCTTCTTCGACTGGAGCGGCCTCGCATCGTTCTCCAGACTCTTGACTTGTTCCCAGACTTTTGGGATAACGGATTTGTCCAGGCCCTGCAGTTCTTTTTCTGCGGAAGAGTCTACGGTAACCTTATAGGAGACCACGCTCTTTCAGCCTCTTCTCAACCTCGTCCAGAGGGATGGCAGGTTCGTTCCTTCTCTCCGCGAGAAGTCGCAGGTCTTCCAGGTCTTCCAGCATCTCGTTATAGACTCTCAGGTCTAGCAGCACGGCCCGTTTCCTGCCCCTCGAGTCACAGACATACCTTTCTGCCGTGCCAGGTTTGGATTTTGCCCTTTTCTGCATAGATCTCCTTTTCGAACCGTGCCGTGGCGGTGACACTCGCAATTATAGTTCCGGTTGAGGACAAAGGCAAAGGGAGATGACGGAAGACAGCTGAGGCCAAGCTTTTTTTGAGGGGACTGATGCAAACGCATTAGCAACGGCCGCGCTGGTACCGTACTGTCCTACCGTCCGAGGCAGCCATTGCCCCGCGTGGCACGTGATATAATGAGGCCATGAAGACTCGTGACCAAATCATCACCCTCCTGGCCAGCCACAAGGCAGATCTGATGGCCCGATTCAAGGTGAAGAAGCTTGGCCTTTTCGGTTCCTATGCCCGCAATGAGCAGGGGCCGGGAAGTGATGTTGACATCCTTGTGGACGTTGACCCGTCAATAGGGCTGGAGTTCGTTTCGCTGGCTGAGACTGCCGAACAACTGCTGGGCCTCCCGTGCCACGTCGTCTCCAGCAGAGCCATCAGTCCTTCGAACATGGAGGCAATCAGCCAGGACCTGGTCTATGTCTAAGAGACCGGTCAGGCTGCTTATGGCAGATATCCGGACAGCGATTGTGAAAATCGACCGCTACACATCCGGGTTCGACAGGGCGCGTTTTCTCACGGACGACAGGACAGTGGATGCGGTCGCCCGCAACCTGCAGATTATCGGCGAGGCCGCAAGTAGCCTGCCAAAAGAGTTCACCGATAGCCAGACCGGGATCGAGTGGCGCAAGATCGTCGGCTTGCGAAACAGGATCGTCCATGAGTACTGCGGCGTGGACCGAGAACTCGTGTGGGAAATACTGCAAACTGACCTGCGTGACTTGAAAAGCAGAATCGAAACTCTATCCGGCCAGTCAGATGCGTGAGGCTTGGCACGTGGCGCACTCGGCGGAAGTGCTGAGGAACGAAGACGGAGGCCGGGAGGCATCGGAGTCAAAGACCTTCGTTAGAGCTTTTTCCCATCCCCGACAGACGGAGACCTGCGGCTCGGTCAATGGGGGGAGTCAAGTGTCAGCGCTCAGCGCAGCTTGCAAAACGGCACACGCAGTGGACATCAACCTGAAAGTGGAAAGGAGGCCCCATTATGCCTGAGCAATATCATGCGGAAAAGCGCACCATCGGTGGACTTCTGTCTATGAGTGAACCTCCTATCGAGGTCTCCACCGTGCAGCGAGATTTCAGTTGGGACACTCTCCACGTGAGAGCTTTCTGGGAAGACCTTTTGTCCTTTTCCAACACCCACCCCGGGAGTAGCCTTGAGGGACAGGAATACTTCTTAGGCTCCATAGTGCTTGCAAAGAGGGGCGAGGGAGACGTCTACGTCCTGGTAGACGGGCAGCAGCGCCTGGCAACAGCAACGATTTTGCTATCCGTCATCCGGGACTTCCTGGGCAAATACAATCTGGATGCCGCGCGGCAGACACAGAACGAGTACATAGCCAAGACCGATTATCTCAAAGGCACCTCTCCGCACTTTGACCGTATGTACAAGTTCCAGCCGTATGAACATGATCGACATTTCTTCAGGCAACTCGTTCAGGACGACAATATCCCTGATGCCGCTCCAAAACCAACCCAGCGGTCGCATCAACTGATTGCTAAAGCTCGTTCCTTTTTCAAAGAGCAATTGGGCCGCCAGTGGGAGACACTCGGAGGCGGCGAAAAAGGCTTCCTCTGGGCGTTGCGGCTACAGAAGGTCTTGACCAATCATGTGTCCGTCGTCATCGCCATCGCGCTTGACGAGGACATCGCGTTCAGTGTTTTCGAAACCCTGAACGACAGAGGAATAGGCGTGGCCCCAGAGGATCTGATCAGGAACTTCGTAACCCTGCAGGCGCCGGAGACAGCGCGGCCCGAGGTTCGGTCGAACATGGAGAAGGTCTGGGCATTAGAACCGGAACTGAGGCTGGAGGACTTCTTCAGGCATTATTGGCTGTCTCACAAGGGAGATCTGAAAAGTCGTTCCTTGTACCGGGAGTTGAAAAGCAGCTTTTCCAGCGAGAAACTGAGTCCGGTCGATTATTCGCGTGACTTGGCTCATAGCGCCGAAGTGTACCAGCGGATCGTGAGTTGCAGCGATCCTGACACAGACACCAGCCGACACCTGGAGTCAGTCAAGACGCTCCGTGCCCAGGCGTTAATGCCGGTCCTTCTCAGCCTGTTCGACCTCGCTGAAGCCGGCTCGGTAACAGCCCACCAAGCGCGGACTCTTGTCAAAACACTGGTCTCGCTGTATGTGCGCCATAATGTCATTGGCAACTTGGAAAGCTCGAAACTAGAGGAGGAGCTATTCGGCCTCGCCCGCGACTTGCGCGAGAAGAAAGATTCGGCTGGCTACGCCCTTGCTAGATTGGCCAAGTTTGCTCCGGCCGACAGCGATTTCAAGGAGGCCTTTTCAAAAGCCGAGGTTCGCAGGAGAGAGGTCGCACGCTACCTCCTGCGAGAGATAGAAGTCCACCGGCGAAGAACCGGAGAGCTGGACGTCGCACCCTCGAACAAAGTCAACCTGGAGCACATCTACCCCCTGTCTCCGGGTGCCGAAATCCAGGATTCTAGCCTCGGCGAAGCAGTTCACAGAATAGGCAACCTCACCATCCTGTCAACTGCACTGAATGACAAGGCGAAGAACAGCGCCTTTTCGAAGAAACAGGGCTTTTACGCAGCATCGGACCTCTTGGTCGCCAAAGAACTTGGCGACAAGGCCAAGTTTGTTGCATGGACCCCTGAGACGATAGCCCAACGACAGGCGGAGCTTGCAAACGATGCGGTCGCGGTCTGGGCAATGCCAACGAAGCCCTGAGAGCGGGTGATGTTCACGACGACAACTGCCTGCCGCAAAGCGGTTACTTCGGATTACTCGTGCAGAGACCCCGGCAGCCTCTACACGATCGCCCGCATTCAGCCACGGGGCAGTTCCGTTGACTCCATCCACCCTTCAACATCCCCACGGTGAGGCGGGTCATGACCTTCCCTCCCGGCAATCCCTTCGACTCTTGAGTTATCGACCGGCGGCGGACGGGCGATCGTGCTCTGCGGCCTATCCTTCTTCGGAGCTCTTCGGGTGACAGGGCCGACGCCGGCGCGCGGTATCTCCGAAGTCTTCTGTCCAGCTCGGCCCTATGACTTCGAGAAACCACCACCCCGGCCTGATCCTAACCAATGCTGTCCTAGGAGCCTGGGTCACCACTCCGGACATTGGGATTATCCAGAAAATTAATTAAGAAATTTGTGGTGAATGGTATTCCAATCTGCGCAGATAGGGATAT
>JACQUA010000069.1 GCA_016210565.1 Chloroflexota bacterium
CGGCATGATTATGAGCGCCAAGGCGTTGCTGGCGGAGAAGCCGAAGCCGACGGAAGACGAGGTGAGGGTGGGGATCAGCGGGAACCTGTGCCGGTGCACGGGGTACGTGAAGATCGTGGAGGCCATCCTGGCGGCGGCGCAAAGTTCATAAGGTTGGAAGGTTCGTAGGGTGGGTTAAGCGCAGATGGCCGGTACCACAGGCCACCGTGCCTGTGAGAGTTGGTTTTCTGGCCAATGCCAGTCTAAAGAAGTTCAATGAGTTATTGAGTTAGCCGAATGCTGTTAGCTGAGACCGTCATCCTGAGCGTAGGCGAAGAATCCGTTCGCTCTGCTCAGGACAGGTTCTTTTGTTTGGAGCGCATTCGGGGAAAGACCCTTCGACTTTGCTCAGGGTGACAGATGTCCGCCCGCTGGCAAACGCGGGCGACAGGCTGGAAAGCCTGTCGTACCGGGCCGTCATTCCCGCGCAGGCGGGAATCCACCATGAATTACCAGGTTCTTTGAGTTATTGAGTTAGCTGATAGCTGACTGCTGTTAGCTGAAAGCTGATAGCTGTTCGCTGACAGCTTACCGGGAGTACGTTCTCATGACGCAATATTCCGTACTGGGCAAGCCCCTACCCCGCGTGGATGGCATACCCAAGGCCACCGGCGAAGGCAAATACGCCGCGGACCTTACCCTCCCCGGAATGCTCTGGGGCAAGCTGCTGAGGAGCACGCTGGCCCATGCCAGGATTCTGAACATCGACACCAGCCGGGCGAAGCGGCTGCCCGGGGTCAAAGCGGTCATCACCGGTAAGGACCTCGGCGGCTTTACCTACGGGTTCATTCCCACCACGCGGGACGAATCGCCCCTCTGCCCGGAGAAGGTCCGCTTCATGGGGGAGGAACTCGCGGCGGTGGCCGCGGTGGACGAAGATACGGCCGAGGAAGCCTGCTCTCTGATCAAGGTTGATTACGAGCCCCTACCCGCCGTGTTCGACGTGGAGGAAGCCCTCAAACCGGGCGCGCCCCAGATTCACGAGCACGCCCCGGGCAACGTCAGCCTGCACTACAAGATGAACTTCGGCGATGTCGAGGGGGGCTTCAAGCAATCCGAGTACGTCATGGAAGACCGTTTCCAGACCCCGCGGGTCTACCATGCCATGCTGGAACCCCATGCCACGCTGACCCGCTGGGAATCGAACGGAGACCTGACGGTCTGGGCCTCCAAGCAGAGCCCCTATTTCATGTACCGCATCTTTGCCGCGGCCTTCAACCTGCCCCAGCACCGGGTGCGCATCATCCAGCCCTACATCGGTGCCGGCTACGGGGCCAAGAACGACGCCTTCCCCCTGGATTTTGCCTCGGTAGTCCTGGCCAAACAGACCGGCAAACCGGTAAAGATCGTCTATTCCCAGAAGGAAATGCTGACCTCCAGCCGCCGCCGGCTGCCCTTCACCATCGATATCAAGACCGGCGTCAAAGCCGACGGCACCATCATGGCCCAGGATATCAGGGTTATCGGCGATGGCGGCGCTTACACCCTCATCGGCCCCATAACCATGTACCTGGCCGGCGCCGTCAAGACGTTGCCCTACAAGATACGGAACTACCGTTACGACGGCATCCGGGCTTATACCAATTTGCCGGCTTGCTCCGCCCACCGCGGCCACGGCCTGGCCCACACCCATTTCGCCGGCGAGATCCAGCTAGACATGATTGCCGAGGCCCTGGGCATGGACCCCCTGGAAATACGGCTCAAGAACGCCGTGGACCCGGGCTACGTCACTCCGAACGGCCTGAAGGTGGGGAGCTGCGGCCTGAAGGAATGCCTGGAGAAGGTCCGCGAGACGACTAACTGGAATAACCGGCATAAGAGGCCGGTGCGCCAGGGCAACATCGCCAGAGGCATCGGCGTCTCCGCCACCACCTACCTTTCCGGCATGAGGATACGGGGCCACTCGGCCTGCGCCGCCACCATCAAGGTCCATGAGGACGGCACGGTGAGCTTGCTCACCGGGGCCACCGATGCCGGACAGGGTTCGGACACCGTGCTGGCGATGATCGCCGCCGAGGAGTTAGGGGTGGGCCTGGACGATATCAATGTCAGCCTGCTTGATACCCAGACCACGCCCGCCGACCCCGGGACCTATTCCAGCCGGGTCACCACCTGCGCCGGGCCTGCTGTCAAGCTGGCGGCCCAGGATGCCAGAAAGCAACTGGCGGAGGTCGCCGCCGAGATGCTGGGCACGGACCTTCAGGATGTCGGCTTCAAGGACCACAGGGTCTTTGTCAAGAGCAACCCGCGGAAGGAGATGGCCTTCAAACGCCTAACCCGGGCGGTGGTGGGGCACGGGCTGGGCAAGGTGATCCTGGGCCGGGGCTATTATGGACTGAACGTCGAAGTGCCCGATTTCGAGACGGGCATGGGCAATATATCACCCTGCTATTCTTTCGGCGCCCAGGTCTCGGAGGTCAAAGTGGACCTGGAGACCGGCAAGGTCGATTACTACGATACCACCGCCGCTCACGACTGCGGCTTCGCTTTGAACCCGATGCTGGTCGAAGGCCAGGTGGACGGCCAGGTATCGGCCGCCCAGGGGCAGACGATGACCGAGAGCTTCATCATCGACAGGACCAATGGCGTGACGCGCAACACCGATTTTCGGGACTACAAGATGCCCCGCGCCGCGGACACGCCGGAGATACACCAGATACACGTGGAGACCATCGACCCCGAGGGGCCGTATGGGGCCAAGGAGGCCAGCGAGGCGATCATGGTTTCCACTTACCCTTCGATTGTCAGCGCCATCTACAACGCCACCGGCGTCTGGATCAAAGACCTGATCGTCACTCCGGAGAAGGTGCTCAAAGCCCTGAAGGAGCAAAAGGGCCGATCTCCTCTCCCTTGATGGGAGAGGATTAAGCCCCGTAGGGTGGGTTAAGCCCAAACGGGGTGGCCCGGGCGGGGTTGGGTTGGGCGAACCCACCAGTTGGGGCGGGGTGGCTGGCGCGCGGCCAGTAGAACGGGCATCTTGCCTGTTCAGACGCGCTGGAAAGCCGTGTCGACGGGCTGGAAGCCCGTCCTACCAGAAGATGATCTCCGCCATAATCCTCGCCGCCGGTGAATCGAAACGGATGGGCCGGCTCAAGCAGCTCCTCCCTCTAGAGGGCAAGACCCTCATCGAGCGGACTGTGGATACGGTGCTGGCCTCGGCGGTGGATGAGACCATCGTTGTCCTCGGCCACCAGGCGGAAGCCATTGAGCCTCTCCTGAAAGACCGGCCGGTCAAAATGGTCCTCAACCGGCGCTACCGTGAAGGAATGAGCGCCTCCCTCAAGGCCGGCCTCGAAAGCGTTTCCTCATCTTCCGAAGCCGTCCTGATGGTTCTCGCCGACCAGCCTGGCCTGACAGCGGATATCATTGACAGGCTGCTGGCGGCCTACCGCCAGAAGAAGGGCGGGGTCATCACGCCCGTCTACCGGGGGCGGCGGGGCAACCCTGTCCTCATTGATATCAAGTACCGGCCCGAACTGATGAAGCTCACCGGGGATGTGGGGGCCAGGCAGCTCGTCGCAGCCCACCCGGAGGATGTCTATGAAGTGGAAGCTGGCTCCGACGCCATTCTCCAGGACATAGACACCGAAGAAGACCTCCAGCGCCACCTTCCGTAGGGGCGGACCCATGTGTCCGCCCGCCTCGACCGTCTTTCCCCACCTCCCCCTTTGAAAAACTGATCGTGTCCCACATCTCGGGCTGGACACAGAGGACCGGTACCACAGGCCTCCGTGCCTGTGAGCCCTGGACTTCGAGACGGTGACTTGTTGTGCGAACGATCATTGTTGGAGTACGAATCGGAGGAGCGGTATTCGTCGGTAACAAGATTAAGTTTGCCTTGTTCAAGATCCAGCGCTCACAGGCAGGGACGCCTGTGGTACGGGTTATCCGCAACGTTGCCCTAGAGCAGTCAATCTATTGGCTCCGCCCATGTCCCATATCTCAAGAGACCCTCTGTGTCCAGCAACCGAGATTATGGGTAAAGATCAGTTTGAAAAAGGGGGATTGGAGGAGGATTCGATAAGCACTTCGGCCTCCAACCGAAATCCCCCTTATCTATCGACCGTCCCGAAGAAGTTGACGCGATTCCCTCGCTGTTGATATCATGATACCATTGCTGGGGGATATTCCATATCCCGCAGCTTTTCGGCAAGATATCTGGGGGACGACTGAAATGAGATTTCAAAGAATAACGGTGGACCCTGGCAAGATGGGCGGGGTACCCTGCCTGAGAGGTCTCCGCATACCGGTCGCCACGGTAATAGCCATGCTCGCAGAGGGCATGACGGTCAAGAAGATTCTGCGCCTGTATCCCGACCTTGAAGAGGAAGATATACACGAAGCCCTGCGCTACGCTGCTGAGGCCCTCAGGGAGCGGGAAATACCGATGGTGTCTGCACGGTGAAGTTCTTTGTCGACGCAGTGCTGTCCCCCGTCGTGGCTTCGCACCTCAGCAAGGCAGGGCATGACGCAGTTCACGTTCGAATACGGGATGCAGGCGGCCTCGGATGAGGACGTCCTCGCCAGGGCCAGGTCCGAGGGTCGGGTTCTGATCTCGGCGGATACGGATTTTGGGGCCCTTCTTGCGCTGCACGGTAAGAAGAAACCATCGGTAGTCCTTTTCGGGCGTTCCGGGCGAAACCCATCAATTCAGGTCGCTACCCTCATCGCAAACCTTCCCAACCTCCAGAAACCGTTGCAGCAGGGCAGCATAGTCGTCCTCGAGAGCGGGAGGATCAGTCTGCGTTCGCTGCCTGTCGGCCCCGGCCGGGTGAAGTGACACGGGGCGTCAGGCCGGGGAGCATCATGGTCACGCAGCAAGAAGAACTGATTACTGTCAGGCAGGCCGCCATGCAATCCGGCCGCACCGCCGAGGCGGTCCGCCGCTGGGTACGGGAGGGCAAATTGCCGGCCGAAAAGCTCGGCAACCAGCTCTTTGTGCGCAAAAGCGACCTGGCGCTGCTGTTGTCGCGCCGCGCGCAGATGGACCGGACTGGCCAGGCGGACGTCCTGGAGGCCCTGAAGTCGCATCGAGAACGGATCCGTCGCCGTCTTGGACGCACTGTGGATGTGCTGGCTCTTCTTGACGAATCCCGGGAGTCGCATCCCTGACCCGGACGAGCGGGAAATCCCAGGCTACGAATTCCAGGCTCCCGAAGCGTGCCGCGACCCGGACGCTGTGATACGCCATGGCTCGTAGATAACGCCCGGCAAATCGGGTCCTTGGGATCCCCTGCGTTTTCGCCTATATTGGAACCGTGAGGTCGGAGCGATGCCAGCGAACAAACCACGAACTAAATCCGTAACAAGCAGTCCCCGCCCGCTCGACGCGGCTGAAATCCTTGATTGGAAACAGATACTCGCCGGAGTCCGGGAGCGGCAAGAAGAGTACGTGATCAAGGATGGCGGCAAGCCGGTCGCGGCCCTTGTCCCATTCGCCACTTATCAGCGGTGGGTGAACGAAAGAAGAGGAAGCAGAGACGAATTCCTCGAAATAGTGGACCGTATCCAATGCAGGACTCAAGCCGAAAACCCACGAACCATTAGAACACTGGTCAATGAGGTGATCAGAGAGGTTAGAAAATAGTCCGTGACCAGGGTAGTCCTCGACACCAGCGTCGTAGTCAGCGCGGTTCTTACCCAGGGAAGCACCCCACACCACATCCTCAAGGCATGGCAGAAAAGGAAATTCGATCTGGTGACTTCGCCTCAAATCCTTGATGAACTCGGACGGGTGCTTTTCTCTCCGAAGATCAAAAAGAGAAGAAGGGACCATGGGTGACCTATCCGGCTGGATTCTTCACGACTTAACAGACAAGCCTTGGGTAACATCTTGGATGATCCAGCGGGTTCAGTCCAACACAGGTCTTCCGGACTATCCGATAATCCCCGACTGGGACCGCCATGACCCGTAACCATACCCGGGCCGAATCAAGGGAGGCGAATACACCACCGCATGACCTCATCGAGCCCGCAATTTGTGTCTCAACGCTCTGATCTCTTTCATTGACATTTCTCTTCCCTGACCTTCCGGGTAGTTACAATCCTCTTGACCCCAAATCCATTTGTACGCCTTAATCAGAACTTCCGGGGGTTCGCCCACTGGATTCGCCAAATTGGCCGTTCGCAGGACATCGTCAGGCTCCCACCCATTGAAGACCATTTCCAAGGCGTCTATTATCTTGACGGTAGCGGACGCATTGGCATCGCCCTTGGACTTGAGGTCATTGTAAATGTCCTTGTGGGATATTAGCCAAAGGGTCAGGTCCCTGGTGTCGTAGACCCAGACCATGAAATCCTCGCGTTTGACCCGCCCAAAAACGAATTTCCCTCCAGGTTTGGTAATCAGGATCTTTCTTCCGTCTGCCATCTGCTCCACTTCATAACCCCTGTACTTTACTTCCTCAAGTTTGGCCCTGAATTCCTCGCGCGGAGCGTTAATAATTTTCAGGTTGGCAAGTTCTATTGCATGGGTATAAAGGTTCTTCTTAATCGCCGCACCTCGCTGATGGTAACTATCGGTGGACACAGATCTAGTCGTGTCCATAACTATAAAGTCCCGTTGTATCCTTCGTCAGTCAATCTGACACGGTCTGCACACAAATATCACAGTACCCCAAAAAGCGTACCGGCACAGAAACCAAGCTCATCGCGGATCCGGGCCGTGCGTGAAAGGTTGTGCGCCAGCTCCGACGTCTCGCAGCAAGTTGTCGGCCGAACCGGTTTGGGAGCAGCCCCCTACGGACGCAACGACCGAAAGCAGGCCGCAAGAGCTGAGCTTGAATTCACTCAGCTTCTCCTCGGCCTTCGGCTTTCGGAACACGAAAAGGTGCTCGTGGGCTATCTTGTAGAAATCGTATGATTTCCCTCTCCATCGCTCCCTGGTACCTTTCGCCTTCCACTGCAGCTTGATGATATCCTCCTTGATGAGGAACCCGGCCTTCAGGAATACGTTCTCAACCAGAAAGGAGATGGGCACGTAGTGGAGATGTTTGCGAGTGTCGCCAATTAGTATCCCGCAGTACTTGCCGGGCTTGAGAACGCGAATGCATTCTCTGGCAACTTGGTACATTTCCGTCGTAAAGATCGGAACGCTAAGGGCAGAAAGATCGCCGTCGATTGTCCGCCGGGAGTAGGCTATCATTCCAGCATAGGGGGGGTGTGTAGCTATGAGATCGACGCTTTCGTTCTGAATGTCATTCAAGTTGCGCGAATCCCCGACATAAACCCGAGTCTGGTGCCGGCGATCGCCTGTATCAAAGTCCAGGTTCCTGAGAGTCAAATCAACGGCTTGCGGGTTTATGTCTACGCCAATCCCGTTCCGGCCGAGCAATTTGCACTCAACCAGCGTTGTGCCGCTCCCGCACATTTGGTCGAGTACGGTGTCGCCCTCTACGGTGTACTTCAGAATGAGGTTGCGCGGCACGTAGGGTGACCAGTTTCCTCGATAGGTACCATTGTGCGTCGCCCAGCTTCCCCTTTCGGGGAAGCTCCAAACAGTAGTGCTCTCAGGCTCGTAGTCCATCGGTGGGCCGAATGCCGAGACCCTTGTCCTGTAGGGTGTTCCAACAGGCTCCGAGACCGTGGCCACGGCAGCCCCAATGCCGCGTGATGCCTCCGCTCGGGCGACCAACTTCATTGGGGGATAGTCTAATATTATTTTCAGCTTAGCCATGTAAGAGTATCCTTTCCAGCATTCCTGCCGCGAGCATATGCAGATTGAGAACGTAGTCCAGGTTTTCCAATCCTTTCCGGAGTTGGTTCCTCATTTGGATCCAGCCGCCGCCGTCGGTGACCCAAATAAACCTCCATCCGATGCTCTCCAATTCGTTCTTTCTTTGGATATACGAGTCGACAATCTCGCTCGGCTTCGACCCGGACCCGCCATAGAAATTTATCTCTATGTTGGTTCCTCCTCCAGCGCTGATGATGGCCTCGTCGAACTTCCGGTCCTCCAGACCCTGTGGCACAGATATCGCATACTGTGCCTTCAGCGTCTTGAATTGCTTTTGACTGATGCGGACTATGCTTGGGCTACCGCGCACAATGTGGGAGAGTACCTCTCCAACAGCGTTCTCCATGAAGTTGCCGCTCCGGTTCTTCCTCGCGTTCGTATCTAACCCAACCTCCACACCCGTCGAGTAGTCCAATGGTGATTGAAGCGACGTCAGCACCCGGAGCAAACCGGTCTTCTCGCAAAATTCAACAAGATTCCGAATCTCGACGTCTGAATAGCTGGCTTGGTGAAAATTGTAGACGACATACTTTGGAGTTGGCGCGAGTGCGGCGAGAACCTTCAACGCCGTAAGCCGTTCGCCAATCAATAGCGGAAGTGCCCGCACCACCTCCGGGTATTGTGAAATGAGTTCCCGCATGCGTCGCTTGGGATTGGCGGCCCCCCTCAGACTGGAAAACAAGGCCAGTTCGTGTCTGAAACAGTCCCGGTTCCTGTTCACCTTCTTCCAATCTACGAAAAAGGAATATGTGCAGTTGGTTTCCACCAGCGTGTCGCAGAATAGTTGCTCGAGCTGGCGTACAGTATCCACTTTGAGAGCTGACTTGTAGAAATCCAGATTCGCCATTGTGAGACCTGTTTCATCGAGATGGCTGTCGCGTAAATATACCACAGGCCCGCACCCGAATGGAAGCCGCCGGCTCGCGCTGCATATCCCCGGGGTTGGTCAGTTGTCGTTGGGTAAGGATATTGCTGACCAGGACTCTGCGGACCTTCGAGTTTCTCGGAGAAACTTCGGGCTTTACGCTACATGACCCAACAACAAAGACCAACAAAAGCAAAAGCCCGCATGGTTGACGGGCGGCGGGGAAGGGTCTACAATCAGGGGTAGCCTGGAGCCCTGGCGGACGCAACGACCCCGATGCATCGCGGGTCGCTACGGCCGCCGGCAGCCTGGATTCTCGGGCCAACAGGAGGGCAAATGAGGTTCTCCCGGCCGTCTCAGGGTTTCCGAAGGGCACAGGCGGGACGCCTGTGGCACCGGTGTTTTGGTCCCCTCGCCGTGGTGCTCGTGGTGCTGCTCGGCGCCGCCGGGACGACTTCGATCCTGGAAGCGCCCCGCGCCTCGGCCGACGTGTTGCCCAGTCCAACCCCCACTCCAGCCCCATCGCCCACACCCACGCCCACCGCCACCCCTTCACCCGGCGCCTCCGGCTACGTCTGGGCTTGGGGCAGGAATGACACTTACCAGCTTGGCAATCGCACCACCTCCGACAGCAACGTCCCGGTCCCGGTGAGCAACCTGACCGGCGCCGTCGCCGTTGCCCCGGGCTATTTTCACAATCTGGCCATCAGGTCCGGCGGCGAGGTGTGGGCCTGGGGCTACGGCTTTTCCGGCGAACTGGGCAACGGCCTCAGGTCCAGCTCCAATGTCCCGGTCCAGGTCAACGGCCTCACGGGGGTCACCGGCGTCTCCGCGGGCTATGGTTTCAGCCTGGCCGTCAAGGCGGACGGCACGGCCCGGGCCTGGGGACGCAATACCTTCGGGCAGTTGGGCATCGGGAACACGGCGGACCAGGGCTTTCCCGTCCAGATTCCCGGGCTCAGCGGCGTGACCGGCGTGGCGGCAGGCAGCGACCATGGCCTGGCGCTGCTTTCCGACCGCACGGTGCGGGCCTGGGGCAGCAACGGGGGACGGTTGGGCGACGGGACTACCTCGTACAACAGGACTACCCCGGTCCCGGTCACCGGCCTTACGGAAGTCACCGCCATCGCCGCGGGAAGTTACCACAACCTGGCGGTGAAGTCCGACGGCACGGTGTGGAGCTGGGGCTTCAACGGGTCCGGCGAGCTCGGCGACGGCTCCACCACCAACCGTTCCAGTCCCGTCCCGGTGGCCGGCCTGTCAGGGGTCAGGGCCGTGTCCGCGGGCGAGCATCACAGCCTGGCGCTCAAGCCTGACGGCACGGTCTGGGCCTGGGGTGGCAACGCTCTGGGACAACTGGGCGACGGCGCGACCACGGACCGGAACATCCCGGCCCAAATTGGCGGTCTCACCGGAGTCGTGGCCATTGCCGCCGGCGGCAGCCAGAGCCTGGCGCTCAAGGCCGATGGCACGGTCTGGGCCTGGGGTTATAGCATCATCGGCCAGGTCGCCCGCGTTCCCGCCCGGGTGAGCGTCCTCGCCGGCGTCAGGGCTATCGCGGCAGGGAGCGCCCACAGCCTGGCCATCACCGACCTCGCGCTTAGCTATTCATCGAAACCATCCGGATATGCCTCGGCCTGGGGACTGAACTCAACGGGACAACTGGGCAACGGGACGGTTACCGCCAGCGGCGGCCCGGCCCTGGCCGGCGGCCTCGACCAGGTGACCGTCGTCAAGGGGGGCTATCTCCATAGCCTGGCCGTCAGGTCCGACGGCAGCGTCTGGGCCTGGGGATACAACGGCAACGGCCGCCTGGGTAACGGCAACAAAATAGACAGCAGCCTGCCCGTTCCGGTGGCCCGTCTGGCCGGGGTGGTGGCGGTGGCCGCCGGCCTCAGCCACAGCCTGGCGCTGGAGGCCGATGGGACGGTGTGGGTATGGGGTTCCAGCGTTTACGGGCAGTTGGCCAACGCCAACGACTATGATGTAACGACGCCATCGCTGGTATACCTCGTCGATGGGATGGTGGACGTTGCTGCGGCGGGCGACCACAGCCTGGCCCTGAAATCCGACGGCACGGTCTGGGGCTGGGGCCGGAACCTTTTTGGCCAGTTGGGCGACCGCCCGCCAGCCGACCCCTGGCGACCGGCGCAAGTCCCCGCCCTGGGCGGCGCCATCGCCATCGCCACCGGCCCGTCCCACAGCCTGGCCCTCAAGACCGATGGTACGGTCTGGGCCTGGGGAAGAAACCGGGACGGCGAGATGGGCGACGGCACGACCGGTAACCGGTCGACGCCGGCGCCGGTCTCCGGACTCAGCGGGGTGACGGCTATCGCCGGTGGCGACTTCCACAGCCTGGCCCTCGCGTCCGACGGCTCGGTCTGGGGGTGGGGTGATAACTCCCTGGGCCAACTGGGCGATGGGTCCAACATCTCGCGCACATCGCCGGTGCGGGTGGCGGGACTGACCGGGGTCACGGCTATTGCCGCGGGGAGCAACCACAGCCTGGCGCTGAAATCCGACGGCAGCATCTGGGCCTGGGGGTACAACGCTGACGGCGAGCTGGGGAACGGCGCCGGTGGGAACAGCAACCTTCCGGTCCGGGTAGGTGCCATGACGGGAGGCGTCGCTGTCGGAGGCGGCTACTACCACAGTCTGGCCATCACCACGGCGGCGCCCGGCCCCACCCCGGTCCCCACGCCAACCCCCACCCCTTCACCCGGCCGGCCCGCCTATGCCTGGGCCTGGGGCTTGAACGGGGCGGGGCAGCTCGGCGATGGCGCCACCACGAACAGCAACCTCCCGGTCCAGGTCAGCGGCCTGGCCGGAGTGACGGCGGTGGCTTCCGGCGGCGCCCATGGGTTGGCTCTCAAATCTGACGGCACGGTATGGGCCTGGGGCTACAACGGGGACGGCCAGTTGGGTAACGGGACCAATATCAACAGCAGCACGCCGGTGCAGGTCCTCGGGATCAGAGCGGTCCGGGCCATCGCGGCGTCGGCCACAAGCAGCCTGGCCCTGAAGTCTGACGGCACGGTCTGGGCTTGGGGACGCAAGACCTACTTCGATCCCGCCCTCGGGATCATCGACCGGGATAGCTTCACCCCGGTGCAGGTGGATGGCCTGTCCGCGGTCGCCGCCATCGCCGGCGGCGGTAGTCACAGCCTGGCCTTGAAGTCCGATGGCAGCGTCTGGGCCTGGGGAACAAACTCCTATGGAGAACTGGGCGACGGCGCCACCTTTTACCGGGTCAGCCCCGTCCAGGCTAACGCCTTGACCGGGGTTACGGCCATCGCCGCGGGTCCGGGTTACAGCCTGGCGGTCAAAGGCGACGGCACGGCCTGGGCCTGGGGTCTCAACGATAACTATCAACTGGGCAACGGGACCAGGATGAACGCCAACGTTCCGGTCCAGGTGAGCGTTATCACCGGGGCCGCGGCCGTGGCGGCGGGGGGCCGGCACGCTCTCGCCCTGAAGGACGATGGGACCGTCTGGGCCTGGGGCTTCGGCTTCTACGGGCAAATGGGTGACGGCACGACGTCCAGCAGGACGACCCCGGTCCAGGTGCGCGGGATCGCCGGCGCCCGGGCCATCGCCGCCGGGGACACCCACAGCCTGGCGCTGAAAGACGACGGCAGCGGGTGGTGGTCCTGGGGACAGAACAACTACGGGCAACTGGGCAACGGGACCATGGCCAACCGGAGCTACCCGGGGCTGGTCAGCCGCCTCGGCGGGATAACGGCCATCGCCGCCGCCGGCAACGTGAGTCTGGCCATAGCTGACGCGGCCACCCTGCCGCCGCCCACGCCAACCCCCGGCCCGTTGCCGACGCCGACGGGTCCTCCGGGGCAACTCTGGTCCTGGGGCGACAACACGGCCGGCCAGCTCGGAAACGGCAGCTACTGGAACCTGTGGACGCCCGGCCAGGCTGGCGTCTTTAACGGCCTGGTTGCCATCGCCGCGGACTATGCCCATAGCCTCGGTCTGAAGTCCGACGGAACGGCCTGGGCCTGGGGCTTCAACTCCTATGGGCAGGTGGGCGAGGGGGCCGACTTCTTCCAGAACGCCCCGGTGCCGGTGGGAGGGCTCAGCGGCGTTCTGGGCATTGGCGCCGGCGGCTATCATAGCCTGGCGTTGCGGGGGGACGGGACCGCCTGGGTCTGGGGCGCCGGAGGCGCGGGGGAACTGGGCGACGGCACGATTACCGATAGCCGTGTCCCGGTCCAGGCCTGGTTCCTCTCCGGGGTGACTGCCGTCTCTGCCGGCGGGAACCACAACCTGGCGCTGAAATCCGATGGCGCCGTCTGGGCCTGGGGCGGGAACGGGGCGGGCCAGTTGGGCCACAATGCCCCCGAGGACAACAGCAGCAGCGTCCCCGTCCCGGTGAGCGGGCTGACCGGGGTAACGGGGATTTCCGCCGGGGGGGCCCACAGCCTGGCGTTGAAGGCCAGTGGCACGGTCTGGGCCTGGGGCGCCAACGATTACGGGCAGTTGGGCGACGCGACCACGCCGCGCCGGTACGCGCCCGTCCAGGTGCCCGGCCTGTCCGGAGTGGCCGCGGTGGCGGCCGGCGGGGCCTTTAGTTTGGCGTTGACTTCCGACGGCACGGTCTGGGCCTGGGGCGACAACCGCTACGGGCAACTGGGTGACGGGACCACTATCCAGAGGAACACGCCGGTCAAGGTACCCGGACTGTCCGGGGTTACGGCCATCGCCGCCGGCTACTACCATAGCCTGGCGCTGCGGTCGAACGGCACGATACGGGTCTGGGGCCGCAACGACCGCGGCCAGCTTGGGGACCGGTCCTACATTGACCGCTATACGCCGGTCTGGGTGGGCATTCCCTGGCAGGTGCTGGCTGTCGCCGCGGGCGACGCCTACAGCCTGGTGACGGTCAGTAACGTTCCGGCCGTTACTCCGCCGCCGACCCCGACCCCAACCCCCGCCGTTACCGCGACGCCCGGGCCGACTCCGACGCCCGGCCCTGTGCTGCCCGGCGACGCCAACCGCGACGGCGCCGTCAACGCGGCGGACCTGGACTTCGTCATGGCGTCATTCAACCGGCGCGCCGGAGAACCGGGGTTCAACCCCGGCGCCGACCTGGACGGGAACGGGGTGGTGGACATCTTCGACCTGGTGAAGGTGGGCCTGGACTTCGGCCGCCCCCCGCTCCCGTAGGGTGGGTGAAGCGCAGAAGGGTGGGGTGCGGGGCCGGGGTGGCTGCGCGTAACCCACAGCGTCCCCTGAGAGCTTGTGAAGAAATTGGTTAGTCCCTATCTAGCGACTTGTCTCGCTCATATCTGGGTTTTCAATTAATTCACAAACTCTGAGCGCGGCGAAGAACCTTTACCCCTCGGGTGAACAAAGGCCCTTCGCTTCGCTCAGGGTGACGGCTGACCAGATGGAAAACCTCGCCGGTATATGTAATAATCTATGTATAATGATCAATTCACTCTTGCCCGGAGACATCGCTCTCACAGGCAGGGACGCCTGTGGTACCGGGGTGAATCCAGTCTTGCCGGGAGACAGGCCTTGACGGGCAGGCTTTCGGACCTGATAGTGCTTATCAAGGGCGCCGGAGAGGTCGCCAGCGCCGTCGCTCACCGCCTCGCCCGGTCCAACTTCAAGGTCTGCATGACCGAAATGTCCGAGCCGCAGGCCGTCACCCGGACCGTCACCTTCAGCGAGGCGGTCTACGATGGGGAAAAGGTTGTCGACGGCGTGACGGCGGCGCGGGTGGACTCGACGGCAGGGATACGCGAGGCATGGGCAGCAAAGAAGGTTGCTGTCATCGTGGACCCCGCAGCCCGCGTCAGGAATGAGATCAAGCCCGACGTGGTCGTGGACGCCCGCATGCTGAAGAAGAACCTGGACACGACCATGTCCGAAGCGCCCCTGGTCATCGGCCTGGGACCGGGCTTCGTCGCCGGACGCGACGTGCACGTCGTAATAGAGACGAACCACAGCGAGAACCTGGGTAAGGTCATCTTGGAAGGTCCGGCGGAGAAGAATACCGGCATCCCGGTCAACATCGGCGGCTACACCTTCGAAAGGGCGCTGCACGCGCCGGAGGACGGCCTGTTCTCCTCGTCCCTGAAGATAGGGCAACGGGTCAAGAAGGGCGACATCGTCGGCCGCGTGGACGGGCAGCCGGTGCGGACGGAGATAGACGGCATCCTGAGGGCCCTGTTCCGGGACGGCGTCATGGTGCAGCGGGGGACCAAGGTGGCCGAGGTGGACCCGGAGGGCAACCGCGAGATTTGTTTTGCCATCCGGGACCGCATGAGGGCCATCGGGGGCGGGGTGCTGGAGGCGATCCTGATGAAGTTCAATAATTAAGGAATTGTCACCCTGAGCTTTGTCGAAGGGTCTTTCGATGGGACTCGCCGCCCCGGAAAGATTCTTCGCCTACGCTCAGAATGACAGGCCAGGAATTGTCACCCTGAGCTTTGTCGAAGGGTCTTTCGATGGGACTCGCCACCCCGGAAAGATTCTTCGCCTACGCTCAGAATGACAGTGTGACCGCTCAGAATGACAGACAAGACCAACACGTGAAACTTAACATCGAAGAAGGCAATTTCACCATAAAGCTCCGGCTGGGGAGGCCCTTTGCCGGGGAAAGCGGTCTGCCCCGGAAGGAGATGGACGTGTCGCCCGGCCCGGCAACGCTCAAGCAGTTGCTGACAGCGCTGACGCAGAACTACAGGTTTGCCGGGCGCTTTCCGATACGGCTCCTGGACCCCATGGACGGCGAGGTGAGCCGTGACTTTGGCGTCTCCGTCAATGGGACCGAATACGAGCTGCTCCCGGACCGGCTGGAAACGCCAGTGAAAGAGGGCGATGACCTGGAGATAACCATGGTCATGCTGGGGGGAGGCTAACCAGGTAGGGTGGGTTAAGCACGGAGGGGCAACGGGGAAATGGGGTGGCCGCGCGAACCCACCAGCAAGTAGCGAGTAGCGAGTAGGGAGTAGGGAGTAGCCAGTAGCACAGGCGTCCCGCCTGTGGCAGCAGCCATCAGCAGTCAGCAGTCATCTGATAGCTGAAAGCTGCTAGCTTTTAGCTGTAAGCCACTCTAGGTATAAACATGAAGATTGTTCTCAAATCCAATTTCGAGGTTGCGGGGATTTTTGCCAGGGGCTACATTGAGATGCCGGGCGACGACATTACCTTGCGCCGGTTGCTGGATGAGCTATCCGGGAGAACGGGTGGCACCATGGAGATCGTCAGCCCCAGGACCAGGGAAGTGAACCCGGAGGACTTCTCGGTGTCGCTCAACGGCCTGGAATACCCGTTCCTGCCCCGCAGGTTGGATACCCTGTTGAAAGAAGGGGACGTGGTGGATGTCATGATCACCGTGCTCGGCGGCGGCTGACGCTTCGTTTCCTCTCCCCCGCGTGGGAGAGGACTAAGGAGAGGGGTCCCAGTCATTTTTCATTTTGGTCTTTGATATTTGGTTTTTCGTGGCAGGAGGTTACCCATGGCGGACATTTTTGAAGAGATCGTAAAGGTAAAGCGCGAGGGTGGCGAGGCGGCCCTGGCTACCATCGTCATCACGCGGGGTTCGACCCCCCGTGAGCAGGGCTCTAAAATGCTCATCAAGAAGGACGGGACGATCATCGGCTCCGTAGGCGGCGGCTGCACCGAGGCCGAGGTGTGGCAGGAAGCCCAGAAGGTCATGGAAGAGGGCAAACCGAAGGTCCTTCACTTTGACATGACCGGGCGCAGCGCCGAGGAGGAAGGCATGATCTGCGGCGGCACCATGGACGTCTACCTTGAGCCTATCGTCTCCCAGCCAACGCTATACCTCTTCGGCGGCGGCCACATTTCCCTGTCAATTGCTAAAATAGGGAAGCTTGTTGGTTTCGATGTGGTGGTCATCGATGACCGCCAGGGCTATGCCAACAAGGAACGTTTCCCCGAGGCTGACAGGCTCATCGTCAAGGACTTTCCGCTGGCCTTCCCGGAACTGGTGGTGAACAAGGCGTCATATATCGTGATTGTTACCAGGGGGCACGCCCACGACGAAGAGGTCCTGGAATGGGCCATCACCGCCCCTGCCAGGTACATCGGGATGATCGGCAGCAAGAAGAAAGTGAAGACGGTCTATTCCCACATCATCGAGCGGGGCGGGAGCGAGGAGGCCCTGAACAAAGTCCATGCGCCCATCGGCCTGTCCATACAGGCGCAGACGCCGGAAGAGATCGCGGTGAGCATCATGGCGGAGATAATCCGGGTGCGGAGGGGTGGGGAGGCGGGGGAAGAAGCCAGGTCGATGGCCCGCCCCCCGGTACCACAGGCCACCGTGCCTGTGAGCCGCGATCCTCAACCGTGACAGTGGCCCCGCCCCGAAATGGTGGGTTACGCTCGCGGTCCAGAGGTAGAACGCGCTGGTCTTCTTAACGATGGCCGTTTCAGGATCACCTGCGGAATGCCGGCTCGCTTCACCCACCCTACGCTGGTGTTCTCATTTCTTCCAGTTGGGGTGGGTTTCCACTTGATGCTTGCCGACGCTGACCACGTCCCCCATGACGTGGTAGATAAACGCTATCCATTCGGCGGGGCGGTCGGGGAATTTATTGAAGTGCTGGTGCTCCACACCCCCCGGCTTGACGGGTAACACCACCAGGTCTCCCTCCTCCCAATCGTATCTCTCTCCGTCCACCACGGTATATCCCTCCCCTTCCAGGACAAACAGGGCGAGTCCGCCCTGGTGGATGTGCTTGCCTGAATGCTTCTGAGTGCGCGTGATGAAGATGTGCCAGCCGGGCGTTCCCACTTTGTCCCAGTCCTTCCGGTGAAGCAGGAATTTTCCCCAGGCCTGCCGGCTCTGCTCAAAACTGTGCTCTTTACCCCGGATGACTACCTGCCCCTCTGCTTTCTGCCGCAACAACTCATTGATTGCCCGCGTGGAGATGTCGCCGAGGGCTTCCCGGGGTTCGGGTTCTTTCTTCTTCTCTAGCAGCCGTTCGGTCATGTACGAGGTCCTTTCTGTGAATCCCCCTTTGTCCCCCTTTGGAAAAGGGGGAGATCCGGGGCGGGGCGGCTACTGGCTACTGGCTACTGGCTACTCGTTCCTACTTCTTCAAGTAGTCCAGCGCTGCCCGGAGCTGGACGTCATCGTCAGGCCGTTCCGCCGGTTTGATCTCCACATCGGGACGGATCTTGTCTTTCCCGATCTGGCGGCCCTCGGGAGTCAGCCATCGCGCCGTGGTGACCACCAGGGCCGAGCCGTCCGACAGGGGACGGATGATATTCACGGCGCTCTTCCCGAAGGACTCGGTGCCAAACAGGACCGCCCGCTTGTTATCCTGCAATGCCCCGGACATTACCTCGCTGCCGCTGGCGCTGAACTCGTTGATGAGGACCGCCAGGGGCATGTCTTTCAATATCCCGTCTTCCTGCGCCGTGGTGGTGACCTTGTTCTTTTCGCTGTCCACGGTATGAAGCACCACGTCGCCCTGTTTCAAGAAAGGGGTGGATACCCGCACCACGGTGTCCAGCAGCCCGCCCGGATTGAAACGGAGATCAAGCACGATTCCCTTCGGGTTTTCCGCCAGGAGTTTCTGCACCTCTTCCCTGAAACCTTCCGCCGTCTGTTCCGCGAAGTAGGAAATCCTGAGGATGCCGATGCCCTCTTTCATTTCCGAGGATACCGTCTTCACTTCGATTTCCGCCCTCACGACCTCCAGTTCCACCGGCGCCGCGTCCCCACGGTGCAGGACTTCGAGTCTTACCGGTGTGCCTTTGGGCCCGCGGATGCGGGTGACGGTTTCGTTCAGCGTGAGACCCGCGGTAGACTCGCCGTTGATCTTCAGAATAGTGTCGCCGGCCCGGATGCCGGACTTCTCGGCCGGAGAGCCGGGCATGGGCGAGATGATGACGATTTTGCTGTCCTCCAGGCCCACGTGGGCGCCGATACCTTCGAACTTGCCGCTCAGGAACTCCATCTCCGCCCGATAGTGGCTGGCATCGAGGTAGTTGGTAAAGGGGTCGTTCAGGGTAGAAAGCATGCCCTTGATGGCCGCTTCGCTAAGCGTTTTCAGGGTGAGCGTGTCCTTGTCCACGTAGTCCTGTTTCAGGATGGCGTATATTTCCGGCAGCTTGTCAAACTCAGCGGCAATCTCGCCGCTGTTGACCTGGAGGCCGCCCCCGCCGCTCAGGAAGGGAGCGGCGCCAACCCCGGCGAAAAACGAAAAGGCGCTCAGAAAGAAGACAAGGATGAGCGCCAGCAGGAAAAGCGATTTTGTATTGCGGTTCATTTTTTCATCCCCGATAGCGTCATTGTAACATTTATGCGACCGGGGCACAAAAACCGTAGCGACACCCCTTGCGGGTGTCGTCATGGCAAACAACCATCCACGCTTGGCTACCGGCCGCGCCCAAGACAAACAAACCTGCCACTGCCCCCGTGCTACCGTGGCTCGTGAGGCGACGGATAGTAGTACGCAGCACGGCACATACTTGCAGCCTCAGAAACAGCGGTATATAATGCATCGGCACTGAGCGCAAGAGCACCTACTCCTGCCCTCCGGGGTAGGCGCGAATCTCATTTGAAGACGCACATTCGGAGGTGGCACACGACATCTCAACCGGACGAAAAAGAGATTTATCCATTCGTGAGTGCCCATTTCATCGACCAGGGCTATTTTGTGGTCTCTGGGAGTCGAAAACCCGGCATCGCGGGAGCTTCCGAATTTGGATTCGTCGTCGACGGCCAGGATATGCGTGCCGACATCGTAGCCGCGAGATGGCATGATCAACACCAAATCGATGCAATAGCCGTTGAGTGCAAGAGGCTTGGTACGATGGGACGGAGTCTGGGTGCCGGCCTCTCGCAGGCCACTGACTATCAGGTGGCCTTTGATAAGGTACTTATCGCTACAGAATTCTCTGGTGAAGCTGGCAATAAGAGGTCTGTCATTGACTCTTTGGGGATAGGTCACATAGGCGTTAACCTTGATTCGGGGACCTGCCAGGTTATTGTTGATGGGCAATTCCGAAATGTGGACAGATTCGATGAATCGGTGAGGGCAAGCCAAGTCGCCCCGAGATTAGTCATGTTTCTCGCTTTCAGAGATGCCCTTGGCACACCTGTAAGGTATGGCGAAACATTTGCAGGCGGAGGGTACATCGCTAAGAACGTGGCAGCAGATATCCAATTCAACTGCTGGGTTGACAGTGGTAGTAGAAAAAGCTACTTTGGTATCAATATTGAACGCATAGACACTTTCCGAAAGGTGTTACGGTCCGCGGATTGGAGCCAGATGGAGCGCAACTTGCGAGAACTCAACGGATACAGCCTAACTTTGGTGAAAGACCCTGTTCCTGCATGGAGAAGCCGGGGGAGCAACAACATTCTAGGAACTATGGCCTGCTGTGAGGTAAATGCCCAGTCACTGCGAGAGGAGATTGCACAGGTCGTAGGAGATCTTCCCCGGCGCTGGCGACCACATTTGACAATATCGGCTCCACTTTGGAAGTACAACCCAAGTCTATCGAGGGAGGCATGTATCTCCGAGATAAACTCGGCGAAGAATAAGCTATCAGATGTCATGAGCGTTTTAGTGGCCTCAATCCAGGCCGTGTAATTTCTAGTCTTCAACGACAATATGGAAGGGAAATGCCAACTGTTGGTCCCGTCCCCAAGAAGAAGAAGTAGGGGGGAACGACTTGGGCACGAACCGGTTTATCGGAGTCGATGCTTGCAGAGGGGGACGGGGTATCGCTACGATCACGGCAGACGGAAAATTTCTTCCATTCTCGGTTGTGGGATCTTTTGAGGAGGTCCTGGCAGTGGCGAAGCGTTTGATTTGTGGTTCCGATAGGAATTGAATTTTAGCCATTGCGTTAACATAATATGCTCAAATGATTAAATCAACAGCCAGGATTCGGCCTCAGAAAATATTGAGCGACGGCGCTATCAAACTGCTGCAGCAGTTCACGTCGAAAGGTTACAGCCGGGAATTTCGGGTTGCCTTCGAAAACATGATCGCCGAAATGGACGCGACTCCGGACTTGACGCCGGAAGCGAAAGCGCTGTTCCATCTTGAGCTCCTGTTACATGAAGCCGATGATGGCTTTCGAGATATGGACGAAGCTTACACTTACGCCAGAGACCTACTGGAAGCGGAGCGACCGGCCCGCTGCGAGTCCCGAGTCCGCTGCCCCAAGCCGCCGCATTAAAGGGGCATCTTCCCGGCCGCTCCGTCCCGGGCTGGGGCATGAAGACGTGGAAAACGCCAACAAATGTGGATTTGTTTGCAAGCCGTATCCGCGGCCTATCTTTTCTGTTGGCCGAGCCCCGTCGCTACGGAATGGGCGCTGTTTTCAGCCGCCAGGTGAGGACCACCCCGGCCAGCGAAATGGCGATGCCGCTGATGAAGGCGGGATCGTAGCTGCCGGTGATATCAAAGGCCCAGCCCGCGAAATACGAACCGCCGGCAGAAGCCAGGGACTCGGCGAAGGTGAGCGCCCCCAGGAGCAACCCTATGGATGCCAGGCCGAACGTTTGCGCGGCTGCTGTGAATCTCAGGACGGCCTGGGCGCCCCAGCCGATGCCAAAGGCGAAGGCGAAGAGGTACAGTCCCCAGATCTGTCTGGTGTACATTCCCCAGACCAGGGAGAGCGTGGTGAGCGCGAAAGCAGCGACGAAAGCCGCCCTACTCCCCACCCGGCCCATGCTGAGCCTGCCCAGGATGCTGGAAACCGTCAGGATGGCTATCACGTTCGCCCCATCGGTCAGGGTGAAACCCGCATCCTGCACGTAGGCCGCGATATGGGGCAGGAAGGTCGAACGGCAGAACCCGAAGGCGAAGAATATTGCGACCAGGACCCAGAAGGGCCGGGTGCGGATAGCCTGCCGCAGAGATAGCCCGCCAACCTGGGTTCTCGCGATTCGCTGCCGGGTTTCCGCCCCGGTTGACATGGTCTCGCCGTCGGGCAGCCGGCCTATCTCCCTCGGGTCGCGCCGGAACAGCAGCCCTGGAATGATGATGGCCGAAAGGGCAATGATCCCCAGGACGGCATAGGCCGGGCGCCAGCCATAGGTCACCACCAGCCACGCGGTCAAAGGGGCGAAGAAGAAGCCGCCAAGGCCGACCCCCGCCTGGACGATGCTGGTCATAAAGGCCTGCTTTTTGATAAACCACCGGGCGATGGTGGCCATGAGGGCAATCATTGTCGCACTGTTCGTAATTGCCGTCAGGGAGAAGATGAGCTGGAATTGCCAGAGTTCGGTGATTCGAGACAACAGCAAGTAGGCTATGCCGGCGAGCGACCCAAAAACGGTGATCACGAACCGTGGTCCCAGCCGGTCGGTCAGCCAGCCCATGAAGATGTTCAGACAGGCCTGGATGAGGCCGACGATGGAGTAGGCCAGCACCACATCGGCCCGGTCCCAGGTGAACTCTTCCAGGAGGGGTTTCAAGAAGACGCCAAAGCTCTGGTGTATGCCCCAGACGGTAAACCATATGATAAAGCCGGCGGCGACTATCACGTAGCCGTAATAGAAACCGGGGCGGGAGGACTTCGACAGGGCGGCCCTGTCTGCGATGGTCTGTGGCATGGCCGCTATTATAGCACCAGGATAACCGCGGGGTTGAAATTTTCCCCATTATCTTTTGAACAATGCCTGCAAACCATCTGCCTGCAAACTGGAGGCTTTCTTCTTTTGCGGAGAGAATAGTTTGCGAATCGACGTACACACCCATTTCGTTCCACCGAACTGCTTCGACGTTGTTGATAATCGGGGGAAACGCTACGGGCCTGCCGTAATCAGGGATGAAAGAGGAAGAGAGCAGGTTATCCTTTCCGTCGGAAAACGTGCTGGAGTAGCAATAACAAGGCAGTTCTGGGACCCGGCGGCTCGTATCAAAGAAATGGATACTGAAGGCATAGATGTCCAGGTCCTTTCGTCGCTGCCGCCCTTGCTCTACTGTGAACTCGACCCGGAGTCCTGTCTCTGGTTCAGCCAGCGCCAGAACGAAGGGATTTCTCAGGTGCTGCGTGATTATCCCGATCGCTTTCTCGGGCTGGCCACAATTCCTCTTCAGAAACCGGATATCGCACTGACTGGACAGGGCTATCAACAAGCTCGGGCTTAGAGGGTTGGAAATCGGTTCGAATATTAATGGGCGCGACCTTGATTCCCCGGAACTGATTCCCTTCTACAAAGAGGTTGAGAATCAAGATATACCCGTTTTCATCCACCCTGTCGGAGTTGCTGGACTCGCGGGTGATGAAAGTATGAGAAAATACCAGTTGGGGACTCTAATCGGGATCCCGACGGATACTGCGATAGCGGCGGCTCACCTTATTTTTGGAGACGTCCTGGAGAAGTTCCCGCGCCTGAAGTTTTACTTGCCTCATGGCGGCGGTAGCCTGCCTTGTTTAATAGGCAGATGGGACCACGGATATCAGATGCGTGCCGAGTGCAAAGAGATAATCAAGCAACCCCCGGGTTCTTATCTATCTCTGCTCTATTTCGACACCATCACCCATTCGGGGCCGGCTCTTGAATATCTGATTGACCTGGTGGGAGTGGATAAGGTTATGATGGGCAGCGATTATCCCGCTAATGGCGCTGACAAGCACCCCGTGTCCAGCATTCAGAGTTTGAAGAGCGTTACAGATGAAGGTAAACAGCAAATAATGGGGGGAAACGCCGCCCGCCTGCTCAAGCTGTGATGTTATCCCGCCAATTCCCGCGGATTCGCCGCATGACCATTCCATATCGCGCCCTTCGGCACGCGATACCCTGTCCGGCTTCATCCCCGCCAGCTTCTACAACAACTCCTGGTCTTCCTCGAAAGTGACGACTGCCAGTCGGTTGCCTTGACAGAGGCGCGATAAAGGCATTAGACTACCGCATCAGGCATTGTCATGGGACTCGGGGACACGAAGCCCAGGAGGTGCACGGATTTCGTGTTCCGGCGTCTTTGTGTGAGGGCCGAGATTCCAATGTTCCGTCGATTGTTCCAGACCCTGGCGGCGCTGGCCCTGGCTGTCATGGCGGCGTGCACGACCGCGCCGGTCAGCGAACAGAAGCCGGTAGTCCTGCTGGAACCGGCGCAAGCCCCGGTCCCGGTTTATCAACCGCTGCCCGCGGGAATCGAGGCCATGGCCACGCTGCCCGTGCCGTCAGAGCGCGAAGCGGTCGCCACGCCGGGGTTGTCGCCTGCGCCAACGCCGTCATTTGCAGCGGGGGATCCAACGCTGGCCCTCGCTGGCCCGCAGCCTCCCGAAAGCTGGATATCGCCCGCGCTTCCGTCGTCGGCACCCGCGGCGACAGCCGTCCCTGTACCGGTCGTTTCGCCCGTTGTGGAGCCCCCGCCGTCCGAGCTTGCGGCCAACCAGCCCACAGCGACGCCGCTGCCCTCTCTATTACCCACCACCGGTCCCACCCAGGTCCCCACGCCGCTGTCAACCCCGAGGCTGACCCTGTCTCCGACCGTGGTGATGTTCTTTACCTGGGTCCCGACTCTTCCGGCGACGCCCCAGGCGACAGCAAGCCCTCCCCCGGTTTACCTGCCCACTGCGACCCCTTCGCCAGCACCCTCACCTTTCCCGGCGCCCTCTCCCACGCCGGCCCCCGCGCCGACGCCGTCTCTGGCCGCTCCCGCGTCCCCCACGCCCGGCCCCACTTCGTCGCCTGCCCCGGCGGCGATGTCCTCGCCCACTCCAACGCCCGGTCCGACCCCGGCGTACATCCCCTCACCAACGGCCATCCCGCCCGCCACCGCGCCGCCTGCGCCGTCGCTGTCTCCCGCGCCGGCAGTCACCCCTGTCGCCACGCTACCGCTTCAAATCGTTTCCGTAACGTCCCCGGTGAACCCGGGGGACAATGCAACGCTGGTCGCCGCGACAGCGCCGGGAGCGCAATGCGAAATCGTGGTGACCTACAGCAGCGGGCGCAGCCAGGCGGCCGGGTTGATCCCGAAGGCCGCCGACGCCGCCGGCAATGTCTCCTGGACCTGGCGGGTCGGCAGCGCCACAAACCCGGGGAGATGGCGCATCGACGTGACTGCCGGACAGGGAGGCCAGACGGTTTCCCAGACTGTCTATTTCACCGTGCAGTGAGCCACTAATGCGAACGCAATAATAAATGCCGCATCGCCCTGCTATCGAGAAGGGACACGTTTTCACACAGAGAACACGAAGACACAAAGAACGCGAAACGGCAAGGGGCGATTTGGCGTCAGCGCGTCCGCCACACAGATTCCCTTTGCGCTTTGTGTCTTCGGGTGAGACTATTCGTCATTATTTGATGCCTTTGTATTGTGAAGGGTGAATCTTCGATTACGCCGCGGGTGGTCGGTCCCGTCTTATTGAGTTCGCTGCAGGGATTGGAGCCGACCCCGGTGAATCGGGTTGGGGGCAGGCAATACTGAAGCCTGCGGGGAATTGAGACACAAAACGGAAAGAAATGGAAACCATGGACGAGATCGAAATTGGCCCCATCGGGTTCGTCAGGAACAAGGTCAAGGACAAGGAGTATCATGGCTGGCGCGATGTCGTTTCCGATATCCTCGTGAAGGAGGAATACGTTCCAGGGCTCGAGGGACTGGCGGACTTTTCACACGTTATCGTCCTTTTCTGGCTCCACCGGGTGACGCCGGAAGAGAGGGCTACCCAAAAAGCACGGCCCTTGAGGAAAGCCGAAATCCCGGAGCTGGGAGTATTCGCCTGGCATTCCTCGCGGCGGCCTAATCCCATCGGCATGTCCACCGTCAAACTGCTTGGAGTGGAAAACGGACGGGTCAGAGTCCAGGGGCTGGACGCCATTGACGGGACACCGGTGCTGGACCTGCGCCCATACGTTGCGGAGTACTACCGGGTGGACAGGCCGGCGGAGCCGGCATGGGTGGCGCAGGCTATGCAGGCCGTCTCACGCCCGACGCCGCGTGAAGAAGCGATGGACTAATGACGGCGCATTCTATGGCATAGGAGGAACAGGAATATGGAAGTCCGGCATTACAAGCTCAAGAAGATAACCCTGGATCCGGAGAAATGTTTTGGAAAGCCCTGCATGCGTGGTCGGGGAATGCTTGTTGCTTCGATACTCGGCTATCTCAGCTCTGGAGCGGCAATTGAGGACATCTTGAAGGAACGGACCGAGCTTGGAAGAGAAGACATCCTGGAGGCCCTGGGTATTGGCAGCCACTTCGCCTAGAACAGCGTTTTTCTCTGGGTCAGTTTTTCGATTTCAGGTAGCATCCGCCTGTCCACGATCAAGCCGTTCAGCGTCGCCATGTCCTTCAGGGGGTCCTGGGCTGCCACTACCGAGGTGGAGAACTCCCGGTCGAAGTATCGCATCTTGAACATGTTACGGATGAGACGGGCCTTGCTGGAGGTGGTGGCCGGCGAGGTGCCGAATGACTTGCACAGGTCTTCTGCCGGGATGTATGGCTTGAAGCTCCTGTCGAACAGGAAGTTGATGCTGCCCAGGGCGTAGACTGTGGCCGCCGCCCAGATGTCCAGGCGACCGGTCATGAAGGGCACGTTCCGCTTGCGTGACATCTTGAGGATGAGCTTCTGGCACAACTGCTTGTACTCCGCATCCAGATAGCGGTCGCAAAACGCCCCCGTCATCTCTATGAGTTGCCGTGCCTTTTCTTCGACTCTGGCTTTATCTTCCATCGGTGGTGGGTTGCTCCTTTCCTTTTCCCGTATTCCGTGGAAAGCGTGACGACATTCTTGTGTTGCGGCACAATCACGCTATGGCATCCTTGCCTGAGGAATCGCGGGAAGAGGTTTCTCACCTCGAATGTCACGCTTGGCTTGCTCAATGCAATACGCGTATCACCAATCGTTACGGGCCACCCTTGACCAATCCCCGCAAGGGCCATCTCTCGCGGGCAAATGCGCCCAATGCGACTTGCCAGGTCGCTTCTCTTGACCGACCCGTGGCAATTGACTCTGCCGTGATGGGAAAGGGAAGTTGACAATGCCCCGTCCTTCATGCAACTATCGTCGTTGAACTGCACGCTTGCGCCCATCCCGGTGTGCAGCTTTCCCGGGTTCAAGTACACTTTGCAGTGGAGATCATCTGCCGTGAACGCCTTGCTAAAGCAGAAGTACATCATCAAACCCGTCTGGTTGCGCCGGTAGCACCAATCTTTGCCGACCGGATGGATCCCGGTTCCCCCTTTGTCCGGTCGATACCCCATTGGGGGAAAAATGCCCCGCGGAGCATCCACGCGGCCTTGAGCTGTGGAAAAAGGTAGCTTGGCCAGACCCCTTTGCAATCGTCCGCGAAACTGCGTCGTCATTGGATGGCTCCTTTCAATTACCCTGTCCTTTCCGTTGTCGATATCTCTTTGGCGACCGGGGGCAACCTCCGCTTGCCGGGGCCCATGTCATCGGCGGCGGCTTGTTCCAGAAGACTACGCCAAAAGAGCCGCGAAACTTCCGCCTGAGCTCGTCCATCAACTCCGGGCTGGTCTGGGTCTCCTGCGGCAAGCCGTCCTTCCATTCGAAGGGTTCTGGCGTCGGTGGCGGTCGGGACGTTGCACGGGCGCCCTTGACCGCCCTATGCGGCGTGGCAGAAAAGTCACGGCCGCCGGTCCTGATTGAGCCCCTCGACGCCAAGTTTCTTGAAAACGAATTCCTTAACGCGGCTGGCGATATCGAAGCTTGTGCGGGCTTCCTGAAACGATGGAATGTAGAACTCGTCCGGGTATCTTACTTCGACCCCGTAAAACGACAGTGATCCCACGTCGATAGCCCTGAAATCACTGTCTTGCTTAGAGCAAAGGCTCAGAAGGAAATCGAGATTATGGGTTTTTCCGAAGTCCATCTTTTTTGAAACGAGAAAGGCCTTGAGAAATTTTTCCGCAGCCTGTTGGGCATGAAAACAGACCGTGCTCGTGACAACTTCATCTTCGGGCAGTCTCAGCTCATGCTCAATTGTGGTGATATCTTCCATGCCCTTGATAAGCCACTTCTTGACCCTTTCGTCCATCATATGACCAGCCCTTCTTTGAGGGCTTCTCTGGCAAGCGTGCCCACTTCATCCTTGTGTTCTTCGACCTCTTCACCGGATCTGATGAAAACATCAGCATCGATCAAGGACCTGGCCAACTCTTTTCGTATTTTTGTAGACAGACCTATTCTGGTCTGGACCGGCATGGTCCGCCGCGTCACCACGAGCAGATCATAGTCGCTGTGTTCCGTGTTTTGCCCGGTTGCCCTGGAGCCAAAAAGAATTATCCTGTCCGCAGCGACCTTCTCCTTGTCCAGAATGTCGAGAACGACGGTCTTTATGAAGTTGACTTTCGCGTCCATATCTGCTGGCTCGTCAGCTTCCCGTTGATTGTACGACCATTATCACTATGCCTTGACCCGCTGGCGCAGGCGTTCCAGAATCCACATCCGGGACAGAGTAGTAGGGCCTATCCCTAGTTCTTTTGCCTCTTTTCTGATCAGTTCCCACTTGTCCGCGGGTAGCCGGATGGGAATCACCTTATCAAGGGGTTTCTTCACTTCCACCTGCACAACCTCATCAGTCTCCTCCCAGGCATTCCCCTTTTCGATTCTCTTTATGGCTTCGTCCATGTTTTCCATTTACTTGACTCCGGTTGCCTTTTCATACAGACGTCTTTCACTGTCTGTCATGTCGCGGGCGGTAACTGCCTTCCACGAACCCTTACCATGATCAGCCAAAACGACTAAAACGTAACGCCCAGCTCCGGTCTGGCCGAAAAACTTATATAACCCTTCTTTGCCTTTCCTGACGTGCCGTTTCTCCGAATAACAGGCTGCTTCTACCTCGCCGAAGGAAACGCCGTGCTTCGTTTCGATCTTTTCGAGTACGTGGTCATCAATCTCCAGGGATTCAACAAAGATCATTAAGTCTCCCCATCGGCATAGTTAGTGTATACCAATGATATACGCTTTGTCAATTTGGCTCGTTGGCGCCCCGCACTCACCCTGCGTCCAAAAGGTTCCGTGCCAGGAAGTCACGGACAATCTTGACCACCGGATGACAAAGACCGTTGGGTTGTGTACCCTTTGCTTCGAATCCAACGAATTGGTCAAATGGGTAACATGGCGAGCACGGTCGATATAGCGAAGAGAAGCCCGACAAATAGTGTCGGAGCCTGAAGTAGGCTTCTTCTATATCTTTCACCTGTTTCTATCTTTTCTTCCTCCATCCGTGGAGGAGCACGAACACGTTCCTGGACCGATTAAAATAAACTCCAATGCGAAGCTGCCCGGTCCAGAGTTCATAGAAATCACCACCATAACCATCTTAGGTCGGCAACATGCTGGTCAGCAGCAGTTTTAGCCCTTCTTCGCCGAGTTTCTGGACCTTCTGGCCAACGACCGTCCGTTCACCTGGGGAAAGGAGAACGATGCATTCTCTAACCGGCTGCACGCCCCTCCTTGTCTCGTAATACTCACATTCGCACGTTACCATAACCTGTCAGGTTATTAATACGAACGCAGTAAATAGTTGTACATTAACCAGAAGTGGTGTATAATCGGCCCCATGAAGGCTTTGCATATAGAGCACACCGAGGTAACCCGAGAAAAGCTATTAGCTCTGGCA
>JACQUA010000079.1 GCA_016210565.1 Chloroflexota bacterium
GGGGGGGGGGGGGGCCGGACCTGCGGCCCCCCCCCCGCCCCTCTGTTTGGCCGGAAGATCCTGTGGGAAGACATCCCGCGGCCGTCCGCCGCGGGGAGATGGAAATACCATTCTTGCTGAGCGAAGCCAGCGGGGCGAGGGGCGTCGCGACGGTCGGCCCACGCGGGAACGAAGATGTGACGAGGGAAACACTTCAAGGGGAGAGGGGAGGAAGGCGCCACCCGGGAACGCTGAGACTACCAATGCTGTCAGGCTGAAGGAGCGGCGTACAGGGGTTTGGCATGGCCCGCGGTCGGCCGTTCCCCCGTCCCGAGGGTAGCGCCTCAATGCTAAGACTAAACCACGGGCCGTTTGTGAACTATTAGCAAACGGCGGCTGCTTATCAGGATTCTATCAGTTACCCCGGGAGAGGAAACTCCGTCTTCGCTAATCGTCACCCTGATTCCGCCCTGTCCGGATAGGCTTCTGAAGATGGTTTCACCAGCCGGTATCCCAGGCGCTGCTCGGTGAGAATAAACCGTGGGTTGGAAGGATCATCCTCAATCTTGCGCCGCAGTTGCCAGACAAAAAGACGGACGTATTCGCTCTCCTCCCCGTATTCAGGCCCCCAGACATTGACCAGCAGTTCCCGGTGCGTAACCATTTTGCCGCAATTTGCCACCAGATAGGCCAGGAGCTCGTATTCGGTGCGGGTGAGCTTGACAACACCGCCCTGCCGTTTGACCAGGCGTTTGGACAGGTCCACTTCCAGGTCGCCTGCGCTGAACACCGGCGTCCTGTCCACAGTCCTTCCGGCGTGTCTCAGGGCAACCCTGATTCTCGCCAGTAGCTCTTCGACGCCGAAGGGTTTCGTCACGTAATCATCGGCGCCTTCGTCCAGCGCCTGTACCTTATCCTTTTCGTCGTCCCTGACCGTCAGCATGATGATGGGAACATCGGTCCATTCCCGCAGCCGGCGGCACACCTCAATGCCCCCCATCTTCGGCATATTCACATCAAGGATGATCAGGTCCGGTTGAACACGGCTGGCAGCATCCAGCGCTTCCACCCCATCCTGCGCCAGATAGACTTCGTAGTCCCGGGCCTCGAGGTTGGCCCGTATGAACAGGCGTATTTTCGGCTCATCATCCACCACCAGGACTTTTGTTTTGGATGCCATTGCTACTCAAATGTCATTGCGAGCGAAGCGAAGCAATCTCCTGGTTTGCTGACCATCCAGGAGATTGCTTCGTCCCGACGAAATCGGGGCTCGCAATGACAGTCCGTTTTCATCATTCCTGGTGCGCCGCGGGCGCACGATTGATCGATTTGATTCGCGAACTCGGCATGTCTCGCCGCACGCGGGCCAACACACTCCGCTCTGCGACCCCGATGCATCGGGGCGATGCGTCGGGACGGGTTCGCCCCTACGGGGATAGACCGTGCTATGGACTCACACGGGCAAGGTAAAATGAAACGTCGACCCGCGGCCAACCTCACTTTCAGCCCAGATCTTGCCCCCGTGGGCCGAGATGATAGACCGGCAGATGGCCAGCCCCAGTCCGACGCCGCCCGACCGGGAATCCTTCGGCGCACCCCGGACGAATTTTTCAAATATCCTGTCGAGGTCCTGAGCCGGGATGCCGGCCCCCCGATCGGCCACTGCGACCTCGATGGCTCCATCGATTGCCGTGGCCTCGATACAAACCGGCTGGCTTTCATCAGAATAAGCCAGGGCATTCTCGACAAGATTGATCAGCACCTGTTTTATCTGGACATGGTCGGCGGCTACCTCGGGCAAATCGGGCTGAAGCCTGGCCACAAAGGCGCGGTTCTTGTGCGCCCACCGCTGGTGTTTCTTTACGTCCCTGATGATATCGGCCACCTGGCATGGCCTTCTCTCGGGTACCCACACCCCGGCCTCGAGCTTGCTCAGATTAAGCAGGTTGCTCACCAGCCGGTTAAGCCTGTCGGTCTCTTCGCTGATTCCATTGAGCAACGTTTCCCTGGTGGCATCGTCGAGCATGATGTCCTTCTGCAGCAAACTGCTGATCGCGCCCTTTATTGAGGCCAGCGGCGACTTTAGCTCATGGGATACGTTGGTGATGATCTCGGACTTGAACTGGTTGATCCGGGTAAGTTCCAGTTCGACTCGCTTCCGTTCCGTTATGTCCTGGACCGTGCCGATTAGCTTTTTTGCCTTGCCGTTCCCGTCCCGGACCAGTCCGGCGCGGGAGTGCAGGAAACGGACTGTCCGGTCGGGACGGATCACACGGTATTCCACGTCAAACTTCTTGTCCGCGTAAAGGCAGCCCCAAACAGACCGCTGTACGAGGTGCCTGTCTTCAGGATGGATCAGTACAAGTACATCCTCAAAGGTCAGCCGTCTTCCAACCGGGCCGATGCCGATGATGTTGTAGACTTCCTCTGACCAGGTGATCTCGTTGGTATCCAGGTCCCGCTCCCAGTTGCCCAGATGGGCGAGCTTCTGGGCCTCCGCCAGCCTGGCCTCGCTCCTGAGGAGCGCTTCTTCAATCCTCTTGCGCCTGGTAATGTCAAAGGAGTAGTGGAGATATATCCCATCCCTGGCAGGCAGCCACGTCACCTCCCAGATCCGGCCGAGGGCTTCAACCTCCCGCTTTTTCTCCGCGTTTTCACGCAGCGCCTCGTCAGCCAGGCAGAACCAACATTTTTCGTTCCCGTTCAATACAAAAAGGCTCTTGCAGAATTCCCGCCAGCACGGCTGGCCCGGCTTCGCGCCTATTCCAGCAGCGACCCTGTTGGCGACCATGATTGTGCGGTCCGACCGGACAAGTACAGCCGGGTACGGTATGGCATCCAGGAACAATCTATCGATTCTGGCACTCTCTTCGGGACCAACCGCGGCTTGCTGCAGGTCAAAGAACTCCCCAAATGCGTTTGCCGCCCCCTTTGGCTGTCCAGGCTGCTCCAGACTCATGATCCTGCCTCCTTTTCTACACTTGCGCCAAACCCGATGATTATAGCACAAAAAAGGATTACAGATTGCAGATTGCAGATTCCCCACCCCACCGGGCTGCCGACCGCCGACCGCTCAGACTATGGTGAACATTGACCCGTCCGGCCCTTTGGTCACTTCGATGCGAACGGGAAAGGCTTCCTTCAGTTCATCGATATGGGTGATGACGATGATCTTTTCGAAATCGTCTTTGATGGAGTTGATGGCCTCGACGAGCCTTTCCCTGCCTTCCCGGTCCTGGGTACCGAAGCCTTCGTCGACAATCAGAGTGGGCAAGGGGGCGCCGGCCCGGCGCGCCAGCAGCCGGGAAAGGGCCAGGCGCAGGGCAAAGTTGATGCGGAAGGCTTCCCCTCCGCTGAACAGCGCGTAGTCCCTGGTCCCCAGTTCATCGGCAATCTTTATTTCCAGCGTTTCCTCTACAGCAGCGCTCGTCTTCCTGGACTTCTGCGTCTCTATCTTCAGGCTGAGCCGGTTCTCCGTCAGTCGTCCCAGCAACTCATTGGCCCGCTCTTCTATCTCGGGTATGGCCGTCTCGATCAGCATCGCCTGGATGCCCTTCTTTCCAAAATACAGCGCCAGGTCGCCGTAGATCTTCTCCTCTTCGCTCAAGCGCTGCCGCTCGATTTCGTTCCTCTGCTTCTCCCTTTCCGTTCGCGTCAGGTCGTCCAGCCTGCCCTTCAGCTCGCCGTATTTCTTACCCGCCGCCTCTTTCTCCCGCGACAACCCCAGGAGCACCGCTTTCTTGTCCTGCCACTGCCTGGTGATCCCCGGGAGCGCGGCGGTCTCCTGCTCCAGCATGGCGCGGGCCTGTAGCCTTTCGTCCCTGGCCACGGCCTTCTCCTGAACGTGGCCCCCGGCCCGGAGAAGCAACTCCCGCTCGTGGGCCAGACTGGCCCTGGCCTCATCAAGGGATTTCTTGAGAGCCTCGTATTTCGAGTACTCTTTCAACCCCTCCCTGACCGCCGCATGCCGCGCCTGGTCATAGCCGATGGCTTTCTCCTTCTCTGCCAGCTCCCCCAGCATCTTCTGCTCAGCCGGGGCGAAAGCGCCGGTTGCCAGGATCCCGTCCAGCTCCCTCTTCCGTTCCACTTTTGCCGCCAACTGCTCCCGGGCCCTTTCGGCGCCCTGTATTTTCCCTGCGATGCTGGCGAGCTCTTTTTGCTTCTGGAGGTTTTCCGCCTTTAGTTTTTGCTCCGCCGCGGCCGCTTCGTTCTTCAGCAGCAATTGCGTCCGCCGCCTTTCCTGGATGGCGTCTAAGTTCAGCCGGTGGGCCTCGGCCTTCTGCTGTATCTGGGCTTTATAGTTCCCATCGAGCCGGGCTTTGCCTTCGAGACCCAGCTCGGACTCACACAACGGGCACCTTATGATATCCCCCCCGCTTGGCGAGAGTCCCGACAGGGTCGGGACCTGCAGCATGCCGAGCTTGTCCCGGAGACCCTTTATCTCGGCTTCCAGACACAGGTTGGCGGCGGAGAGGCTCCTGACGTCGGCCTCGGCCTCGGCGCCGAGTTGCCGCTTCCGGTCCAGTTCCTGTCCGAAGCGCGACAGCGCCTCCAGGGAATCATGGAGCAGCCTCTGGCTTTCCAGAAGCGCCGGCAGTCCGGCCACCGTTTTTTCCGCGTCGGCCATCTCCCGGCATACCATCTCCCTTTCCTTCTCGAACCGGGCGCGGGCCTCTCCTATTCGCCTGTCCAGTTCGTTTATTCGCCGGGTCAGGTCAAGCCCCAGGCGCAGCTTTTCGTTCCATCCGGCGTTTTCCTCCGTCAGCCTGCGCCACTCGCCGTACCCTCTTTCCACCTCCTGTTCCTGCGCCAGGGCCAGCTCAAAGCGCCTCACTTTTTCGGCATGGTCCTGGACCTGCTGGCGGGCGGCAGCCAGTTCCAGTTCCAGATCCTTCAGCCCCCGCCCCAGCACCTCCACCTGTCCCTTCTTGACCTCCAGCTCCCCCTTGCTCTTCTCCAGGGACTCCATTTCAGCCTGGTGCGCCGCCATGCGCTGTTCCAGGTCGGCCAGCCCGGTTTCCACCCTGTCGAACTCCGAGCGGCAGCCGTCCATTTCCTCCAGTTTCTTCGCCTTCAGTTCTATCTCCCGGTCCAGAGCGATCCTGTCCTTCTCGCGGTCGCGGCGAGCCGCCTTCGCCATTTCTTCGTAGCTGTCATACAAAGAAAGGCCCAGGATATCGGCCAGCACCTGTTTACGTTCCGCCGGCCGCTTCTGGGTGAACTCGTCGGCCCGGCCCTGGACAAGATAGGCGCTGTTGATGAACGTGTCGTAGTCGGTGCGGAGAACTTTCTTGATGCCGGCTTCGGTTTCATGTATCGTGGCCCCGCTCATGGGGACATAGCCATCGTTGTTCCTCATCTGGAAGTCCAGGCTGCCATAGCCGGGCCGGTTGACCCTCGAGCGGGAGTACTTCCGCACCACCCGGTAGAGCAGTTCCCCCACGGCGAACTCCAGGTCCACTTCCATGTCGCTCTGGCCGGTGTGGAGCAGTTCATCATTGGTCCTCCCCCGCGCCCGTCCCCAGAGCGCCCAGGTCATGGCGTCAAGCAGCGCCGATTTGCCATTGCCGTTGTCCCCGCACAGGCACACCAGCCTCATGCCTTCGAAGGACAGCGGCGGCACGTTGTCCTTGTAGCACATGAAATTGCGCAGCCGAAGAACAAGCGGTATCAAGCGAGCCTACCCCGGTGCCACAGGCCTCCGTGACTGTGTGGCGCCGTTTTCATGCTTGATAGTGCTTGGCCGACCGAGCATTGATGAGATTCATCATTCGTCATTTTCGTGCTCTTTCGTGGTTCTTTCAAAGCATGCCTCAATGCCAGGAATTGTAGCACATCCGTTTCCGGCGATGCAGGGAACTGCCGGCCCGCATTCCCCGGCATTCCGATCCAATACCCGTAGCGGCACGCTGCCGAGTGCCCGCCGGCGACCACCCCCAACGGGTCTCTGGATTCAAATGGCCCGGTACCCCTTTTTGACACAGGTATGCATGTATGTTACTATGCATCCCGGAGGCAAGAAACCCATGCCCATCACAAAAAGGACCACCATTCTTCTAACTCCCGAGCAGCACGAAGGTCTCCGCCGTGTAGCATTTGAGCGACGAACATCCATGGCCAAACTTATCCGGGATGCTGCCATAGAAGTCCTGGAGGATGAAGAGGACATACGGGAAGGCCTGCGATCTCTCACCGAAGCCAGGGGCACCGTTAGCTGGAGGCAATATCGAGACCGGCGACGAGGGAAAGGGGATGCCGGGAGTGACCTATGAAGTCAAGCTCCGCCGGGACGCCCGGAAACAGCTCGACAAATTCTCCGGAAAGGATTTCGAGCAAATCTCCCAGGCCATAGATGGACTGGAAGAGAATCCCCGTTCTCCCAAAGTCAAGAAACTGGCCGACAGCGGCCTCTGGCGCCTTCGAGCAGGCAACTTTAGAATAGTCTACACCGTAGACGATAAGGAAAACGCCGTCACCGTGGTCAGGGTCGCCCGCCGTAGCGAGGATACTTACAAAGGGTTGTGAAAAAAGGCCCGCGCAAGGCTGAAGCCATCCTGGCGTAAGGTTCAAATATGTTTGAAGCATTAACCGAAAAACTGAGCAAGGTTTTCCAGGGGCTGACCGGCAAAGGGAAGCTGAGCGAAAAGGACGTTGACGAGGCCCTGAGACAAGTGAGGCTGGCCCTCCTGGAAGCCGACGTCAATTTCAAGGTGGTCAAGGACTTCCTGGCCACGGTCAGGGAGCGCTCCCTAGTCGCCGCCGTGCTGGAAAGCCTGTCGCCGGGCCAGCAAATCGTCAAGATCGTCAACGAGGAGTTGGTCAACATCCTGGGCGGCTCGCACGCCACCCTCAACTACAGCGGCCACACCCCCCACATCGCCATGCTGGTGGGCCTCCAGGGTTCCGGTAAGACCACCACCGCCGCCAAGTTGGCCCTCTATCTACGCCATTCCGGGCAGAGCCCGATGCTGGTCGCCGCCGACACCCGCCGCCCCGCGGCCATCGAGCAACTCACCGTCCTCGGCAAACAGTTGAATATTCCTGTCTACTCCGAAGGCGTTTCCAGCCAGCCCCTGGCCATTTGCGGGAATGCTGTGGAAGCCGCCCGGGAACGAGCCGCGAGCTGGCTCATCCTGGATACGGGAGGCCGCCTGCACATCGACGACGAACTGATGAAAGAGCTGGCGGATATCAAGGCCGCGGTGGCGCCAGGGGAGGTATTGCTGGTGGTGGACGCCATGACCGGCCAGGATGCCGTGCGGGCGGCCGGGGAGTTCAACGCGAAAGTGGGACTGACGGGACTGATCCTGACCAAGATGGACGGCGACGCCCGGGGTGGGGCGGCCCTTTCCATCAAGTCGGTCACCGGCCTGCCCATCAAGTTCATCGGCGTCGGCGAGAAGACAGACGCCCTGGAGCCTTTTCACCCGGAACGCATGGCTTCGCGGGTCCTCGGGATGGGAGACATGCTCACTCTGATCGAAAAAGCGGAAAAGGCTTTTGACGAAAAGAAAGCCAGGGAACTGGAAAAGAAGATAAAGACGGCCGCTTTCGACCTGGAGGACTTCCTGGACCAGCTCAAGCAACTCAAGAAGATGGGATCCCTGTCCAGCCTGGTCGACATGATTCCCGGCTTCGCCAGCATCAGCAAGCGCCTGCCTCAGGCGGCTGTGGATGAACAGCAACTAAAACGCGTCGAAGCGATTGTTTTGTCGATGACCCCCGGCGAGAGGCGCGAGCCCGCGATCATCGACGGCAAGCGGCGCCGGCGCATCGCGCAGGGCAGTGGAACAACCATCCAGCAGGTTAACCAGCTCTTGAACCAGTTCCAAGAAATGCAGAAGCTGATGAGGCAAATGGCCTCGGGCAAGAAGGTCAACTTCCCACTCAGATTCTAAGATTCCCAACCCGTAGGGGCACGCTGCCGCGTGCCCGCCGACTACAGAGTGCAGATTCCCCACCCCATAGCCGCGTAGGGTGGGTTATGCACAACGGAGCGGTTGGGAAGCCGGGCGGCTGCGCCAACCCACCAAACCGAAGGGCGTAACGACAAAGCTGGCCAGGAGGGTGGGGGGAGGGGAACTCAATAACTCAGGGAACTTCAAACCTGGGCACGCGGCAGCGTGCCGCTACAGCGGGGCGGGGAACCTTATAAACCTTATGAACTTTCTAACCTTCTAACCCCCCCTCACCTCCCCATAACCCCCGCCGGCATCTGCAGCGTCCTCATGTCCACCGTGGCGATGCCCGTAATCTTGCCGTCATCGATCCTGATCTCTCTCAAATCTACCGGCAGCTTCAGGTCCATCGCCTGGATGCGCCCGTTGAGCTCCGAGTTGACCCGGGGCATCAAGGACGCGGGGAAGGGAAGAACGCCTATGGTGATCCGGTCGAGCTCGACGGCCGGTTTACCGCCGGCCAGAAATACCTTACCGCTGAGGGTGCCCGTGACCCAGGTGCCGTCCTTCCAGATATCGGCGTCGATCGCGGCGGTCAGGCGGTCCCTTTCCAGCTTAACGCGGAGATTCCTCGTCTTCACCTCGCCCACCGGGGTGCCGGCCAACGCGCGCCCGACAGCCTCCGCTATCTGAGGGTTCTCTGCCAGCTTGGCGTTGATGTCCCCTTCAGTTACAACCAGAGATACCACCACCCCCTCGCGGGAATAGCTCGTATCGGGCTTGAGAGTGAACGGTTCCGCTTTGAGCAGCCGGGGAACCACCACAAACACACCGATGGCCAGGGCGATGAAGATAACGATGGCCAGGACGCCAATGCCGGCAAGGATATTCTTTACCATTTGGGCCTTTCTAAAACAATCAACTATGCGCTGATGGCGCACCACCAAGGATGAAAATGGCTACGCTGTCATTCTGAGCGAAGCGAGCGCAGCGAGCGTAGTCGAAGAATCTTTCGGAGCGGGGGGCGTAAAGACCCTTCGCCTGCTCCTTCGCTTCGCTCAGGGCTCCGGCTCAGGGTGACATTTTCGGAGCAAACTCAAATGTCAAGAATCCATCATGCAAAACGACAGATTAGAATCCAAAAACGTAGCGCCCGCTACCAAAGCGATCCGAACCGGCAGCCACCTCCTGGCGGAAGGGACAATGGCACAGAGGAACAGCCGCGCCGATACTCTTTTCATTTTGCTTTGTCATTTTGATTTTTGACTTTTGATTCTTGATTCTTGCAAACCTTCTAACCTTATGAACCTTATAAACTTTACAAACTTTATGAACCCTATTCCAGGTAGTCCTTCAGTTTCCGGCTGCGGGTGGGGTGGCGCAGCTTTCTCAGGGCCTTAGCTTCGATCTGCCGTATCCTCTCCCGGGTCACCTGGAACTCCTGGCCCACCTCTTCCAGCGTCCGGGTCCGGCCGTCTTCCAGACCAAACCTGAGCTGGAGCACCCTTCGTTCCCTATCGTTCAGAGAAGACAGCACGCTATCTATCTGCTCTTTCAGCAGTTGATAGGAAGCCACCTCCACCGGAGGCATGGCGCTGCGGTCTTCGATGAAGTCGCCCAGATGGCTGTCCTCTTCCTCGCCGATGGGTGTTTCCAGGGACAACGGTCCCTGGGAAATCTTCATTATCTCCCTGACTTTGGTGGGCGTGATCTCCATACCTTTGGAAAGCTCCTCGTGGGAAGGCTCCCGGCCGTACTCCTGGACGAGACGCCTGCTGACCCGCATCAGCTTATTGATGGTCTCCACCATGTGAACGGGAATGCGGATGGTCCGGGCCTGGTCGGCGATAGCCCGGGTGATGGCCTGCCGGATCCACCAGGTGGCGTAGGTGCTGAACTTATAGCCCTTGCGGTAGTCGAACTTCTCCACTGCCCGGATCAGGCCGATGTTGCCCTCCTGGATCAGGTCGAGCATGGACATGCCGCGCCCGATATATTTCTTGGCCACGCTGACGACCAGACGCAGATTGGCCTCGGTCAGGTGCCTTTCGGCCCGAAGACCATCATGTTTCACCCTCCTGAAATGGACCCCCAGAGACCTTTCGAGAGCCTTCAGCTTCTCCTGGAAGGTCTTGCTACGCATGTAATTCTTGAGGTCAGCAAACCCCTTTCTCTCCCCGATGAGCTTCAACACGTCGTCCGGCAGCAAACGGGCGTCTACCGAAAGCTTGATCAGGGCATGCTCCGCCTCGCTCAGGCTCTTCTCCGTCTTCTGGGCGATGGCCTTAACCAGATTGATATCGATTTCCCCGCTGATGGCGGCGCGAACCCGTCCGGTGGCGAACAGTTCCTTGAAATTAGCCGCCCGGGAGAGGTTAAGATGGTCTTCTATGACCCCCATGAAATCACCGGCCTCGCAGTATTCCTCCAGGATAACCACCATCAGCTCCGCCGCCGAAGGATGCCGGCCGTTCTTCTGGAACCACTGTCCTTCCATCCTGGAAAGGTACCGCCCCTCTTCCATCTTCCGGGAATGCATTTTCTCCTCTTCCGCCGTCAGCAGCTTCACCCCGCCGATCTCTTTGAGGTACAGGCGCACCGGATCATCGACCACTTCCTGGCCGGCCAGCCCCAGGCCCAACCCGGCCTCCTTTTCGATTTCCGCCGGCACTTCGGGCGCCCAGAAACCAGGGGTGAACTCACCTTTGTCCTCGATGATGGCCAGGATTTTCCCATGGCCGGCTTCCCCCTCCTCCTCGCCGGGGACAGCCTCCAGCGCCGCAAATCCCCGCTCCCCGGGAGGAAGTTCCCCTTCCGCCTCGATGTCATCGGCGACTGTCTCTTCGTCTTCTTCTTTATCCACGGGAACGATAACTCTGGCCGCTGCCGGCTTTTCTAGCTTTTCTTTCGTCATTCTTGGTTTCTGCTTGTCAGCCATGGTCACCCTCTTGTTTTCTTCCCCCTTGGAATGCATCTTTTTTCCTGAAGTTCTTTCAGTTCGCGATTCGTCTTAATATTCTCTATGATTCTGGGTTGGTCATCGCCTGGCGGCCCCGCCAAAACGATAGACTCCTTGACCTTGAGGCTTTTCAAGTACCTTTCTCTCAATTGTAGTATACAATCTTTTAGAGCCTTTTGCCTTTCCTCCGGAGCGGAAGCAGGAAAAGTCCGGCCCAGCAACCCCGCCAGGTGTTCCCTGAGCGAGGGGATGGTCCTTTCTTTGACGCTGTCCAGGTCCGGGCTCGCGAGCCAGCCCTCAAAGATCACCCGGTTCTCGCTGCTCTCAAATAGTTCCGGCGTCAACTCCACCGCGTCTTCCCTGAGTTCAGGCCAGCGCAGCAGCATGGCCAGGCAATAGGCCTCCAGGGGTCTGGAGACGACGCCCCGGGTGGTGGGGGTCGCCGGCGATGCCGCCGGGCCTTGCTGGAACCCGGTCTTTTTGAAGGGAGCGGCGCTTTTCCTGCTGATGATGGCCTCCAGGGATTTTTCCTCCACCTGGACCAACCTGGCCAGTTTTTGAAGGTAATGCATCCTCCGAATAGGCTCTTTGATCTGGTCGATGACGCCCAGCAGGTACTCCGCGGCCTTCGATTTCCCCGCGGCGGAGGACAGGTCGTAGCGGCTGGCGGCCACGTCGAAGACGTAGTCCGTCAAAGGCTTCGCGGCCTTGATCACCGCCTCCCATTCCTGGCTGCTTTTGATGATCAATTCGTCGGGGTCGTTCCCCGGGGGCAGCACCCCCACTTTGATTTCGGCGTCGAGCACTCTTTCGTACCTGATGGAATCGTCCCACGACGGCACCGGCACGGTCTTCTGATCGAAGGCTTCCGCGGCCACTTCCAGCCCGCGCAGGGTGGCCGTCTCCCCGGCCGTGTCGGGGTCCAGCGCCAGAACGACGTTCCTGGTCAACTTTTTCAAGCTGAAAATGTGCTTCTCCGAAAGGGCCGTGCCCATGCTGGCCACGACATTAGAAAACGTGTACTGGTGCGCGATTATTACATCCATGTAGCCCTCGACGATGATCGCCTGGTCGGCCTTGCGTATGGCCGGACCGGCCCGGTCCAGGCCGTAAAGGAGGCCGCTTTTATCGAAGATAACGGTCTGCGGCGAGTTAAGATACTTCGGCATGGTATCGTCCAGGGAGCGGCCGCCAAAGCCGGCCACGTTGCCTTTGCCGTCCCGAATGGGGAAAATCAAGCGGTATCGGAAACGGTCGTGCCTGCCGCCGGACTCCCTTTCGATAGCCAGACCCGCCGCCACAACCTCTTTTTCCGGATAGCCCTTGCCCTTGAGATAATTCAGCAGGTGGTCCCAGCCCTTCGGCGCATATCCAAGCTGGAATCCCTCCACGCTTGGCGTCGAAACGCCGCGCTTCTCCAGGTACTGGCGGACCGGCCGGGCCTCCTCGGTATTGACCAGGGCGTTGTGGAAGAACTGCGCCGCGAGGAGGTTGATCTGCCGGAGCTTGAGGACTTCCTCTTTTTCCTCCTCAACCCTGGGGGAGACGGGCGCAAGCTGGACGCCGGCGCGTTCGGCGAGGCGCCGCAGCGCCTCGCCGAAGTCCACGTTCTCTTTTCTCATCACGAAGGAGAAGATATCGCCGCCCGTACCGCAACTCCCGAAGCAGTGCCAGCTCTGCCGCTCCGGGAAAACGAAAAACGAAGGCGTCTTTTCCCCGTGGAATGGGCACAGCGCCCGGAAGTTCCGGCCCGCCTTCTGAAGCGTGGCGTATCCGGACACCAGGTCCACGATATCTATTTTCTGCTTTACTTCGTCAATGACAGACATGTTAGTCCAGTACCACAGGCCACCGTGCCTGTGCGGGCAGGAGCAGCGCCCTCGTCAGTACCACAGGCCTCCGTGCCTGGGAGCGATGAACCAGGCCGATGCCAATATATCTTTGCCAGTGCCCTTTAGCCCGGCGCCACCCGGGGTGGCCTGCTATCGTTTGTTAACAGGACAAATCTGCCGTGTTCAAAATCCAGCGCTCACAGGCACGGTGGCCTGTGGTACCGCCGGGGCGGGGAACCTGTAATCTGCAATCTTCGAATCTTAGAATCTTTCAATCTTCCATTCTTCCAATCGCTTTGCCGTATTCAGCGCGAACTGGTCCGTCATGCCCGCCACGTAGTCCACCGCTTTTCGCGCCGCGCTGCCCTCCATTGCCTGGAGTTCCGCCGGCAGTTCCCCGGGATGCTCCACAAAGTGGCGATACAGAAAGCGTACCACTTCCCTGGCTTCCTGCGCCAGTTCGTCTTCGCTCGTCCTGGTGTAGACCTCCCGGAAGAGAAAATCCCTCAGCGTATCCGCAGCCTCCAGGACGGGCCGGCTCATCCCTATCCGCAAGGCCTCCCCTTGCGTATGTGCAAGGCCTCCCCCTGCAAAAGCATAATCGATGATATCGATAACCAGCGTATTGATGCGTTCTGACGAGGTCCTGCCCAGGCGATCCACCGCCAGACCCGGGAGATCGTTTTCGCCGATAAGCCCGGCCCTGATGGCGTCGGCGGTATCGTGATTGATGTAGGCCACGCTATCCGCCAGCTTGCAGACCCTGGCCTCGAGGGTGCTGCCTCCGGCGTCTATCTGTCCCATAAGGCTTTCCCTGGGCTTGGAGTGGTTCAGTATCCCGTCGCGCACCTCCCAGGTGAGATTCAGTCCCTGGCCGCCGTTTTCCACCACTTCCACCACCCGGAGGCTCTGCTCGTTGTGGCGGAAACCGCCCGGAAACAGCTCATTGAGCACGTCTTCGCCAACGTGTCCGAACGGCGTATGTCCCAGGTCATGTCCCAGGGCGATGGCCTCCGTCAGGTCTTCGTTCAGTCTCAACGCGCGGGCGACGGTCCGGGCGATCTGGGACACCTCCAGGGTGTGGGTGAGGCGGGTCACGTAGTGGTCGCCGGCGGGGGCGATGAAGACCTGGGTCTTGTGTTTCAGCCTGCGAAAGGCCTTGCTGTGGATGAGGCGGTCGCGGTCCCTTTGAAACTCGGTCCGAACCGGGCTGGGCTCCTCGTACCTGTCCCTCCCCCTGCTGCGCCGGCTCTTTACTGCGAACGGGGAAAGACGCTCCTCCTCTTCGCTTTCGAGGCGTTCCCGAACATGAAGATGAATCATAGTAAGACAGGCTTTCCAGCCTGTCTCCATTCAGGCAGAGAGCGCAGAACGCAAAATCAATCAGCCATGGCCGGTCGGTCAAATACGATCAAGAATGAAAATAATGGCTCACAGGCACGGAGGCCTGTGGTACCGGTGGTCAGTCCCAACTCCGCGTCAGCCGCTTGAGCCGCGAAGGCGTCATCAGCCTTTCTTCCAGTTCGGAGATAATGCGGCGGGTCTTCTCGATCTTGTCCACGTTCACTGATACCGAGGTAATCCCCCACTCCACGAGCTTCTCGGTCAGTTCCGGATAGTTCGAGGGCGCCTGCCCGCAGATAGACGAGGTGATGCCCGCCTTGACGGCCGCCTTGATCAGGGTCTCCAGGGCGATCATTACCGCGTCATTGCGCTCGTCGAATTTCTTCGCCAGCCTCTCGCTGTCGCGGTCGATTCCCAGTATCAACTGGGTCAGGTCATTGGACCCGATGGAAATGCCGTCGATGCCGGTGTTGATGAACTCGTCGATCAGGAACACATTGGAGGGCACCTCGGCCATCATCCACAGCTTGAAGTTCGGAGACTGGTGCAGGCCTTCCTTCTCCAGGATGCGCTTGGTCTCCGACAATTCTTCCACGGTGCGCACAAAGGGGATCATCATCCAGACATTGCTGTAGTTCTTGCGTACCGCCTTGACGGCCTCGATCTCCAGCCGGAAAGCGTCGATCTCGGACACATACCGGGAGCACCCGCGGTAGCCGATCATCGGGTTTTCCTCGACCGGCTCGTATTCCTTGCCGCCCTGCAGGTTGCGGTACTCGTTGGTCTTGAAGTCCGTGGTCCGGTAGACCACCGGCCTGGGATTAAACGCCCTGGCGATGGTCCCGATGCCTTCGGCCAGCTTTTCAATGAACTCGGGCCCTCTCTTCTGGCTGAGCATGTGGAGGGGGTGCTCGCCCACGCGATGGGTGATGATGAACTCGGCGCGCAGGAGCCCAACGCCGTCCACGTCCCTGGCGGACACCGCAGCCGCCCTCCCCGGCACGGCCAGGTTCACATAGACCCTGGTCATGGTCTTGATCTTCTCCCGGGGGATGCCGGCGCTCAAGGTCAAGAACTTGAACTCATCGGTCACGCAGTTCCCCTGGAAGACTTTCCCCGTGCTGCCGTCCACGGTGATCAGCGTCCCGTTGGCCAGGGTCTTCGTGGCGCTGCCGGTGCCGACCACGCAGGGAATTTCCATCTCGCGGCTCACAATGGCCGCGTGGGAGGTGCTGCCGCCTCTATCCGTTACGATGGCGGCGGCTTTTTCCATGGCCGGCACAAAATCAGGGGTGGTCATCGGCGCCACCAGGATATCGCCCGGCCTCACCTTATCTATGTCCGAGACCTCGGCGACGATCTGCACCTTCCCCACCGCCACCCCCGGGCTGGCCGCCAGGCCGGTCAACAGCACCTCACCCTGGATTTCCGGCGCGGCCTCGCCCTCTTCCAGGGGTTTCACGGTGGTCACCGGCCGCGTTTGAACGATGAATATCTTGTTCCCTTCAATAGCCCATTCTATATCCTGGGGAAAGTGATAGAGGTCCTCTATCTGCTTGCCGATCTGGGCCAGGGCGATAATCTGGGCATCCTGGATGTGCTGCTTCGCCTGCTCGCCGGGGGGAATCTCCACCTTCACGTTGGCTTCGGTCTTGCCGTCCCGCCACGGGTTCCGCATCAGCTTCCAGTCCTGCTTGCTCAGCTTCTTATCGATGATCCGCAGGTCCTTCTTGTCCACCTTGTAGAGGTCCGGCGTCACCTCGCCGGAAACGATGGTCTCCCCCAAGCCCAGCACGGCTTCGATAACTACTATTATCTGATTGCTGGTCACCGGGTCCAGGGTGAACATCACCCCGGAGGCGTCGCTCTGCACCATGCGCTGGACCGGCACGGCGATGCCGATGTTCAGGTGGTCAAAACCATGATGGATGCGGTAGAAGATGGCCCGGGCTTCAAACAGGGAGGCCCAGCAGTCCTGCACCGCGGCGACCACGTCTTCCCCGCCGTGGACATTGAGAAAAGTGCGTTGCTGCCCGGCGAAGGAGGCCTCGGGCAGGTCTTCCGCCGTGGCGGAGGACCTGACCGCCACCATTCCCCGCCCCATCTTGCCATAAGACTGCCGGATGCCCTCGCTGATTTCCGGCGGCATGGGGGACTTGCGGATGATCTGTTGCACCTTCTCGGCAATCTCCTGCAACTCCTTGTTGTTGTTCGGGTCTACGGAATCCAGGAGCGCCTTCAGATCGTCGAGACGCCGGGAGTTATGCAAAAACGAATAATATGCCTCAGAGGTAACAATAAACCCGGGAGGGACCGGGATTCCGGCGCGGGTCAGCTCGCCGAGATTAGCGCCCTTCCCGCCCACAAGGGCCAGGTCTGCTTTCCCCACCTCATCGAACCAGACTATCATCTTATGGTCGCTGTCCATTAGTAAGAGTCTCCTTGATGTGCAAAGATGTTATGTAAAGGGCACCCCGGTCCGCGAAGGACGGACTGCCTCATTCCATAGGAGTTTTGACAGGCAATATTATCATAAATGCGGCATCAAGGCCAAACCCGGAAGGAATGACGAAGTCCGAATGACGAATGACCAATCAAAGCGGGAAATGACGCAGCCCGAATCACAATTGACCAGTAGCGCAGGACGCAGTGCCTGCGAGAGCCGGAATTGGGACCAGCCGGATAGGAGTGACCAGGCCCGAATGACAGACGACCAAACAAGTTCTAAGAACCAAATTCCAAACCAGGCCCGAGGCGGCGTTCTGGAGATTAAAAGTTCCGGTTTGCTCAGAAAACGTCATTGCGAGCGAAGCGAAGCAATCCCCTCCGCTTTGCGAGAGTCCGCAAAGCGGACTGGTTCGCTGGCCATCCGGGAGACTGCTTCGTCACTTCGTTCCTCGCAATGACAACCCATTTTCATCCTTCATGGCGCGCTGCTGGTGCATGGATGATCGTTTGGAATTTGGAGTTTGGAACTTGGAGTTTCATCGGTCATTCGTCATTCGAATTTCGTCATTCTTCCAAGTTCTAGCTGTTCCAACTCCCGCGAGACGACCTCGATGTCTATTTTGCCCGGCAGGCTCAGTAAGCGTTTCAACGCGTGCTCCCGGATGTATTCCTCCAGGGCCACGCGCACCGCCTCGCTCTTCTTGTTCCCGGAAATGTGCACCACTTCGGACAGCACCTTTTCCGGTATGTCCAGAGTAGTTCTCATTATGTTCTCTCCAAGGCTCGATTATAGCACAAAACGATGCACTTCTTCGTGCTATAACGCTGTGCAGATTAGTGGTGCGCATTCCCTCCAGGGAGGGAATCTGTTTTATGTAATCTGCGATCGACGGGCACGCGGCAGCGTGCCGCTACGGCGGGGAACCTGCCAATCTGCAATCTGCCATCCGGCGGACGGGGAACCTTATGAACCTTACAAACTTTACGAACCTTCTAAACTTCTGACCGGCCTCTTCTCCGGCATCCCCGGCCTTCGCGGATACCCGGGCGGCGTGGGCCTTGCCTTGTCGATGACCACCAGGACGCGGTCATCGCCCAGCCCCTCCAGCCGGACCGGGACAACCCGGGCCGGCGCCCCGCCCATCACCCTTATGGCCGCCTCTGCCTCCTTCAGCTCCAGAGCGATATCCCCCTTCTTATGGGCGATGAAGCGCCCCCCCACCCGGCAGAGGGGCAGGCACAGCTCGGCCAGCGCGGCCAGGCCGGCCACCGCCCGGCACAGCACCAGGTCGGACTTCTCCCGGTGGTCCGGCGAACGCCCCAGCTCCTCCGCCCGCCCCACCACCACCTCCACCC